>NZ_JBFOFP010000002.1:0-429712 GCF_040887305.1 Enterococcus sp. C57 | reverse complement strand
GATGCCTTGATTCGTTTAGAAATTCCGAATCGATTAGCTCGTCAAAATATCCAATTGATCAAGCGAGATCGGTTGAATGAACAACCAATAGAAAATGTCCCATTTCATTTATACAACATAGTAGCGGATGAAAATGGAGAATTGACTGAAATCTTAGTTGAAAAATATTTGACTGATAAAGAAGGGAAAATCAATGTAGAGGCACTACCTTATGGCAACTATAAATTTGTTGAAGTGGAACCTTTGGCAGGCTATTTACCATTAGAAGAACCAATGGATTTTTCTGTCACGGTTGAAAAGGACGGCGAACTACTTGTTCTTGAAGCCTACAATGAACGGGAACCATTAGAGTTGACCTCTTTATTTACCGATAGCGCTGGCGAAAAAACACTTGATCCAACAGTAGACAATCAGTTGAAAGATGTGGTGTGGGTCAAAGGCGAGGCAATCGAAATCGGACACACTTATACTGTTTTTACGCAATATAAGAATACGAAAACAGGAGAAGTAGTCAGTGAAGCGACATCAACTTACACTCCAAAGAACAAAGAAGATACATTTGAAGTTTTCTTGGATTTAAAAGCGAATATGTTAAAAAACGGCGAACAGTTAACAGCTACGCATATTTTATATTATGAACAAGAAAAAGAAAATGAAGTAGGACGTGAGGACGATCTTACGAATAAAGAACAGACTGTTACCTTCAAAACACCCGAAAAACCAAAAGAAAAGCAACCTGAGAAAAAGGTAGAGACACCACAAGAATTACCTAAAACAGGAAATAAACAAAGTATTTTAGTGATGCTTGTAGGTTTCCTATCCATTGCTTTCGTTGGATTCAGGTTATATCACTTAAAAAATTGAAAAAATGAATAAAGCTATGCTATAATGAACATGAAAAAAGGAACTGCGCTAACAGTTCCCTTTTGACAGCACCGTTTAAGACGGTGGCTCAGTTTAATTATATTTACAAAAAATAACCGTTAAACTGCCTAAGTTTAAATTGCGGTTATTTTTTGTCGTTTTTGTGATTGCTGATTGTCAGAACTAACGTTGCAAAAGCTATCGCAAACATTAGCGCTTCAAAAACAGACAAGCTTATTCCTTTCTAGGGATCAAGCCACAAATCAACATAGGCATCACCCCATTTCTATTGGGATTAGGGATTAGCCACCGCATAAACTTTACTGTCTCAACTATTATAGCATATAGACCTAGTTATTTCCTTGGAAATTCAAGTATAACTAGGTCTATTTTTTTGCCTAAAAATAAGAAACCAGGAGGAACTATGAATTTAAAAAAGATCAAGAAAAAGGAGAAAAAAGAGAAACGTCCGAAAGTGAAAAAATTGTCACAACAAAAAGCGAATAAAGTGGTTTTTACTGGGGTTTGTTTGCTGGTGATCGCTTCGACTATTGGAGTAATTCGAGCAAATGTTGTGGCAACAAATTTTGATCAACTATCCAAACAAGTGGATCAATTAGCTATTCTTAAAAAACAAGGAGTAAGTCATGAAGAAGCGTATGATTATTCAGCGCTTTCTTTTTATGTCACCCGTTTTGCTAAAGAGTACTTGAATATGGATACTACAGCAAGTGAAGAAGAAAAAAGCGAGCGTTTAAAACGTTTGTCAAATTATTTATCAATTGATGTCGAATCCATTGATGAAAGTAGTAATCAACAATTAGAAATTGTTCGTCAGTTGAAAGAGGTTTCCTTAAGTAGAGTGTTAACAGAAAAGGACTGTCTCTTAGTTTATTTAAATGTTTCGTATGAGAGTAAACAAAAAGACAAAATAGAACAATTGAATCAAGAAATGGTTTTACCGATCAAAACCCAGAAGAACCTCTTTTCAATCGTTGGTCGTCCTTATTTTCTAGGAACGACTTTGCCACAAGGAAAAACTGAGCCAATGCAACAAGATGGAAAAGAAGTAGAAGTAACAACAGATGAAAAAGCTAATGTTGAAAAATTCTTGAAGCTATTTTTTGAAAAATATGCAACGGCAAACAAACAGGAACTCATGTTGTTAATGAAAGAGCCAGTCATAACGACAGGAGACACTACGTTATTGGAGTTAAAACAAAATGATATCCGTTATTTTGAAACAAAACAAAAAGGTGTACAAGGCGTTCAAGTGTCAGTAGTGTTTGCTGACAAAACAACTGGTCTCGTGCACACTGAAGATTTTACTCTCTGGTTAAGTCAAACGGAAAATTCATATTTTGTGAATACATTAAAACATTATTTTACAGAAAAGGAAGGAAATTAAATTATGAATGTCTCGAATTTAGATAGTTTTATGAAGTCAGGTTTTATTACGTTGTTAAGTTTTGCGGTGATTGTGCTAATTTTTAAACATTGGCGTGGGGCAGAGTGGTTGAAAATTGGTTCAGTGATTTTGATCGCATTGATTTTAAACGATTTTGCGACAAATCAAGGAAATAATATTTTTACAGTCATGAAGTGGTTTCTTGGATTATTTGGAATCAAGATGTGAGGGCGAGAAATGAATCATTATGATTATGCACGTGGATTAAAAGCGCCCTATTCCATTCAAGTTATTCGATCCCCAAAAGGAAAAACACTGTGGGTCTTTGCACAACCTTTGAGTCTTTCCTATCTACTCACGCTGATTTTAGGATTAGTGATTTTTGGCTGTTTTTGGCAAAAAATGCCCTTACCAACATTTTTTAATATTAATTTTAATTTTTTACTCATGCTATATTTTCCCAATAAAATAGCACGTTGGTATGCAGAAACGGAATTAGATGGTAAAACAGCCAATGTTTATTTAAAAGATATGCTTCTTTACTTCAAAAACGATGTAATGGATCAACGACCAATGATAGGGTTCGAGCGAATCCATGAAACAACAGAATTTTCATTTAGACGATAAAAAATAGAAAGGAAGATGACATGCATTTAGAATACCCTTTGTTGGAATATACCCATAAGAATGTCATTCTAACACAAGAAAAACAAGCGATTGCTTACTATCGAATCCGTTCGGAAACAGTCATGCTGACGGATTTTGAAAAGAAACAAAAAACCAAGAAAAAAGTAGCACGTGCATTGAAACGCCTGAAAAATGGAGAAGGATTTGAAATCAATCTTTTACCAGTGAATGCGGATATTCGAGGGAAGATGGGAGCCATGCGCTCCCTGGTTGACCCTAAAAACTATGCGGTTGCTATTGATAAACTAATGAAAACCGCTGTGACTTTAGAACAGGAAATGGGAATGGTTTATGAATATGCTTGGATTATTGGCGTGCCTTTAGTAAAAAAAGAAATTGCGATTGACCTGAGAGAAAATATTTCAAAAGCAGTGAACCATGCGACTGAGAGAATCATTACGGGTTTAGGATTTGCGATTGAATTAAATGAGACTTGGTACCAAGAGTTCCAGGAACAGGAAATGGAAGTCTACCAAAATTTATCGGAACTATTAGTTGAACGCTTGTCAGAAGATGAACTGTATTACTACCAAGCCTATCAATTTTTAAAAAACATTCCTCATGAAAAACAAGATATCTTAGCTAGCCAAAATTTAGACAATTTAATGGCAACAAAAATTAAATCGATTTTTCAAGGAGGATTACATTTTAATTGTGAGTTTGGTGAAAGTTATGTTTCATACCTACCTGTTGGTGATATTGGCGTATTTCTTGATGGCAATCATTTATTAGAAATTGTCCAAAAAATGCCTTTTCCTGTGGAAGTGAAATTGCAAGCAAGTTTTGCTGAAAGCAAAGGTCAATTAGCTCTTTCGGGGCGTTCGTCACGTGCACGAACTCGAACAAAAAATATCATGCAAGAAGCTCACTTGGCAGGATCGAAACAAAAAAGAAAAATTGTTGAAGGACAACTCGCTTTAGATGATTTAGACCAAAAAATTGATGATGGCATTGACATTATTGACTGGACAGCGGTTTTGGTCGTATGTGGCAGTACCAAAAAGCAAATGCAGGCACGTAAAAAATATCTAATTAATCGTTTTGATAGTTTAGGGATTCCATTGATTAAGGCAACTTTCGATGATCCTTATTTATTTCAGTCCACCTTGTTTGGTAACTTTATGCGATTTAAAGATAAGCGTTGGCAACATACAACAACCTTAGAAACTTTTGCAGAATTGAATTTCTTTACTTCTTTAAAAGCAGGTACCAATTTAGGATATTACTTTGGTCGAGTAGATACCACCTTAGAAGAAAAAGAAGATCGACAAAGCGTGCTTTTAAACTCGAAAAATCTGATCTATATGAATATGTTCTTAGCGAACAAACAAGATGTGATCGGTAAAAAAACTAACAATCCTCATTGGGCACTAACTGGGGATACGGGGAACGGAAAATCAGTGACTGCTAAAAAGTTGTTTATGGAATGTGCCACCTTAAAAGATCATGTTTTATATATCGATCCGAAAAAAGAAATGCGTCGACAATTTATGCGGACAATCAACGATCCGCTGTATCAAAAAAATTATCCTTTAGATGCTGAATTTGTTCGTTCTTTTAATTTTGTGACCTTGGATGTTCGTGATCAAAAAAATAGCGGTGTGTTAGATCCAATTGTCTTATTTGATGAGACGGAAGCGATTGCTACGGCAAAAGCGATGTTGACCAATATTTATGAGGGAACCTGGAACTTAAAACAAAAAACTGAAATTAACGAAACCATTGCAGAGGTAGTCAATGAACGAAAAATAGGAAAAAAAGTAGGGTTTTGGCATGTGATTGAACGTTTAGCTCAAAGTGAAATACCTGATGTTAAGGATATGGGGCGCTTTTTGATATCAACGATACGGGGATCAATTTTAGAATTAGCTTTCTCTCATGGAGAAGTACCAGGTCTTTCCTTTGATAAGAAAGTCACAATTTTAGAAATTGAAGACTTAGATTTGCCGACTGATAAGAATGAACACATGGATGAAAACAAGCGATTATCCGTTACTTTGATGTTTGCGTTAGGAACGTTTTGTTCAAAATTTGGATCACGTAATCCCAAACAGGAAACGGTCACCTTTTTTGATGAGAGTTGGATCTTCCAATCGTCTCCAGAAGGGAAAGCCATTTTGAAGTCTATGAAACGGATTGGGCGATCCTTCAATAATTTCTTAGTATTGATCACACAATCTGTTAATGATTTAGATGATAAAGAAGACGGTACAGGATTTGGAACGGTGATTTGTTTTGATGAAGTTCAAAATCGTGAAGGAATTTTAGATTATTTAAATTTACTTAATAATGAGCAGAACATGAAGTGGGTTTCCAATATGGTTCAAGGGCAGTGTTTGTTAAAAGACATGTTCAATCAAGTGAACCGTGTGGTGGTTCATGTATTATTTGAAGAATGGCTAGAATTGTTTAAAACAGTCGATGATTCAGATGCTTCAGTAATGGAAAATCGATTTGCTTTATAGGAAGGAGGTAAGGAATGAAGTATTTAATTGATAGCTACGATGCGTATATGGCTGGTGGCGGTTTGTTGGATAAAGGTTGGCAAGCTGTGAACTGGTTTTTTGTGGGCGTTCCTTTTTTTATATTGAAGCTATGTGTCTCTTTCTTTCTATTTTGTGAAAGTGTACTGAATCAATCAGATTTTTTTATTGCGAAACAAACAGAAGCTTATGAGATGTCAGTAGAAATCTTAAAGAATTTTGGCGGTACTCGTTTTGGTTCTGGAACGTTGATGGGCTTAGCAATGATTGTGAGTGCCTATTATTTATTAGTCAATTTCTTTTCCAATCGGCATAATTTCTCTAAAGCTTTATTGCATTACCTAGTGGTTTTTTTATTGTTTTTTGGTTGGTTTAGTCAAATAAGTATCGCTAACAATCACGCACAACAACATGACGTACCAATCTTTGTCGTGAAATCGCTAAATAGCATGGCTACGTCAATTCGCAGTAATTTTCTATCTGGCACAAGTTATGAAACAGGTTCAAATCAAAGTACGATATTTGATGCAACCATTCAACAAACTTTTAACTACGTGAATAGTGGTTCTTTAGATGGCACCATGGAAAATGGAGAAAAACTAGATGAGACAAAATTATTACAAGAGCCTGGTTTATCAGAAAATGGAAAAGAAAAATTCAAGAAAGAACGTGAAAAATATATTGCTTCCTTAGAAAAGGAAAATTCCTACTTTGCCCAAGATGGAGTAAAAACGATGGAAAAGAGTTTTGCCATTTGGATTGGTGTATTCAATCTTATTGTATTAGCCTTACCTAGTTTATACGTGAGTATAATGCTGACGGTGATACAAATGATGATTAATCTATTAATTCTTGCGTTTCCAGTTATCGCACTAGCTTCCTTTTTTCCACGTTGTCAAATGTTGCTTTTTAAATTCTTTAAGGCACTTGTTGGCGTTTCCTTTATGCCAGTTATTTACGGTGTCTTTCTTTCGGTACTCTTTTGGATGAATCAATTAGTGGATCAAGTATTTTTAAATGTGGCGGAAACAGTCAATGAAAGTTTAATCAACGTTCTATCAGGTGGTATTGTTTTATTAGGAACAAGATTAATGATGATCGTGGTAAAAATCGTGGTAATCAAGACACTATGGAAAAATCGTTATCGAATTTTACGTTTTTTCTCAGATGGTCAAATCCAACAGCCAATCTTTGAAAAACAAGTGAATGAAAAAATGAGAGCAGGAGCAGAACGGATCGGTGAAATTGGTGTAGGAACCGCACAGATGGCGACAGGAGCATATACTGGCAATTTAGGAATGGCTTTAAATGGGGCGAGTGCTATTTTGCCAGATAAAGCCTTAAACTTAGGTAAAGAACATTTTATTGATGAAAATGGACAATTTACTGGGATAAAGCCAGGCATTCAATCTTTATTTAAGCAAGGTGAAAATGAAGGAATAGAGTCTTCTATCTATCAAGAAGCCAATGAAGAGAAAGATGCCAATGAGCAATCAGAAAAGGAAGAATCAATCATTGATGAGCCTTTTGATGATAAAGCAATGGCAGATATATTAACGGAAATTCCTATAGAAGATCCAGAAGATCGTTCAATGGCAGAATCAGATGAGCTAACTCTCGAACCACTGGAACAAGAGCTACCGCCAGAACCAGAATTAGCAATCGACACCGAAACATTAGCTACGATTGAGCAAAGTGAGAAAGAGGAGTTTGATGAACCACAGAATCCTGAAATGATGGATAATCTAAATGTGACCGTGGATAACTTGGATGAACTTGCATTTGCGCAAGCTGAAAAAGCCTATTTTGATCAAGAACAAGATCAAGAATTGCTAGCAAATTATGAACCATTAATCAATGGAATCAACCAAGAAGACAATAATCTTAAAAGTTTAGAAGCAGAAGCAAGCTTTTTTGATGAGGTGAAGGAAAAATCGATAGGTGAAAAAATGGAAGACTGGTAAATTGATCAGTCTTCTTTTTTAG
Organism: Enterococcus sp. C57; assembly: GCF_040887305.1. Lineage (NCBI taxonomy): Bacteria > Bacillati > Bacillota > Bacilli > Lactobacillales > Enterococcaceae > Enterococcus > Enterococcus sp. C57. The sequence continues at coordinate 422,284 of NZ_JBFOFP010000002.1, read as the reverse complement.
AAAAGAGGAAAGAAATGAAAAAAATTGCGTATTTACTTATGGCTATGCTTTTTCTATTTCTAGTTCCTTTTCTACTGTTTCTCGTTATCTTTTCCACTAATCAAAACGGTGATACTTCTGAGTTTGAACCAACGACACCGCAAGAACAAGTGGCATTGGCTGTTGCCCAATTTGTCCTGGAACAAGGTGGAACGAAAGAATTTGCGGTAGCTTGGATCGGTAATATGGAACATGAAAGTGGATTGATCCCTTCTCGTATCCAAAGTGATTTACCTTTCAATGATCTTTGGGCATATAATCCGAAAATTGGAGGTTATGGTATAGGATTGGCACAGTGGGATTCAGGTAGAAGAGTGAACTTATTAAATCTGGCGAAAAAAGAAAACAAGGAATGGCAAAGTATTGAACTGCAGTTAAATTATGCCTGGAATCATGATAGCTCCGATAGTGAGTTATTAAAAAATATGGCAAACGGAACAAGTATCGATGGTTTAGCTGTCGATATTTTAAAATATTGGGAACGTGCTGGAACCAAAGATGATCTTTTAGAACAAACCAAACGAAAAATAAGTGCCAATCAATGGTACAAAAGACTTTTTGAAGGTTCTCTCGGCAATGGATCTACGAATGTTGGGGGCGGTAAAATTGATCTTTTAGAAGCGGTCATGGGGCAAACAATCAATGGTGGACAATGTTACGGGTTAACCGCCTATTATGTTCAAAAATTAGGTGGACCAGTCATGATGGGGTCAGGATTTATGTATGCGGAATCAATAGGTCGTGATTACAACTGGGAAAAATATGGTTGGGAAGTCGTGTTCGATCCTAAGCCAAGCGAGATTAAAGCAGGAGACGTGATCAACTGGTACGCAGGACAAGCACTTTCACCAGGAGTTTATGGACATACGGGCATAATTGCAAGTGTGGAAAGTGAAAAATCGTTTACCACCTATGAACAAAATGCTGAGCAAGGGCAAATTTGTGCTCATTATTCAAGAACGTGGGGCAAAGAATTTACTCGAATTGCCAGTGTCGTTAGAAAAAAATAAAAGGAGAAACAAAAAGTAGGTGAAAAAAATGAAATATAAAAATTGTTGGATCCTATATGTATCAATGATTTTATTGGTACTAAGTGGCTGTGTGCAACTAGAAAAAAATCAGGAAACAACCATAACAACAGAAGAAGTGCAAGTAATGGAAGCTGTTGAATCAAGTACCACAAATTCAACGAAAGAAACAAAAAATACGAATAGATCAACCTATAAGGAACAAAAAGAAAAGGAACTAACAACAGAATCAAAGGAAAAAGAAGACCATACGCAGTTACTTGAAAAATACGGTGAAGCTTATGCCAATTTTAAAAATCTTAACCATCGGAACGAGCAATTAAAAGATCTAATGACGGAAGAATGTATCAAAATGAACGGCATTGATATCAAAACAGGAAATGCTCTAGGCAGTGAAGGTAAAGTCACGGCGATCTACCAAAATGATCAAGAGGAGTATGCAGTATTATTAGATTGTATTCAGAACGGTTCACCCATTCGTATTTTATTACTAGCAAAAGTCAAAGAGGGGAAAATAGCGGAAATGACCTATAATACGTTAAAGCAGGAATATTAGAAAATTTTTCATAATAAGTAAGTTAATTGATTAATGTTACAAAAAAATTATTAATTAAATATGTAATTGTTTTAAAAAAACAAATTTTATTATAACTAAAATAGATATTTAAAAATATTTCCTTTATGTGTAGAATATTAGTTATAAAAATTTTTTGAATTCTATGTTAAAGTGCACACAATAAGGAGATCAATTTATATGATAATTAGTTATTTAGAGTTTGAAGAACAGAATCAAAATATAATAATTGATTTTCCGACTAGAGAGAATATTACTAAAATTGATGAAGGATTCTATGAGACTACGCCAAATGAGGAATTTGTTCAAGATTTTTTTTCAAATAATATAGATTTTATATACTCTATAGTTGGTAAAAATGCTTCAGGAAAAACTTCGCTACTTAAGAATATCATTCGTATTTTAGAGGGGGAATTTAAAGGTAATTATATAATTGTATTCGAACAAAATAATAATGGAATTATTAATTACTGTTATATATCGACAACACAAAAAATAAAAATAAATGGAAAAAATATTAAAAAGATTGATGTTAATATCTTTTTTAATAAAGTTTCTACAGTGTTGTTAACTAATATGGTAGATGATAATCCGATTTATAAACTTGATCAAAAGACTATAAATTTATCAAAAACAAATTTGATTAATCAATCTGAAAGTTTACAAACTTTTTTTTCAGATGAGATGACAAGGAATATAAACTTTGTAGCTAATTACAAAAACGATATTAAAATTGAAGATTATATTAATTTACCTTCAGAACTTAATTACTCTTTAGAAGACAATTTTTTCGGATTGTTTAAACAAAAATCTAATTTTATTAAGCATTTAGCTACTTTAGCAATGGAGAGATATAATAGTTCATTTCTGAAACAAATTATAATTAATACATCTTGGGCTGTTAGTGAAAAGTATAAAGAGTTACTATATACTAACCAGCATATTAATTACTCTGAAGTTGAGGAGTTATTAACTATTAATAAATATAATTTTGAAGATTTAATTGTTTATATTGAAAAGACACTTCCTGATATAATTGGCTTAAAGAAAAAAGAAAGTAGTATTCAAATTGGTGAAAAAAAATGGGATTTTAAAGATAAACATGATGAAGAGGCATATAACTCCTTTATTAAAGATAGTGAAGAAGATCCTGAGGAAAATACTTTTTTTAATTACTTTTATAAAAATAAATCATACAAAATAAACATGAAAACAGTAAACGCATTCATCGAAGCATTAAATAAGTGGAAGAAACTATTAGATGAATATTGTACTGTTTTTAAAGATATCAATATAGAACCCGATTATAGTGGAAATATGAATGGAGTTATCGATATAGAATCTATCCACAATCTAACTAAATTTAAAGAGAAGAACGGAACTATATGGGAAGATGAAATCGTGTATACTTGGAGAAATTTGAGCAGTGGAGAGAATGCTTTTTTGAGTATTTTTAGTAGGCTATATGAAGTTAAATTTGAATTTAATAAGTTTATAGTATTGGTAATTGATGAAGGAGATATGTCTTTTCACCCTGAGTGGCAACAACAGTGGGTAAATATATTGACTAATATCTTGGAAGAAGTTTTTAAAATCAATAGGTTTCAAATTATAGTGTCTACTCATTCTCCATTTATACTATCGGATTTGCCTAATAATAATATATTGTTATTAGGCAAAGACTGTTATACAGACACCCATGATTTGAAGTTATCATTTGGAAGTAATATTCAAGATTTGTTAACTCATAAATTTTTTATTAACTCTGGACTAACAGGAGCATTTGCTAAAAATAAAATAAATGGAGTTATTGACTCGCTGTTAGAAAACGATACTCAACCTGATAAAATTTTAGATAATAAAAAAATTATTAATATGATAGGTGAACCATTAGTAAGGAAAAAGGTACATGATTTATATATGGAAAAAATGAATGATGTAATAAGTTTAGAATCTAAATTAAATGAACTTCAGAAACAAATAGATTACTTACAAGAAAGACTTGAAAAAAATGAAGAATGAGAGTGAAATCAAAGATAAACACTATAATTTTTGCAAAAAATATCTTTTACCCAATATTCATAAAACTATTTTACAAATAGAAGATTATGAAATGAAACAGAAAATAACTGATGTTTTTTCTGAAGAAAATTTTAAAGATTTGATTTGTTCCTGTCCTGTCGATATAAAATTAGCAGATGAAATTAATAGTTTAATTGAGAATGTTAAAGGTAGCTACACTTTTTTGACACCGAAAGGATATATCAGAAAGAAGAACAGAGAAAACGAAACTGGTCAGTTTAAAGACGTTATTAGTGCATTATTTTTAAATACTTATCTATTGTTTAGTGATAAAGATGATTCTTCAGAATATGTATCTGAGAAGTTTGGGAAATATAAATGGAATTCTTATGAATATGTACAAAAATGTGGGTTACATGTTTGTCCATATTGTAATTCTGAATTTATTTATACACAATTAGAATCTAAAAATGCAGATACGAAAAAAATTGGGAATTTATCTTTACCAAGAATAACTATTAGACCCCAATTAGATCATTTTATTGCAAAAGAAAAAAAACCATTATTAGCAATTTCATTATTTAATTTAGTTCCTTCTTGTAAAACATGTAATGTTTCTATAAAGCATTCTATTGAATTAAATAATGAGCAATTTATGAATCCCTTATATGAAAATATATATTCTTATATAACGTTCTCTAATATATATTCACCTCAAAATGATCATTATTCAAATATTACAGGTAGAAGCAAAAATTTTGAGTTAAGTGTTCTAAAAAGAAAAGATTATTTTGAGGAAAAAACATTTATAAAAGCTAAAAATACAATTGATGTATTTAGAATAATAGAGAGATATGAACCTTATTTTGACTATATTCAATTTATAATAGCGAGAGAATTGCTATATACAAAATTATATTCTAAAAGTTTAGAGAATGATTATCCAAATTTATTTAGTAAAGGTGAAGTAGAAAAATTAAAGAGAGCAGAACAAATAAAGTATAATGATTTTATTTTTTCTAAAATAGTTCAAGATTTATTATGGAATTAATGATATGAGTGATTTATTGAGTAGCGAAGATAGAGTGAATAAAATCTGTAAAAATGCAATCCAGAGACTAAAGGAAGATGACTTAGTTAATTATGGCAGAGGATTAACCAAACATTTGGTTGAAGGATGCGACATAATCTAGGGTTTTATCAGTGTATATCACTGCTCCGCATAATGGTTAGTTAGAATCAATTTAGAAAAATTTATTAAATTTAAAATAGTGGGCGCATGAGCGGAGGGGTTTGTTCCTTTGCGAGTGTGCTTTTTTATTTGGAAAGGTGGACATTCTGAAGGTTTCAAATTATAAGGGATATTTTCGTAGTTCATATACAATAATAGATAAAAAGAATTATATACGTACGTTCCAGGTTTATTACGATCCAATCCAGGAAAAGACAAGAAAGAAAAGTGTCAATTGGAAAGTAAAAGGTTTCAAAAACGAAAAACAAGCGTTACGCTATTTGAAAGAAAAGATTGAAAAAGAGTTCAAGAATGGTTCTGATTATTCTGAGGGAGATTTTTGTGAAACTTTCGGCGAGTTGTCGGCACTTTGGTTGAAGGCTTGGTCACCAACCGTACGCCAAACAACTGTCCATTATCAAAAAGAAATTCTTACTCGCTATCTCCAGCCGTATTTTCCAGATAATCTGCGACTTCAGAAACTTTCACCTTTGTTGGTTGAAGGCAGGTGGGCAGATATCTTATCCATTCGCTCGAAACAGACCAATACTCTTTTAGAAAAAGCAACATTAGAAAAGATTCGGTCATTACTAAAACAAATTTTAGCCTATGGCTATCGGCATGACCTGGTATTATTCGATTTAAATAAGATTGTCTTAAAAATTCCCAATGATCGAAAAATTCGTGGGATTCAGCGTAGGAAGAAAAAGTTTTTAGATAAAATAGAAATCAGTTGGTTACTACAGGCAATCAAAGAGAAATACGAAACCAACCAAGAGATCAATAAAATGGGGGGATTGTATTTAGATATGGTAGAATTTATGATTCGTAACGGCTTGCGTATTGGGGAAGTCAGTGCCTTAACGACTGAGAAGGTGGATGTGACGAAAAAAATCATGGTGATCAATGAAGGCGTAGTATCAGCTGGGCGCTCCGTAAAAGCGTATGTACGCAACCCATCAAAAACCATTAGCTCGATGCGAAAGCTTGCCCTAGACAAGCGTTCGATTGAGATCATTCAAAATCGGATCAAGTACAATCAGCGACGGCAAAGGGAAATGGAACAGCGAGCTAAGGGAGAATTTTATCAGATACATAAGCGAATAGACCATACGACTTATCGGAGAAAAGTTCCAGTGTCAAAGAAATTTATTTCTTCTAATACAATTTTTCAAACTCAAAATGGTACGCCAGTTGTGTATCATTCGTTTAATGAGTTTATGAATGGGCGTGGAAACAATAAAAAACCAGTAAAATGTGTCAAAGATATTTTGAAAGAAAAATATCCTGAATTTAATAAACATGTGACTACGCATACTTTTCGCTACACACATATTTCTCTCTTGGCAGAAGCAGGCGTTCCGATCAAAGCAATCATGGAGCGAGTGGGTCACTCCAACATGAAAACAACTTTAGAAATTTATAACCAAGTAACCAATACAACCAAAGAAAAACTAGTCCAAGAAGTCGATTCTTGGATTTTTTAGTGGATTTGTTTTGAAAATACAGTTAGTATGCTTTTATAAGAGTGGTCGAAAACAGGTACGACTTTTCGACGTAAGGAGAATTTAGTTTAATGAATGAAACAACCAATCCCGCAGAACAAAAGGTTTCTGCGTATATCCATATCCCGTTTTGTGAGCATATCTGTTATTACTGTGACTTTAATAAAGTATTTTTAGAAGGTCAACCCGTAGATGAATATGTCGAGATGCTTCTAAAAGAAATGGAAATCACACTTGAACAACATCCTGTAAAAGAATTAGAAACACTGTATGTTGGTGGTGGGACACCTACGTCTTTGACTGCAGTGCAATTGGATCGTTTGTTAGCAGGCGCTAGGGAAATATTGCCTTTTAAAGAAGGAAAAGAATTTACGGTTGAAGCGAATCCTGGAGATCTAACGAAAGAAAAGCTTCAGGTCATGAAAAATTATGGAGTGAATCGTTTATCAATGGGGGTGCAAACTTTTGATAATCGGTTGCTGAAAAAAATTGGGCGGAAACATACCGCAGAGGATGTTTACCAAACAATGCGTTTTTTAGAAGAAGAAAACTTTACGAATGTGAGTATTGATCTGATTTATGCGTTACCTGGACAAACGTTAGAGGGCTATCGAGAGACATTGAATCAAGCACTTGCACTTGATTTGCCCCATTATTCATTGTATTCATTGATTTTAGAAAATAAAACGATGTTTATGAATTGGGTGCGGCAAGGGCGTTTAGAACTGCCTGATCAAGAAACCGAAACGCGAATGTTTGAAGAAACCATACAAGCGATGGAAAAAAAGGGACGTCACCAATACGAGATCAGTAATTTTGGGTTGAAGGGGCATGAATCAAAACACAATTTGATGTATTGGAACAATGATCATTATTTCGGCTTTGGCGCAGGTGCAAGTGGATATCTTGGGAATAAACGATACCGTAATAAGGGACCGATTCAACATTATTTACGTCCATTAAGAGCAGGAGAACTCCCTGTTTTGGAAACTGAAGTACTTTTAAGAGAAAATCAAATCGAGGAAGAAATGTTTCTTGGGTTAAGGAAAAAGATAGGAATTTCCAAACAACATTTTTACGAACGTTATCAGCAAACAATCGAATCGCTTTATTCAAAGGTTTTGACAGATTTAGAAAAAGAAGGATTATTGGTCAATGAATCCGATCGAATTTATTTAACGCCAAAAGGAACTTTTCTAGGAAATGAAGTATTTGAACGTTTCTTGCTTGAAAAATAGTTGTGAGAGGTCAATAAAACCTTTAAATTTCTTTATAGATCGATTAAATAATGGAAGGTATTAAGAAACCTATTTATCTTTAGTGTTGATCTATCAATGTATTTATCAGAGAATGCCGCTTTTAGCACTCGTTAAATGAGAGTGCTAAAAGTGGTGTTCTTTTTCTTGACACACTATGCGCTTCTTGCTATATTAGTAAGTGGGTTAGCACTTAGAAGATATGAGTGCTAATGAGAGGTGAAGAAGATGTTAACACAAAGACAAAGTGAGATTTTACGTCTGATCATCCAAAACTATACGAGTAGCGGTATACCCGTCGGCTCCAAAACCTTAATGGAAGATGGAGTCAAGGCGAGCTCAGCAACGATCCGTAATGACATGAAAGCCTTAGAAGACGCTGGGTTGTTACTTAAAACTCATTCTTCATCAGGAAGGATTCCTTCAGCATTAGGTTATCGGCATTATGTGGATCATTTGCTAAAACCTGCTCGTGTAACCAATGATGATCTGCAGCAGATTCGGCTGTCTTTAAGCAAAGAATTTCATGAAATTAACGAGATTATTCAACAATCTGCTGAGATTTTATCCGAGCTGACTAGTTACACAACCTTCTCGTTAGGCCCAGAAATTAAAGACCGCCGTTTGACTGGTTTTCGTATTGTTCCTTTAAATAGTCGTCAAGTGATTGCGATTGTAGTAACCGATAAAGGAAATGTAGAAAGCCAAGTTTTTACACTTCCTGAAAATCTAGGAAGCCAAGATTTAGAAAAAATTGTTCGCATTGTCAATGAACGATTGGTGGGAGATCCATTGATGACTGTCTATCATAAATTGCGGACAGAGATTCCAATGATTTTGCATAGATATTTTCAGACAACTGAAGGGATATCAAATCTTTTTGATACGATACTCGGACATGCGTTTGAAGACAAAGTTTATGTAAGTGGACAAATGAATCTACTAGATTATGAACTCCACCAAGATCTGGAGCAATTCAAATCGATGTTTTCGTTTATGACAGATACTTATGAATTAACCCAAATGATCGTCCCAACGGATAGTAACATCCACATCAAAATTGGATCTGAATTAGGAAATGAGCTTTTACAAAATATGAGCATGATCCAAGCAAGTTACGAGATTGCTGGACACGGTCGAGGTACAATAGCCTTGTTGGGACCAACCAGTATGCCTTATTCAAAAATGCTGGGTCTGGTAGATGTCTATCGTCAAGAATTAGCGAACAAGCTTGCTGATTATTATCGATCAATTGATTTGACTGGATCTTAGCATGAAAACGAATCACTGACTGATTAACGAAAAGGAGTGTGTCTTGTGAAAGAAAAAAAAGAAGAGTTAGAAAAAGACGTAGCGGATATTCAAGAAGATACGGAAATCGATACGGAAGCGACGGAAGACTCAGGTGTCTCTGACGTAGAAGCTGAAGAATTTGAGCGTTTAAATTTAAAGGCTGAAATGGAAGAGTTGGAAGATAAATATTTACGTGCTCGAGCTGAGATTGCAAATATTGCAAATCGAAGTAAAAATGAGCGTGAACAACTACAAAAATATCGTTCACAAGATCTTGCCAAAAAATTATTACCTTCGATTGATAACTTAGAGCGTGCTTTGGCTACAGATGTGGCCGATGATCAGGGCGCAAGTTTGAAAAAAGGTGTCGAAATGGTGCTGGAAAGCTTGAAACAAGCACTTAAAGAAGAAGGGATCGAAAAAATCCCGGCAAAAGGAGAGGCTTTTGATCCGAACCTCCATCAAGCTGTACAAACCGTGCCAGCGACTGAGGAACTTCCAGCTGACACAATTGTCGAAGTACTACAAGAAGGCTACAAATTACATGACCGCGTATTGAGACCAACAATGGTTATTGTTGCGCAATAATGTCATGATATAAAATTAACTAAGATAAGGAGACGTTAATTATGAGTAAAATTATCGGTATTGACTTAGGTACAACCAATTCAGCAGTAGCTGTTTTAGAAGGAAACGAAGCAAAAATTATTGCAAATCCAGAAGGTAACCGTACAACTCCTTCTGTTGTCTCATTTAAAAATGGTGAAATTCAAGTGGGTGAAGTTGCGAAACGTCAAGCAGTTACTAATCCAAATACGATTTCATCTATCAAACGCCATATCGGTGAACCAGGCTATAAAGTAGAAGTAGAAGGAAAATCATATACACCACAAGAAATCTCTGCAATGATCCTTCAATATATCAAAGGATTCGCTGAAGACTATCTAGGTGAAAAAGTTGAAAAAGCAGTTATTACTGTGCCAGCTTACTTCAACGATGCACAACGTCAAGCAACAAAAGATGCTGGTAAAATTGCTGGTTTAGAAGTTGAACGTATTGTAAATGAACCAACTGCTGCAGCGCTTGCTTATGGTTTAGATAAAACAGACCGTGATGAAAAAATCCTAGTATTTGACCTTGGTGGTGGTACGTTCGACGTATCTATCCTTGAATTAGGTGATGGCGTATTTGACGTACTATCAACAGCTGGAGATAACCATCTAGGTGGGGATGACTTCGATAACAAAATCATTGATCACATGGTAGCTGAGTTCAAAAAAGAAAACGGCATTGATTTATCACAAGATAAAATGGCATTGCAACGTTTGAAAGATGCTGCAGAAAAAGCGAAAAAAGATTTATCTGGAGTATCAAGCACACAAATCAGCTTACCGTTCATCACAGCTGGCGAAGCAGGTCCTCTTCACTTAGAAATGACATTGACTCGTGCGAAATTTGATGAATTAACCGCTGATTTAGTAGAGCGTACAAAAATTCCAGTACGACAAGCCTTGAAAGATGCTGGTTTATCACAATCTGAAATTGATGAAGTTATCTTAGTTGGTGGTTCAACACGTATTCCTGCAGTTGTTGAAGCAGTAAGAAAAGAAACTGGAAAAGAACCAAACAAATCTGTAAACCCAGATGAAGTAGTAGCGATGGGTGCTGCTATCCAAGGTGGGGTTATCACAGGTGATGTCAAAGACGTTGTGTTACTTGATGTTACTCCGTTATCACTAGGTATTGAAACAATGGGTGGCGTCTTTACTAAATTAATTGATCGAAACACAACGATCCCTACAAGTAAATCACAAGTGTTCTCAACGGCTGCAGATAATCAACCTGCTGTAGATATCCATGTCTTGCAAGGTGAACGTCCGATGGCTGCTGACAACAAAACGTTAGGAAGATTCCAATTAACAGATATTCCTGCAGCACCACGTGGTGTGCCACAAATCGAAGTTACTTTTGACATTGATAAAAATGGTATCGTGAATGTTTCTGCTAAAGACCTAGGTACACAAAAAGAACAAAAAATCACGATTAAATCTTCTTCAGGTCTAACTGATGATGAAATCGAACGCATGGTAAAAGATGCAGAAGCGAATGCAGAAGCAGATAAAGCACGTAAAGAAGAAGTGGATTTACGTAACGATATTGATGCTTTACTATTCTCAGTTGACAAAACACTAAAAGAATTAGAAGGTAAAGTTGACGCAGAAGAAGTGAAAAAAGCGGAAGAAGCTCGCGATGAATTGAAAGCTGCTGTTGAAGCAAACAATATCGAAGAAATGAAAACAAAACGTGATGCATTGAATGAAATTGTGCAAAATTTGACAGTTAAATTGTATGAACAAGCTGCGCAACAACAAGCACAAGAAAATCCAGAAGCAGCGCAAACAGGTGCAGATGATGTAGTAGACGCTGACTTTGAAGAAGTCGACGGAGACGACAAAAAATAATCTCATTAAATAATCGTTAGCTGTTTAGTAGAAATGACAAGTTTCAGTAGAGAAGGTTTTCCCCTTCTCTAGCTGGTACTGTTATCATACAATACAACCTTTTGAATACGTTGTTAAACAATATTAAGCAGGATCTAAAAGATGAGTGAATCGAAGTTTATACAACAATTTACTTTACCATTCGTTTTTAGTGTTAATGCTTGAAAGAAGGTTTAGCAAAAGAGATCAGCTCTAAGAAATAATCCGAAGAATGCGAAAATAGATTCTCATATTTTCGAGTTTCTTCGGATTATTTTCCGATAGTGCTACATTTAGAGTGGTCTAAAAGGTTAGTAGGCGTTCACTTTCAAGAATGATGCGCAAAATAGAGACCTTATTGTTTGGAGATTTGATGTGCATGATTATGCCTGTTGAATAACAGAAGTCATAAGAACAATGGGAGAATTTCTTGGACAATAGCTGTTGCTTTGAGGTAGTTCGATCTGGTCATAAGATAAGATTTGAGGAACATTCTTTCTTCAATTTGGAAAACTTGACTTAGGTATGAGCCTTAAACTAGCTTCCTTTTTTAAATACTTGAAAGTAGCAGTTTTTGTTTTCGTAAAAGTATGATATGATAACAAGCGACGTGGAAATGATGAGAACCAATAGGAGGAAAGCCTATGGCAACAAAACGTGATTATTATGAAGTCTTAGGGCTCTCGAAAGGAGCTTCTGAAGATGAAATTAAAAAAGCTTATCGAAAGCTATCAAAAAAATATCATCCAGATATCAATAAAGAAGCTGATGCAGAAGAAAAATTCAAAGAAGTATCAGAAGCTTATGAAATTTTAAGTGACCCGCAAAAACGGGCAGCTTATGATCAATATGGACACGCAGGTACCGATCCAAACTATGGCGCTGGTGGAGCCGGTGGCGGCTTTGGTGGTTTTGGCGGCTTTTCGGGTGGCGGTTTTGGTGGTTTCGAAGATATCTTTGATTCGTTCTTTGGCGGTGGCGGTCGTACGGTAGACCCTAATGCGCCAAGACAGGGTGCGGATTTACAGTATACGATCGATCTTTCTTTTGAAGAAGCGATTTTTGGCGTAGAAAAAGAAATCAAGTATAACCGAGAAGAAATTTGTCATACTTGCCATGGAAATGGTGCGAAACCTGGAACGCAACCAACAACTTGTCATAAGTGTCATGGATCAGGGACAATCAATGTGGAACGTCAAACGCCACTTGGCCGTGTGATGAGTCGTCAAACTTGTGACGTTTGTCATGGTACTGGTAAAGAAATCAAAGATCCTTGTCCAACTTGTCATGGTTCTGGTCATGAAAAGAAAGCACATTCTGTTAAGGTGAATGTACCAGCAGGTGTAGAAGAAGGACAACAAATGCGTCTGGCAGGTCAAGGTGAAGCTGGAGAAAACGGCGGACCATTTGGTGATCTATATGTTGTATTCCGTGTGGAAGAAAGTGATATTTTCGATCGTGATGGTTCAGAGATCTATTACGAATTGCCATTGAGTTTTGTACAAGCTGCTTTAGGTGATGAAGTAAAAGTGCCAACCGTTCATGGAGATGTCAAACTTAAAATTCCGGCAGGTACGCAAACAGGAACGAATTTCCGTTTACGTGGCAAAGGAGCGCCTAAACTTCGTGGAGGAGCTACTGGGGATCAACATGTGAAAGTGAAGTTGATCACGCCGAAGAACTTAAATGAACAGCAACGTGAAGCATTGCGTGCTTTTGCTGAAGCTGGTGGCATCAAAGTAGAAGAACAACAAGAAGATGGCTTCTTTGATAAAGTGAAAGATGCCTTTGGCGGTAAGAAAAGAAAATAAAAGAAAATAAAAGAAAAGCAAATCAATAAATTCAGTTAGTGTCTCTGGCAGTTAGACCAACATCTAATTGCTGGAGAATCGCCAGCCTCTTATTGATTTGCTTTTTTTATTTAGACAGGAGAAAGTGGCAAACAAATAATTAAAGCAGGGACGAAAGAAGAGGACAAAAAGGAATCAAGTGTTTTTTTGTCAATTTTATAAATGCCTTTAAAATAAAGACCGTTGCAAGGGATAGGCATCCTTTTGCAACGGTCTTTAACAATTTCATCATCTTAAGGTTAAATATCTAGTACTTTATCTAGGAAATCTTTTGTTCGTTCATTTTGTGGATTTTCAAAGATTTGTTGTGGTGTGCCATCTTCTAGGAAATTCCCTCCATCAATAAACATGACACGATTGGCAACTTCTTTAGCAAAGCCCATTTCGTGTGTAACGATAACCATCGTCATCCCTTGCTTAGCTAATTTTTTCATGACGTTCAAGACATCTCCGACCATTTCCGGGTCTAGTGCAGAAGTTGGTTCGTCGAAGAGCATGATATCAGGATTCATTGCTAGAGCACGAGCGATAGCGACCCGTTGCTTTTGTCCACCAGAAAGCATTTCTGGATACATGTCTTTTTTATCTTCAAGGCCGACGGTTTGTAGCAATTTGATTGCTTTCTTTTCAGCGGCTTCTTTTGATTCTTTTTTCAAATCCATTGGTGCTAATGTAATGTTTTCTAGCACTGAAAGATGTGGGAATAGATTAAAATGTTGGAATACCATTCCAATGTGTTGTCTTACCAAATTGATATCGGTGTTTTTGTCCATTAAGTGGGCCCCGTCAATGATGATTTCGCCGTCTGAAGGCTCTTCTAGACGGTTTAAGCAACGTAGGAAGGTACTTTTTCCTGAACCGGAAGGACCGATGATACAAACAACGTCACCTTCGTTGATTGAAACATTGATATCATTTAAAACGGTATTTTCACCGTATTTTTTTACAAGATGTTCAACTAGAATTTTTTCAGCCATCTTATTTCACCTTCTTTTCTAAAACTTTTGCTAATTTTGTCAGAATAGTAATGAGGATCAAATACATGATAGCAATAATTAGATAGACGTACGTACTTTGTGTCGTACGTGCAACGATAATTTTACCAGTTTGCAGTAACTCTACCACACCGATCGCTGAGATGATTGTTGTATCTTTCAATGAAATAACGAATTGGTTCACGAAAGATGGCAACATGATCTTGATTGCTTGTGGTAAGATGATTTTTTGCATGGTTCGATTATATGAAAGTCCTAAACTGCGAGAAGCTTCCATTTGACCAACTGGCACAGCTTTGATCCCACCACGAACGATTTCTGCGATATAAGCGCTGGCGTTCAAAGTTAGTGTGATAATCCCGGCAATGAAGTCGGGAATAGTAAACCCGACGATACCTGGTAACCCAAAGAAGATGAAGAATGCAAGAACCATCATTGGAATACCGCGGATGACATCGACATAAATACTTGCAATTGTTCGTAGAGCTCTGATTGGCGCTACGCTGAATAAACCAAAGATAACACCAACAACTAATGCCAAGGCGAATGAAATTAAAGTTAATAAGATCGTTTGCCATAAACCTTTTAGTAAAACTTTGTAGTTGTTTTGTAATAGACCAGTTAGTGTAGATTCATCTTTGCTGGCTTTAGTAGGCGTATTATCTGTTGAGATATATTTGTTGATGATTTTATCGTATTCGCCAGTTCGTTTTAATTCTTTTAGACCTTCGTTGAACATTTGTAATAGTTCAGGATTTTGGCCTTTTTTCACAGCAAAAGCGTATTTACCACCAGATTCTTTAGCAATCGGTGTTTCTAATTGTTGATTGTTTTTAATTGCATAGCCGATAACAGGGTAGTCGTCCATCATGGCGTCAATTGCGCCAACTCTCAATCCGTCATATAACTGATCTGCAGAATCGAAGTACTTGATGGTATAGCCGTACTGGTCTTCGTGGGCATTTAAGAAATCAGCACTTTCAGTTCCAACTTTGGCACCTACTGTTTTTCCTTTTAGGTCTTCATAGGACTTGATTGAATTGTCTCCTTTTTTGACAGCGATTTGAATCCCGCTTTCAAAATAAGGATCTGAGAAATCATAGCTTTTTTTTCGTTCATCGGTCACAGTCATTCCTGCGATCATTCCATCTGCTTGACCAGATTCTAACGCTTGTAGCGCAGCAGAGAAACCACGATAATCCATACGTAGGTTAAATCCTTGCAGTTTGGAGATTGCCTCCATTAATCCAACATCAATTCCCTCGTATTTGCCTTCAGCGTTTTGAAACTCGAAAGGTGCAAAAGCTGAATCGCTGGCAATGACATACGTCTCTTTCTTAGGTTCTATTTTTTGCATCGTCTCGCTCGTACTTGAGTCAGCAGTAGTTTTATCGTCAGCTTGTACAGGACTGCTAAGCGCAAATGTGACAAGCCCTGTCATTATGAAAATAATCGTATGAAGCAAATGCTTTTTTTTCATAATTAACCTCCTAAAATTTCAATAACTTTTCATATTTTCCTATTATATGCGAAAACTAATAATAGATACAAGCTGAGTTGCTGAAAAAAATAAAAAAAATGTCATTTTGTAACAATCTATGTTATAAAATGTAACATAATAAATGTAGAGAGGAATCTGACGTAAGATCAATAATTACTTAAGGGACATTATTGATATATATTTTTGCTGCCTAATTTACTACTTAATACATGTATGAATTTATATAATATAGTAGAAAAGAAAAAACTCAAAAGTAGCGAAAGTATGTTCGGTGTGGTATAATAAATCAACAAGGAATGCCTTTGCTTTCCTTTTCTTTTTTGTGGTCGTAAAATGAAGAGGAAAGAATGAAAAGGAGGATGAAATATGATAGAAAGAGATACCTCCCGACACTTTGAGTTGGTGTCAAAATATCAACCAGCAGGAGATCAACCCGAAGCCATTACACAGTTAGTTGATGGGGTAGTTGGTGGAAAGAAAGCTCAGATACTTTTAGGAGCAACTGGTACAGGGAAGACGTACACCGTTTCGAATTTGATTGAAAAAGTGAATAAGCCAACATTGATTATTGCCCACAATAAAACATTAGCTGGACAATTATATGGGGAGTTCAAAGAATTTTTCCCCAATAATGCAGTTGAATATTTTGTATCTTATTACGATTATTATCAACCTGAAGCTTATGTCCCTTCAAGTGATACTTACATTGAAAAGGATTCTAGTGTCAATGATGAAATTGATAAATTACGCCATTCAGCAACCAGTTCATTATTAGAACGAAATGATGTGATCGTGATTGCCTCTGTTTCTTGCATCTTTGGTTTGGGTTCACCTTTTGAGTATCAAAAACAAGTCGTTTCAATTAGACAAGGAGCTGAGCTTGATCGTAATCAATTGATTCGTGATTTAGTTAGTATCCAATTTGAGCGCAACGATATTGATTTTCAACGTGGTCGTTTTCGAGTACGTGGGGACGTTGTGGAGATTTTCCCAGCCAGTCGGGATGAACGTGCGTTGCGTGTTGAATTTTTTGGTGATGAGGTCGAAAGGATTCGTGAAGTCAATGCGTTGACTGGTGAGGTCTTGGGAGAAACTGAGCATGTGGCGATATTTCCAGCGACTCACTTTGTTACAAATGATGAACACATGGAACATGCGGTTGCAAACATCAAAGCAGAACTGGAACAACGTTTGACTGTTTTGCGGAATGAGAATAAATTGTTAGAGGCCCAACGGCTAGAACAACGAACGAACTATGATATTGAAATGATGTTAGAAATGGGTTATACATCTGGGATCGAAAATTATTCGCGACACATGGATGGACGAAAAGAAGGCGAGCCACCATACACGTTACTTGATTTCTTTCCCGAAGATTCATTAATGATTATTGATGAATCGCATGTGACAATGCCGCAAATTCGGGGAATGTACAATGGTGACCGCGCAAGAAAACAGATGTTAGTCGATTATGGTTTTCGTTTACCATCGGCATTAGACAATCGTCCGTTACGATTAGAAGAGTTTGAAAAGCACGTGAATCAAATCGTTTATGTATCTGCTACGCCTGGTCCATATGAGTATGAACAAACGGATACAGTGATTCAACAGATCATCCGACCAACTGGGTTACTAGATCCAATCATCGAAGTGCGGCCGATCATGGGGCAAATTGATGATCTGGTAGGAGAAATCAATGAACGAGTTGAAAAAGATCAGCGCGTGTTTGTAACTACATTGACAAAGAAAATGTCTGAAGATTTGACTGATTATTTTAAAGAATTAGGAATCAAAGTCAAATATCTGCATAGTGATATCAAAACATTAGAGCGTACCGAAATCATTCGTGATCTTCGTTTAGGTGAATTCGATGTACTTGTAGGAATCAACTTGTTACGTGAAGGACTTGATGTACCGGAAGTTTCGCTAGTAGCGATTTTGGATGCAGATAAAGAAGGCTTTTTACGGAGCGAACGTTCTTTAGTACAGACGATTGGACGTGCAGCACGGAATGCAGAAGGAAAAGTGATTATGTATGCGGACAAAGTGACTGATTCGATGCGCAAGGCTATCGATGAAACTGCTAGACGACGTAGTATCCAAGAACAATATAATCAAGAGCATGGTATCGTGCCGAAAACGATCATCAAAGAGATCCGTGATTTGATTTCCATCACGAAAGAATCCGAAGATGATGCAAAAGAAACGGTTCAAGTATCCTATGAAGAAATGACAAGAGAAGAAAAAGCTACATTATTAATGAAATTAGAAAAAGAAATGAAAGATGCTGCTAAAGCATTAGATTTCGAGACAGCCGCAAATGTACGGGATATGATTCTTGAACTAAAGGCGTCAGAGTAGGGGGATTATATGGCAAATGATAAAATAATTATCCATGGTGCAAGAGCCCACAATTTAAAAAACATCAATGTGACAATTCCGCGAGATAAATTTGTGGTGGTCACTGGATTATCTGGTTCTGGGAAAAGTTCGTTAGCATTCGATACATTATATGCAGAAGGACAAAGAAGATATGTCGAAAGTCTTTCTGCTTATGCACGCCAATTTTTAGGGCAAATGGATAAACCGGATGTTGATAGTATTGATGGGCTAAGTCCAGCAATTTCAATTGATCAAAAAACAACTAGTAAAAACCCTCGTTCAACAGTAGGAACTGTCACAGAAATCAATGATTATCTCCGATTGCTGTTTGCACGTGTGGGGCATCCTATCTGTCCGAATGATCACATTGAGATCACCAGCCAATCTATTGATCAAATGGCTGATAAAGTTTTAGAATTACCTGAACGAACTAAAATTCAAGTTCTTGCGCCGATCATTGTCAAGAAAAAAGGCCAACATAAAAAAGTTTTTGAACGTATTCAAAAAGAAGGATACGTACGTGTTCGAGTGGATGGAGAAATCTATGACTTAAGTGAAGTACCAGAATTAGAAAAAAATAAAAAGCATGATATCGCAATTGTCATAGACCGTGTCATCATAAAAGAAGGAATCCGTTCACGTTTGTTTGATTCAATCGAAGCTGCCTTGCGTTTAGCAGAAGGCTATGTTTTGATTGATGTCATCGGAGAAGAGGAAATGCTGTTTAGCGAGCATTACGCTTGTCCTTATTGTGGCTTTACTGTTGGTGAATTGGAACCAAGACTGTTTTCTTTCAATGCGCCATTTGGTGCTTGTCCTGATTGTGATGGTCTTGGTGTCAAATTAGAAGTGGACCAAGATTTAGTGATACCTGATCGTACGAAGACGTTGAGTCAAGGAGCAATCGTCCCTTGGAATCCAATCAGTTCACAATACTATCCACAGATGCTGGCTCAAGCCTGTGAAAGTTATGGGATTGATATGGAGACGCCTTTTGAAGAGTTGCCACTTGAACATCAAGAAATCGTGCTCAATGGGACAGACGAGCTGTTCCATTTCCACTATGAGAATGATTTCGGTGGTGTTCGTGATGTTGAAACAACTTTTGAAGGGGTATTGAAAAACATTAAGCGTCGGTACCATGATACAAACAGTGATTTCACAAGAGAGCAAATGAGACAATATATGACTGAATTGACTTGTCAAACTTGTCATGGGTATCGTTTGAATCCTCAAGCTTTATCCGTTCAAATCAATGGGACGAATATTGGACAAACGAACGAGTTGTCTATCCAAAAAGCGGTCAACTTCTTTTCAAATTTGACCCTTTCAGACCAAGAAAAAGTAATAGCAAAACCGATTTTAAAAGAAGTGAATGATCGACTTTCATTTTTAGAAAATGTTGGTCTCGATTATTTAACGCTGAGTCGTGCATCAGGAACTCTTTCAGGAGGAGAAGCACAGCGGATCCGTTTGGCCACTCAAATTGGCTCGAATCTCTCAGGGGTTCTTTATATTTTAGATGAGCCTTCTATCGGACTCCACCAACGAGATAACGATCGGTTGATCGGTTCATTGAAGAAAATGCGTGATCTAGGGAATACATTAGTCGTGGTCGAGCATGATGAAGATACGATGCGTGCGGCAGATTATTTGATTGATGTAGGCCCTGGTGCCGGGCATCAAGGAGGAGAAATCGTTTCAGCTGGCACGCCTGCGGAAGTGGCTGCTGATGAAGACTCTTTGACTGGACAATATCTATCCGGTAAAAAGAGTATCCCAGTTCCAACTGAACGCCGAAAAGGGAATGGAAAAGCCATCAAAATCACTGGGGCAACGGAAAATAATTTGAAAAATATTTCAGTGGAATTTCCTTTAGGTGAATTTGTTGCGGTGACTGGTGTGTCCGGTTCAGGTAAGAGTACATTGGTCAATAGTATCCTAAAACGAGCTCTTGCACAAAAAATCAACCGTAATTCAGCAAAACCTGGTAAATTCAAATCAATTTCCGGTTATGAAAGTATTGAAAAAATCATTGATATCGATCAAAGTCCGATTGGGCGCACACCACGAAGCAATCCTGCGACATATACTAGTGTATTTGATGATATCAGAGATTTATTTGCACAAACAAATGAAGCTAAAATGCGTGGGTATAAAAAAGGTCGTTTTAGTTTCAACGTTAAAGGTGGACGTTGTGAAGCCTGCCGAGGCGATGGAATTATTAAGATTGAAATGCACTTTCTACCTGATGTTTACGTTCCTTGTGAAGTTTGTCATGGGAAGCGATATAATTCTGAAACGCTAGAAGTTCATTATAAAGGAAAAAGTATTGCAGATATTTTAGAAATGACGGTTGAAGATGCCGTTGAATTTTTCCAACCAATCCCTAAGATTCATCGAAAACTTCAAACCATTGTCGATGTTGGTCTA
This sequence comes from Enterococcus sp. C57, assembly GCF_040887305.1. Classification (NCBI taxonomy): domain Bacteria; kingdom Bacillati; phylum Bacillota; class Bacilli; order Lactobacillales; family Enterococcaceae; genus Enterococcus; species Enterococcus sp. C57. Next base: position 401,695 of record NZ_JBFOFP010000002.1, on the reverse strand, counting down.
GGCTACGTTACGATGGGGCAACCAGCTACAACATTATCTGGTGGGGAAGCACAGCGGATGAAACTCGCTAGTGAATTACACAAAATAGCGAATGGTAAGAACTTTTATATTTTGGATGAACCAACGACTGGTTTGCATACAGATGATATTGCCCGGCTACTTGATGTCTTGCAACGTTTAGTAGATGCAGGGAATACGGTATTAGTGATCGAGCATAACCTTGATGTTATTAAAACCGCTGATCATATTATTGATCTTGGACCAGAAGGCGGGGAAGGTGGCGGTACGATTTTAGCCACTGGTACACCTGAAGAAATCATTGAGGTGAAAGAGAGTTATACTGGTCGATACTTAAAAAAAATCATGAATGGTGAAAACCAACTGGATAGTTAAAAAAAAATTAAAATCAAGTATCTATTCTTGTTTTATTGACCAGTATAGACTAAAATACGAAACATGGTAGTTCTTTCTACACTAATTGGTATAGATAAAAACTTCCTATAAGTTCAATCCGTTCAAAAAAGAATTGAGCAATCGGAGGAGATTCCTTTGATTGCTTTTTTCTTTATGGTATGATATTCCTTGTGTAGTTGAAAAAGAAAACTAGAGATTATGAGTAAGTGAGAGATAATGATGAACAGTAATGTAAACGAAGAATTTATTCCTATTTTATTGGGTAGCGACATGAATGTCTATGGAATGGCACGCTCATTTCATGAAGCGTATGGCAAAGTTTGCCAGGCGTATGCATCAAATCAGTTGGCACCAACTCGCTATAGCAAAATCGTCAAAGTTGACGTAATTCCTGGCTTTGATAAAGATCCGGTCTTTATTGAGTCCATGTTACGTTTAGCAAGAGAGAAATATTCAGATCAAACGAAGAAGTATCTCTTGATCGCATGTGGAGATGGCTATGCAGAACTGATTTCACAGCATAAAGAAGAACTCTCAAAGTATTTTATTTGTCCTTACATCGATTATTCGTTATTTAAACGTCTGATTAATAAGGTTAGTTTTTATGAAGTTTGCGAGGAATACCAGTTACCTTATCCCAAAACGTTGATTGTTAGAAAAGAAATGTTAGTTGATGGGCATTTGAATCAAGAGTTACCATTTGACTTTCCAGTGGCATTAAAGCCGGCAAACAGCGTAGAATACTTATCTGTCCAATTTGAAGGTCGAAAAAAAGCGTTTATTATCGATAATCGTGAAGAATTTGACTTGATCTTAGGTCGTATTTACGAAGCAGGTTATACAAGTGAAATGATCGTCCAAGATTTCATTCCTGGGGATGATAGTAATATGCGTGTGTTAAATGCTTATGTCGATGAAAACCATCAAGTAAGAATGATGTGTTTAGGTCACCCATTACTAGAAGATCCAACACCAGCTTCGATTGGTAATTATGTGGTGATCATGCCAGATTATAATGAAAAGATCTATCAAACGATTAAACGATTTTTAGAAGATATTTCCTATACTGGTTTTGCGAATTTTGATATGAAATACGATCCAAGAGATGGTGAATACAAACTTTTTGAAATCAACCTTCGTCAGGGAAGAAGCAGTTTCTTTGTCACTCTTAATGGCTTGAATTTAGCAAAATTTGTGACAGAAGACCGTGTATTTGAAGTTCCATTCACAGGGACTACCTATGGGACGAGCCAATCGGATCAAGCAAAATTATGGATGGGTGTACCTAACAAGGTCTTTTTAACTTATGCAAAAGCAAATGAAGACAAAAAAGTTGCAGAAAAAATGATTAAAGAAAATCGTTATGGAACGACTGTTTTTTATGAGAAAGATCGTTCGCTCAAACGCTGGTTATTGATGAAGTATATGTTTAGAAATTACATTCCTCGATTTAAAAAATACTTTCATGTGAAAGAAGGTTGATTCATGGAAAACTTTTTTAGTATTTTGGGCGGAATGGGAACGATGGCCACAGAGAGTTTTGTCCGTCTAATCAATCATCGAACCAAAGCCTCAAAAGATCAGGAATATTTAAATTATGTATTATTTAATCATGCGACAGTTCCTGATCGAACGGCTTATATTTTAGATAGGGAACAAGAAAGTCCAATGCCTTACCTACTAGATGATGTTGAAAAACAAAATTTACTCAAACCAAATTTTATCGTTTTAACGTGTAATACAGCTCATTATTTCTTTGATGAACTTCAAGCAGCCACTGAGATTCCGATTCTTCATATGCCACGAGAAGCGGCAAATGAGCTTGTCAGACAAAATACAACTGGTAAAGTAGCCATCCTAGGTACGGAAGGTAGCATGAAAGCTGGAATTTATGAAAAGGAAGTGAGACAGCTAGGCTTTGAGGCTGTCATTCCTGATGCTCAACTTCAGGCGAAAATCAACCATTTGATTTATCATGATATCAAAGAATCAGATTATTTAAACAAAGAACTATACTACGAAATTTTGGCAGAAGCGGTGGCGCGATTTGATTGCGAAAAAATTATTTTAGGCTGTACAGAATTATCGTTGATGCAAGAGTATGTAGGGGAAAATGAATATCCCGTCATTGACGCACAGTCAATCTTAGCTGATCAAACGATCGCCCGTGCCTTACAACACCGACAAGCTACCATATCAAGTTGAAAACTTTTATGAGCAGAGATTAGGGGCGGATACCTACAGTGGTATTTGTCCCTATTTTTATCGACAACTTCATTTTTAAGAATGTTTAACTGGTAATGATACGCCCGGAAGTGATATAATTTTAGGAAGAGATATGAGAGGGGGCCGTTTGATATGGCTGATAATTTACAACTAGTAATCATCACAGGGATGAGTGGCGCTGGGAAGACGGTCGCTATTCAAAGTTTTGAAGATATGGGGTATTTCTGTATTGATAATATGCCACCAAATCTAATTCCAAAGTTTTGGGAATTGATCAAAGAATCGGGTAAAGTGACGAAAATGGCATTAGTGGTAGACTTGCGTTCACGCTCGTTTTTTGAAGAAATCCAAAATATGTTAGTCGAAATTGAGAATACGGATTTTATCGATACGTCGATTTTATTTTTAGATGCATCCGATGAAGAATTAGTCGCACGATACAAGGAAACAAGACGTACCCATCCAATGGCAATGAACGGTTTAGTCACGGAAGGAATTCGTAAAGAACGTGCGATATTGAATGATCTAAAGATGCAGGCCTCGGTCATTATAGACACGACGACTTTAACGCCACGTCAGTTAAGGGAAAAAATCAATCAAACGTTTAAGACCAAAGGCGATCAAGGCTTTCGAATCGAATTTGTTTCCTTTGGATTCAAATATGGCTTGCCGATTGATTCAGATATCGTGATGGATGTACGCTTTTTACCAAATCCCCACTATATCCCTGAATTAAGACCTTTGACAGGAAAAGATCAACCAGTTTATGACTATGTGATGTCATTTGATGAAACTGAGCTGTTTTATAATAAGTTTTTAGATTTATTACAGACGGTTTTACCAGGATATATCAAAGAAGGTAAAAGCAGCTTGACGATTGCTATTGGCTGTACCGGAGGGCAACACCGTTCAGTTGCGTTAACAGAACGTTTATCAGGTGCTTTGAAAGAAAATTATAAAGTCAATGTGACTCACCGTGACAAAGATAAACGGAAAGAGACGGTGAATCGCTCGTGAAGATGAAAACTTACCGTATAAGAAAGCCCAAAATCGTTGTCGTTGGGGGTGGCACAGGCTTACCGGTTATTTTAAAAAGCTTGCGTAACCAAGGGGCTGATATTACAGCGATCGTAACTGTCGCAGATGACGGAGGCAGTAGCGGTGCAATCAGAGAATCAATTGCGATGGCGCCCCCTGGCGATTTGAGGAATGTGTTGGTTTCATTGTCGGATATGCCACAATTTTATGAAGATATCTTTCAGTATCGTTTTAAAAAAGAAGATCAATTTTTAGCCAATCATACGATTGGTAATTTGATCATTGCCGCTGTCGCAGAAATGAGAGGAAGTACATACGAAGCAGTACAACTCCTATCTAAGATGATGCATGTGGACGGTCATATCTATCCTTCTTCTGAAACACCATTAACACTCCATGCAGTTTTTAAAGATGGTACTACTGCGGTGGGGGAATCAAAAATTGCGGTCGATCGAAAAACGATTGATCATGTCTATGTGCGAAATACCACGGATGATAGCGAAGCCAAACCAGCACGAAAAGTTGTTTCTGCCATTATGGAGGCAGATATGGTCGTTTTAGGACCGGGTAGTTTGTTTACTAGCATTTTACCTAATTTGGTCATCCAAGAAATTGGAGAAGCAGTAGCTAAAACAGAAGCCGAAGTGGTGTATATTTGTAATATCATGACACAAAAAGGTGAAACAGAACATTTTACAGATGCTGATCATATTCGGGTGTTGCATGAACATTTGAAACGACCATTTATTGATACTGTTTTAGTTAACACAGAAAAAGTACCAGCAGGTTATATGGATCCTGAAATATACGATGAATACCTCGTACAAGTAACCCATGATTTTCATGGATTACGGAATGAAGGATGTCGAGTGATTTCGACTGACTTTTTAGAATTAAAAAATGGTGGTGTCTTCCATGATGGTGAAAAAGTTGTGGAAGAGCTATTTCGTTTGGTTTTTGGTTCCAAATATTAAACGGTAGGTTACTAAGAGAAAGGAGGAGAATAGGGTGTCATTTGCGGCAGATGTCAAAAAAGAACTTACTGGACTTGAAGTTCACCGCGAACATGCAAAGGCGGAATTAGCTGCACTTTTGCGAATGAATGGATCTTTAGGGATTGTGAATCAACAATTTATCCTAAACTTTCAAACAGAAAATGCAGCTATCGCTAGACGGATCTATTCTCTTTTAAAAGATCATTATAATGTCCGAAGCGAGTTACTCGTTCGAAAAAAAATGAAATTGAAAAAGAATAATGTCTATATCGTTCGTTTGAAACAAGGAACGAAAAATGTACTGATGGATCTAGATATCATGGACGGAATGATGTTCAATGGGCATGTATCTGATGAAATTTTAGGAAATGCACAAAAAATGCGATCCTATCTAAGAGGAGCATTCATGGCGTCTGGTTCAGTCAATAATCCTGAAACTAGTCGTTACCATTTAGAAATTTTCTCCATTTATGAACAACATAATCAAGACATTTGTGATATGTTAAATTATTATGGTCTTCATGCTCGAACATTGGAACGTCGAAACGGCTATATTTCATATTTAAAAGGCGCAGAGAAAATTGCTGACTTTTTAACCTTAATTGGTGCGACGAATTCGATGTTGCGCTTTGAAGATGTCCGTATCGTACGTGATATGCGAAACTCAGTCAACCGACTTGTCAATTGTGAGACAGCCAATCTGAATAAAACGATTGATGCTGCAGCAAAACAAATCGAAAATATTGAATTGATTGAAAGTAGAGTTGGATTAACTGCACTACCAGAAAAATTGCAAGAAATTGCAGAATTGAGATTAAAGCACCCAGAAGTCAGTTTAAAAGAGCTAGGAGAAATGATTCCATCAGGAGCGATCTCTAAATCCGGAATCAATCATCGAATCAGAAAGATTAATGAATTTGCAGAAAAGTTGCGCGAAGAAGCAAGTTAAGTGAAAAAATTTTTAATTTTTTAATTAATGAAGATTTTGGGACAAGTATTTGTCTCAGAATCTTTTTTTATTATATTTCCAAAAAAAGTTCTAATCAGTGTCCTTTAATATGTTAAAAAGTAAGTAGCAAGTCCCATTGATAACGGTTATTGCTACTAAAAACAAAGGAGAATAATTACTATGGAAAATAAGGTTAATAATAAAAGAAAGAAAAAACAAAAAAAAGATACAGAGAAACAAGAGATTCATATGAAACGCCTTCCTAAGGTTAGCCCGAAAAAACTAACGTTTCGGAAACGCCGCAATAAGGAGCAAATGAATAAAATCCATAGAGAGTTCATTCATGGACTTGAAAATAAAGTAAGTGTAAAAGAACTTACTAAGCGATTAAAGATTAGTAGACCAACTGCTTATAGGATACTTAATTTAGAAATCGCACGTAGCATATACCAAGGTTTTTCGGTACCTCAGATAGCTGAAAGACTACATAAAAGTTCAAATAGTATAATGGGAAAAAAACATGCATTCATCATAAATAATTTTCGAAGGAATGGTAATATCCGACTCATTCCTGAGATGATTGGTTGTTCAGAAGATTACGTGATAGAAAAATTAGTCGTTCACAAGCTTAAAAAAAAGGAAAATATAATGAAGATCTCTGAAAGCTTGGATATTTCTGTAGAAAAAACTAAAACGATAATAGAGGATTATGCAATAAGAAAAATTCATGATCAAGGGTATACAAGGGAAGAATTAAATAGAATATTACCTGTGAGTTTAGATGGATATCCAAGGATACTTGAGGTTTTCCAAAAAGTTGAAAAAAATAACAAATTAGTGGAAGATGCAAAAAAAAGCATTAAAAAAACAAATACCGTGTTGTTAAGAAAAAAAACAAAAAAGAGGGAAAGATTAAGTTTCGATGATCTTGTCAAGAAAAGAAAAATAGGTATGAAAATTGGGAAGATTGCAACTGAACAGGAAACGGATCTATCAATGGTGAAACATCGAATGGCTAAATTTATTATAGATCATTCAATTAGGGGAATATCTAGACAAGAAATAAGTAACCAGCTTTGTTTAACTCAAACTGAAATAAAAACATTTCCATATCAGTATATTAAAAACAATATATTAAAGAACCAAAAAATTCAAGGAATTGCGGAAAGAAATGGCTGCACGTTGGCTCAAATTTATAAGATATATGTAGAGGGAGCAATTGAAAAAAATGTATCCATTAATGAAATTGCATGTACGCTAAAGATAAACGAAGAAGCCGTTCAAGAGATAGTGAATAAAATTCAGAACGAATCTCAACCAGAATTAAACACCCCAGAACCACCTATCATTGAGAAAGCAATCTCTGAAGTTAAGAAAAATCTGATACAAGAAGGCACGATCCAACCACCAAAACCAATATCTATGGCTGAATCAACAAACCAGTTTCATCAAATCTACACTAAAACGAATAGATTAGATCCATTGCGTGAAATCATTGTTAGTGAGTATAAGGAGAATCAAAATATAGGAGTAATTTCATATCAATATAATTTATCACCAGAAGAGGTCCAAGAAATAATATGTGATTACATCCGAAATGAAGAAAAGAAAGGGAGGACAGTTAACGAGATTGCGACAGAATTTTCTTATTATTCCGTTCCTAATTCCGATGGAAAACTGCGGTTTATCCATAAAGATGAAGTGTTATCTCTAGTTAAAAACAATTCGTTGTACCAAAGCACGAGTCACCAACCACTACAACCAATATCTATGGATGAATTAACCAGCCGTTTTGATCAAATCGAGCTTAGATCAAATAGCTCAGACCAAGTGAAAGGAAAATATGAAAAGAGTCAAGAAATGAAATCAGAAGGAGAGAGGAAGAGAAGAAATTCAGAATCGGATCCAGGCGCCCTGGACCTAAGTCTGAAAAAAGCACGGGTAGACTCACCCATATTGTCACAGCCAAAAAGTTTTTCATCGACTACAACTCGTGCCGTTGAAAAAGTACAAAATGTCATCGAACAGAAATGGCAACAGCATCTAAATAACCCACGTGTCCAAGCTAGTTTACGAAGCTTTGTCAACGAAAGGTCTTAGGATAGATAGATGGTGTATCAATTCGTTTTTTATATTTTTCTAAATTAAGATCTGGATAGTCGCTCAATCAAAAATGACCCAAGGACCTTAAAAATAGGCTAGGCTATTTTGAGGTTCTTTGGGTCTTGTTAGGATCGGAACGATAGTGTCAATCCTGATCAATAATGATTACAAGTACATGTGATAGTCAGGATTATTACTCGTTAATGTAATCAATTAGCTCTTCTTTTTTGATCGATTCATCAAAAATATGCTCTTCCAAAATAACAGTTGGAACAAAACGGATATTGGCAGCATTCGCCTCAGCTATAATTGCTTGAGAGGCAGGAGATTCTTCTTGGTAAGTTAGACCTAACTTATTTTGAGCATAATCTGCTACTTCTGCTAGACTAAGATTTTTCCAATCATCCTGCGAATCAAATACTTTTTTGATTTCTCGTAAAGCTACTTGACCGTCTGACGTATCAATATGATGATGCATCACATTCCCACGTTGCAAACTTTCTTTTTCTTTATCAAAAAGTTTGATCACCCGTTGCAAACGACCTTTACTTACAGCTTCTTCGAGTAATTCATAAGATTCGTTGAACCATTGACGGCAATAAGGGCAAGCCAGATTGATAAACTCTGCCATTTTCTTAGGAGCATCTAAGTTTCCATAATGAATGCCAGTTTCGGTATTTGTTTTATCTGCTTTAATGATAGATATATCCATGTATAATCACCTCTTAGATTCATTTTAAGCATTTTTCAGGAAAAAGACTAGTTTTTTGTTTAATAAAGCATGTATCTTCTCATGTGAGTACTTTTACAGAATAGGTAGGTTTTCAGGAGCTTTTGCGTTATAATAGGTGGGATATTTGAGAGAATTTGAACAAGGATGATGACAAATGCGAAAAATGAAAACAATGGACGGAAATACAGCTGCCGCTTATATTTCTTATGCTTTTACAGAATTAGCTGCAATCTATCCCATTACGCCCAGCTCAACGATGGCAGAATTAGTGGATCAATGGTCTGCTAGTGGGAAGAAAAATCTTTTTGGACAACCAGTTAAAGTGGTTGAAATGCAATCTGAAGCAGGAGCGGCTGGTGTTGTGCATGGTTCGCTCAAAACAGGAGCGCTGACAACGACTTATACAGCTTCTCAAGGATTGTTGTTGATGATACCCAATATGTATAAAATCGCTGGTGAATTACTACCAAGCGTATTTCATGTCGCAAGTCGTGCAGTCACGACGAATGCGTTAAATATCTTTGGGGATCATGGGGATGTCATGGCTGCTCGATCGACTGGATTTGCGATGCTTGCAGAAAGTAGTGTGCAAGAAGTTATGGACTTAGCACCCGTAGCACATTTGGCTTCGATTGAAGCAGAGCTGCCATTCTTGAATTTTTTTGATGGTTTTCGTACGAGCCATGAAATCCAAAAAATTGAAGTACTAGAATATGACGAGTTAGCATCGTTAATCAATCAAGAGAAACTTGCTGCGTTTAGAAACAGAGCGATGAACCCTAACCACCCAACTGTTAGTGGAACGAATCAAAATCCAGATATTCATTTTCAGCAAAGAGAAACGATCAATTCGTATTACGAACAATTACCTCGCATCGTACAAAAATACATGCAAGCAATCAATGAATTACGTGGAACTTCCTATGATTTAGTCACTTATCATGGTGCTGCCGACGCGACAGAAGTCATCATTTCGATGGGGTCGGTAGCGCAAACGATTGAGCAGACAGTCGATTATTTGAATAGAAATGGCCGGAAAGTCGGTTTCTTAAATATCCATCTTTATCGCCCATTCCCAATTGAAACATTGTTGCAAAAACTTCCTAAAACTACACAGTCAATTGCCGTATTAGATCGAAGCAAAGAACCAGGAGCTGGTGGGGAACCATTACTGCTAGATGTTCAAAGTGCACTTTATGATGCAACAATCTGTCCTAAAATAATTGGTGGGCGGTATGGATTAGGATCAAAAGATGTGACACCAGATCAAATCATCAGCGTTTTTGACGAGTTGCAAAAAGATGAACAAATGAAAAAACGATTTACAATCGGGATAGTGGATGATGTTACCTATCATTCTTTGGCACCAAGACCAACATTGGATTTAACGGATGCTGAAACTTACCAAGCTAAGTTTTGGGGTTTTGGTTCTGACGGGACAGTCGGTGCAAATAAATCTGCTATTAAAATCATTGGTGATCATACAGACAAATACGCCCAAGGCTATTTTTACTATGATTCAAAAAAATCAGGTGGATTGACGATTTCCCATCTCCGTTTTGGAAACACGCCAATTCGTTCTACTTATTTAGTTGAACATGCTGATTTTGTCGCTTGTCATACGCCTGCTTACTTGCACAGCTATGATTTAGTTAAAGGGTTGAAAAAAGGTGGCACATTTTTATTGAATACTTTATGGACAGATGAGCAGTTAGAAACGCATCTGCCTCTTCGTCTAAAAAAATATTTGGCAGAAAATGAGATTCAATTTTATACGATCAATGCGATGAAAATTGCTCAAGAAGTTGGATTAGGTCGTCGTATTAACACTGCCATGCAAACGGCTTTTTTCAAATTAGCAAACATTATTCCTATTGAAGAAGTGATTCCGCTCTTGAAAGAAGAAGTGCTTAAAAGCTATGGTCATAAATCAATGAAAATCGTAGAAAAAAATAACCAAGCGATTGATCATACCCTTGAACTTCTCCATAGAGTTGAAATCCCCAAACATTGGCGATCATTAGAACTACCTAGCAAAAAAGAAGAGACAACATCACGTTACGTAAAAGAGATTTTTACGCCGATCAATGCTCAAGAAGGAAATCAACTGTCAGTAGGTACTTTAGTAGCCAACCAGATGACAACTGGCGAGATGCCATTAGGAACAGCAGCGCTGGAAAAACGAGGTGTAGCCCTAGAAGTCCCTGAATGGATCAGTGACCGTTGTACGATGTGCAATGAGTGCGCATTTGTATGTCCGCACGCAGCCATCCGCCCATTCTTAGCTGATGAAGAAGAGCTGACTGAAGCGCCTGAAGGATTTATCGTTCGTGATATGAGAGGACCTGACGGGTTAAAATATCGTATCCAAGTTTCCGTGGAGGACTGTACAGGATGTGGATTATGTGTGGAGGCTTGTCCAGCCAAAGGAAAAGCGTTAGTGATGAAACCTTACGAGGAACAAAAAGAACAAGCGGTCAATTGGGCGTTTGCAATGACATTGAGACAGAAAGAAAACCCTATGAAAGGAAAAAATACGGTAATGGCTACCCAATTTAACCAACCGTTGCTTGAATTTTCAGGTGCTTGCTCTGGTTGCGGTGAAACGCCATATGTGAAACTTTTGACCCAAATGTTCGGAGACCGAATGATGATCGCTAATGCAACCGGCTGTTCTTCAATATGGGGAGGAGCTTCGCCAGCATCACCGTTCACAACGAATGCTTGTGGGCAAGGTCCAGCTTGGTCTAATTCCTTATTAGAAGATAATGCTGAATTTGGCTATGGTATGTTACTAGCTGCTCAAACCCGTCGTGAAGCTTTAGCGCAATCTGTTCGTGAAATCATGCCAAAAGTATCGAGTGCGCTTCGACTGTTGATGGAGGATTGGCTCAACCATTTATTCGATAGCGAAGGAACACAACAACGAGCAGCTAAACTTCAGGCTGCGATGGTAGCGGAAGTACAGCAAGTCCCAGAATTGGAATCCATTCTTGAGCACAAAGATATTTTTGTCAAAAACAGTCAATGGATTATTGGCGGAGATGGTTGGGCTTATGATATTGGCTTTGGTGGTATCGATCATGTATTGGCTAGTGGGGCAGATGTGAATATCCTAGTATTGGATAATGAAGTTTATTCTAATACTGGGGGGCAAACCTCTAAAGCAACGCCAACGTCAGCTATTGCAAAATTCTCCGCAAGTGGGAAATATGCGTCGAAGAAAGATTTAGGAATGATGGCAATGACTTATGGGAACGTCTATGTCGCTCAAATTGCTTCTGGTGCCAATCAAATGCAAACAATCAAGGCGTTTGAAGAAGCAGAGAAATACCCAGGGCCATCACTAATCATTGCGTATACGCCTTGTATCACCCATGGTCTGTTGGGGGGCATGAAAGAATCGATTAAAGAAGCCAAAGAAGCTGTTTCATCAGGCTATTGGTCCCTCTATCGTTATAATCCAAGTTTAATTGAAAAAGGGAAGGTTCCGATGATTTTGGATTACAAAAAACCAGACTTTTCAACAATGGGCGATTTTATGCGTAAGCAAGTCCGGTTTTCTTCACTAGAAAGTGCCAACCCTCAATTAGCTGAAAAATTGTTTGAAAAAACGGTTCTAGATGCAAAAACTCGTTTTTACAATTATGCTTCACTCACTGGACAGCTTGATAAAATTAAAGAAAAACTAGAACCGTCTGATCCGATTGTAAAAGAAGAGGAAGTCGAAACGAAAAAGAGAAAAAAAGAACGTAAGATCGATGATGAAGCAGCAGCCAGAAGAGCTGCTAAAAGAGCAGAACGTGCAGCACGTCGAAAATGATGTTTTGATGTTTTGTTCATTGATCCAACTATCTCATTCGGTAAATGATAAGCAAACAATTTAAAGGGTGGAAAAATCGATCGAATAATTTATGTAATTTTCTTGAAAAAAGTAGCCGGAATCGTCTCATATTTCCAAACATATGATATACTTAAAGGGAAATCTCAAAAGAGAAGAGAGGCTTTTTATGTCATTTCAAATCGGGGAACTTTTTAATTTAGAGTATTGGCAACAAATGTTTTCCGGTGACTTATTTTCTCTGAATTTTTTGGTAAACATACTGGATATTTTAGTCGTATGGTATTTGGTTTACAAACTGATCCAGCTACTAAGAGGGACGAAAGCGATCCAATTGCTCAAAGGCGTTGCCATCTTTATCGTGATTCGAATTGCGGCTGAGTTGATTGGGCTACACACGCTGTCATGGCTGATGAATCAAGTCATAACTTATGGTGTGATTGCAGCAATCGTTATCTTCCAACCAGAGATTCGTCGTGGGTTAGAACATCTGGGAAGAAGTTCGTTATTCAAACAAACGAAAAGCGAACAGCAAGAAGACGAGAAGATGATCCTATCCTTTGATAAAGCTATTCAATATATGTCGAAACGTAAGATTGGTGCTCTGATTACGATCGAGCGTCATACTGGTTTGGATGAGTATATTGAGACAGGCATTGCATTGGATGCAGATATTACTGGTGAGTTACTTATTAATATCTTTATCCCCAATACGCCGCTGCATGACGGGGCAGTTATTGTCAAAAATGGAAAAATTGCAGTTGCCAGTGCCTATTTACCTTTATCAGAAAGTATGTTGATTCCAAAAGAATTTGGAACACGTCACCGAGCTGCTGTCGGTATTAGTGAGGTCAGCGATGCAATAACTATCGTGGTCTCGGAAGAAACAGGAGATGTAAGTATCACTTTAGACAATCAATTGATACCAGGGTTATCGCAAGAAGAGTATTTATCGATCTTACGAGAACAACTAATTGTAGAAGAAAAAAATAAAAACAAAAAGAATGGGCTTCAATCTTTCTTGGACGCAATGACTAAGGGAGGGGATCGGAAATGATCTCAAAAGAAAAGCGTACGAGTATTCTGTATGGGTTTGTTGCGTTATTGTTTAGTATCATTCTTTATTTCAATGCGAATGGTCAAACGATGCAAAACACATTATCTGGAAACGAGTCCTATTCGCAGACAGCTTCTGATGTTTCGATCCAACTTTTATATGATACCGATAAGTATTATATCCATGGTTACGAAAACACTACTACTGTCAAATTGGCTAGTGCGAATCGTATCCAGTTGATGGCTGAGGCAAATGAAGACACCCGTACCTTTAGGGTCACCGCAGACTTAGCACATCTAGGTGAAGGAACCCACGAAGTGCCATTGAAAATCAAAAATCTAAGCAGCGCTGTCACCGCTAAGTTGCAACCGGAAACGATCACGGTTACAATTGAAAAGAAAGTGACCAAAGACTTTGAAGTTAAAGCTATTCTGCCAACAGAGACGACGCCTTCTGGTTATAATTTAACTGAAACAACTGTCGATCCAACGAAGGTCACGATCACCACTGGAGATAAGACTTTAGCGGAAATTCATCAAGTGGTTGCAAAAGTCAACCCGTCAATGATAACGGACGATGGTGTGAATAGCAATGTATCTGTACAAGCGTTAAATTCAGCTGGTGAGCCGTTGAGTATTGTTTCTGATCCAGTGCAAGTCAACGTCACGTCAGATGCAATCAAACCGAAAAAAACGGTTAGCCTATATGGTATTCAACAAGGGACAAAAGGCGAAGGAATTAAGAACTATAATTTCAAGTTTTCCGAATTAGAGGCTGAAGTCACAGGGACGACGGAACAACTTGCTCAAATAGGGGATAGTATCGCTGTGCCTATCGACATATCAGGAATTACTCATCGAACGACTAGGACGATTCAGATTCCTGTTGAACAAGGAATGAGCGTCTCGCCTAAATCGGTTAAAGTTGAGATAACACCAGTGCTGGAATCGACAACTAGTGATTCTTCAGTCGATAAAAATCAAAGTTCGACTAAAAGGAATGACTCAACAACGTCAACGACAAAGTCGACTACATCGAGCACGTCACTTTCTAGTGTCCAGACAGAAAGCAAGCAAACTTCTGAAAGTACAGATTCGAGTGAATCCACTATGCAAAGTACACAAGAGAGTCAAACGTATTCTTCGGAAAATTAAGTTAAAGGAGCAAATTTACAATTATGGGTAAATATTTTGGAACGGATGGTGTCCGTGGCGAAGCCAATAAAGAATTGACACCAGAATTAGCGTTTAAGTTAGGTAGATGTGGCGGATATGTATTAAGCCAACATGAAACAGAAGGGAAACGTCCACGGGTTTTAGTTGGGCGTGACACCAGAATCTCTGGGCAAATGCTAGAAGAAGCCTTAATTTCTGGTTTGTTATCAGTTGGTATTGAAGTATTTCAACTTGGCGTCATTTCCACACCAGGAGTTGCTTATTTAACAAGATTGCAAAAAGCCAATGCCGGCGTGATGATTTCTGCTTCACATAATCCTGCACAAGATAATGGAATCAAATTTTTTGGTGCTGATGGGTTTAAATTAGTGGATGAACAAGAATTAGAAATTGAAGCATTGCTTGATGCCGAAGTGGACGAATTGCCACGTCCTTCAGCAGAGGGATTAGGAACAGTAGAAGAATTTCCAGAAGGCTTATTAAAATATTCTCAATTCTTAGTGCAAACGATCAATGGGGATCTATCAGGCCTAACCGTTTGTGTCGATGCGGCAAATGGGGCGACAGCAACTTCTGTCAACCGTTTATTCGCAGACTTAGAAACAGATTTTTATACGATGGGTACCAGCCCTAATGGCTTAAATATTAACGATGGTGTTGGTTCAACACACCCTGAAAAGTTAGCTGAAATGGTTGTTGAAAAAGGCGCCGATGCCGGTTTAGCATTTGATGGTGATGGGGATCGAATTATTGCAGTGGATGAACTTGGGAACATCGTTGATGGTGATAAAATCATGTTTATTTGTGCGAAATACCTTTCAAAGAAAAATCGTTTGAAAAAAGATACGATCGTTACAACGGTCATGAGTAATTTAGGATTCCATAAAGCGGTGGAAGAAATTGGCTTGAAGGACGTAGTTACTCAGGTTGGTGACCGCTATGTTGTAGAAGAAATGCGAAAAAATGATTATAATTTTGGTGGAGAACAATCTGGTCATATGGTCTTCCTTGACTTTAATACTACAGGTGATGGAATGCTATCAGGAATCCAATTACTGAATATCATGAAGCAAACTGGGAAGAAATTATCCGAGTTAGCGAGCGAAGTGACGATCTACCCACAAAAATTAGTAAATATCCGAGTAAGTAACAAAAATGGTGCAATGGAAGTTCCAGCGATCAAAAAAGTGATTGAAGAAACTGAGGCTGAGATGGCTGGTGAAGGAAGAATTTTAGTTCGTCCTTCTGGAACTGAACCATTATTACGTGTCATGGCTGAAGCGCCAACGGATGAAAAAGTAGCATATTACGTGGATAAGATTGCTGCAGTTGTTCGAGAAGAGATCGGACTTGAAGAATAAGAACTAAAATTTTTCTCATTTTAATAGTAATCGACTGTTATTTACAAAAATGTTTTCTTGTTTTTGTGAATAACAGTTTTTTTGTCCGTAGGAAAACAAATTTGGGTTGCTGTCAAATGCTTGTTCCAAGATAACTACTTTTTTGTATAAAATTAGCGTTGGGTTTAGAATATTCTCCGTTAAAAGTTGTTATGATAGAACTTTAATTTCTAATTATACGAAAAAAAAGGGCTTTTTTTATCTCTGAATAGATTAAACTAACTTGCGAAACAACTAATTTAGAGGAGGTAAATATGAAAATTTTCAAAAAACTGATTCGATTGATGATGATTGTTTTTCTATTTGTAAAACCGGTCATTGTAGTAGCGGTTGACCCATCTTATGCACCCTCTTATCAACTAGCAGAAGAGGTGATTATAAAAAATGGTGAATTTAATGATGGGTTGAATCACTGGATCGTTTCCAATCCTGGAAGTAACAATCCTGCACTTGTGACAGATGAAAGTGGCAATCATTATGTAATGGCATCAAATGGAGAGAATATCCTGCAATATGTTCAGTTAAAACCGAAAACGACCTATCAATTCACTTATTATGTGATCGGAGACCCTTCGTTTCCAGCAATTGTGGAATTTGGCACGCTTAATCATGGGGAAGGGTTTATTTCGTTGAAGGATGAGAGACATTATAATGATGCTTGGAAACAACATGAATTTAGCTTTACGACTCCGGAAGGTGAAAATACATATATTATCCGTTTTGCGTCTAGTGGAAACGGGACAGCATATTTTGATAATGTTCAAGCCACTGCATTAGATTTGGAAGCTCCTACCAATCCTAAAAATCTGAAAGTCAACGACGTTTCAAGTGATAGTGTTAGCTTGTCTTGGGAAGCTGCAACAGACAACGTAGGCGTAATGGGTTATTTGGTTTATCGAGACAACCAACTGATTCAAACAGTCACCGGTGCAGACCTCGCCTATACCGACAATGGATTAACGGAAGATACTACCTATACGTATGAAGTAAGAGCAGTTGATCAAGCGGGGAATGTATCAGTAGCGAGTAATGCAGTGACGGCTAGGACAAAATTGGCGAGTAGCAGCCCACCTGCAGTGCCTTTGAATTTAAAAGTCACTAGTGTAACAACTGATAGTGTCAGCTTATCGTGGGAATCAGCGACAGATAGCATTGACGTAATCGGTTATATCATTTATCGAGACAATCAGTTAATTCAAGGAGTGATTGGTGCGGAGGAAGTAGCATACACGGATATAGGATTAATGGAAGATACGATGTATACATATCAAGTGAGAGCAGTTGATCAGGCAGGAAACATATCAGAAATGAGTAATACAGTAACAGCTAAGACAAAACAAACAGAAGAAATTCTTCCTCCTGCAGCTCCTTTGAACTTGCGAATCGATGATGTAACAACTAACAGTGTCAGCTTGTCATGGCAAGAAGCAATCGATAATGTTGATGTAGCTAGTTATAACGTTTATCGAGATGATCAGTTGGTCCAAACGCTAACTGGTATGGATTTAACCTACATAGATACAGGCTTGATGGAAGATACCACCTATACCTATATAGTCAAAGCTGTTGATCAATCAGGGAATCTATCAGAAGCAAGTAATGCGGTAACGGCTAGGACAAAATCAGCAGAAGATCTGACTCCTCCTACGCCACCTTTGAATTTACGAATCGATGATGTAACAACTAACAGTGTCAGCTTGTCGTGGGAAGCAGCAATCGATGATGTGGGTGTCACTGGTTATCACGTCTATCGAGACGATCAGTTAGTCCAAACACTTTCTGGTACGGACTTAACTTACATAGACACAGGATTGATGGAGGCTACCACTTATACCTATAAAATCAGAGCGGTTGATCAAGCTGGTAATCTATCAGAAGCAAGTAATGCAGTGAAAGCAAGAACGAAAATGACAATTGAGGTGAGTCGCCCGTTGCCCCCTACTAAACTGAGATCAGCCCGTGTCACAGAACATGAAGTGGCTTTAATGTGGGACGCACCTAATGAATCGAAGGAAATCATGAGCTATCAAGTTTATCGAAACAATGTATTGGTAGGAGAAGTAGCGAGGGAAACCTCACTATATACTGATAAAGATTTACAGGAAAATACGAAATATTCTTATGTAGTTAAATCGAAAAACAAAGAAGGGAATCTCTCGGAAGAAAGTAATAAAATTATTGTGCAGACAAGCAAAAAACATGAGACGGTTCCTCCTTTAGAGGAAGAGATAGTAAAAGAATCAACGGAAAAACCACCTGTGGCAAAAGAAACCGAAACAATAAATAATGGAGCAATTAATAAAGGAAAAGAGGAAGCAAAAGTGAATAAGAATACTGCTAAAAAGGTGAGTAAACAGTTACCAGCTACGGGTAATAAAGTTAGTCCATTGCTACAACTACTGGGGCTAACCATAGTGAGTGTAACAATCCTGTTATCTTACAGGAGACAAAAAAAGAGCCATCAAGCAAAACAGCCCGGAACTAATGCTTAGCTCCTTTAGATGGGGGACTCGATGCAAAATAGGTTAAAACAATAAAAAGTCATTTTCGAACTGATTGATGACTACACAAAAAAGCCAAAAAGGCAATGAAAATTAAATTTCATTGTTTTTTGGCTTTTTTCATGATAATTCATATTAGATTTATTTTTGAGGCAATTGTTCTATTCAACAGTCACAGATTTTGCCAAATTTCTCGGTTTATCAACATCAAGACCTCTTAGCAAGGTCGCATAGTAGGCAATCAATTGTGTAGGGATCACTGTGATTAATGAAGTAAGTAAAGGATGAACAACAGGCAATACTAATTGGTCATCTGATCGATCTAAGCCTTTTGTAGCCATGACCAATGTTTTTGCTCCACGACTTTCCACTTCTTTTAGATTTCCTCTCGTGTGTGCACCTGTTATCTCTTCGCTGATCATCCCGATAACCGGTGTGTTCGTTTCAATCAGCGCGATCGTACCATGTTTTAATTCCCCAGCTGCGAAACCTTCTGCTTGGATATAACTGATTTCTTTTAACTTCAATGCAGCCTCTAAAGAGACAGCATAATCTGTTCCACGTCCAATATAAAAAGCGTTTCTTGCATCCATTAGATAGTCAGCTGCTAACTCCTGTAAGTAGTCCTTTTGAGAAATTAGTTCTTCCATGCCATTCGCTACGATACTAAGCTCGTGCGTTAGATCGAATTCTCTAGCTGAAGAAAGATTTTTTTCATGACCAATTCCTTTAGCAAGTGCAGCTAAAACAGCGATTTGAGCAGTATAAGCTTTTGTTGAAGCCACGGCGATTTCAGGTCCAGCATGTAGTAAAAGAGTGTAAGAAGCTTCCCTTGATAAAGTAGAGCCAGGTACATTAGTGATTGTCAATGATGGGTAATTCAATTCATTCATTTTCACGAGTACTTGTCGACTGTCTGCTGTTTCTCCACTTTGGCTTAAGAAAATAAAAAATGGTTTCTCTGAAAGTAAAGGCAAATTATAACCAAATTCACTTGCAAGGTGGACTTCCACAGGAATACGGGTTAATTGTTCTAAAATAGGTTTTCCAACTAAGCCAGCATGGTAACTCGTTCCACAAGCAACAATGTAGATACGGTCACTGTTTTTAGCTGTTTCTAAAAGTTGTTTGTCCATCAGTACTTCATTCTCATGGTTCACGTAAGTTTGGGCAATCTTTCGCATAACGATCGGTTGTTCATCGATTTCTTTCAACATGTAGTAAGGATAAGTGCCCTTTTCAATATCAGCTGCATCAATTTGTGCTTCAAAAGAAGTTCGTTCAACTGGTTGACCTGAGATCGTTTCGATTGAAATCTCATTTTTAGTGACGATCACTAATTCGCCATCTTCAATTTCAACAAATTCTTTCGTATAAGCCAGCATAGCCATTGCATCGCTGGCGATAACATTGAATCCGTCTCCCAGACCAATTAAGAGAGGGCTTTTGTTTTTAGCGACAAAAATTTGATCTGGCAGAGTACGATCAATTAATGCGAAAGCATAAGAACCTTTGATTAATTGAAGTGTTTTGACAAAGGCAGATTTTGTATCCAGTCCTTCATTTGCAAAAAATTCAATAAGATGAGCAATGATCTCAGTATCCGTTTCCCCTGAAAATTGATCCGTTTCTAAATAATCATTTTTTAGTTCAGCAAAGTTTTCAATTACACCGTTATGGACAAGAACAAAACGTCCGCTTTGAGAAGTGTGAGGGTGCGCATTTTTTTGAGAAGGTTCGCCATGAGTTGCCCAACGAGTGTGACCGATTCCGATTGTTCCCGCTGTTTCGTTTGTTAGCTTATCCTTTAGGTTCTGAATTCTACCTTGTGCTTTGACCAAAAAATCATTTTCATGATTCGCAACAAAGATTCCAGCCGAATCGTATCCCCGATATTCTAATTTTTCTAAACCATTGATCAATCCTGGTGTTACGTTTTCTAATCCAATCATTCCGACAATTCCACACATAAAAAACATCCTACTTTCTATAATATAATCATTATGAAAGTTTCCAGCTGCTGGAATCGATTTTTGTTCTATCTTCACAGATAGGTTTTGATCGATCCTATAGAGTGCAGTCCCTAGGGTCATCCGCCGAATATTTCGATAAACCCTTTCCTCGTCATCTGTAACTACAGACCAGGCGCTATTCCTTAAAATGAGAATGGTATATCTAAACTCCTTTTTCGTATTTTTCTGGAAACTTCTTAAATGATAACGTTGTTGTGTGATGTTTGTCAATAAAAAAGAGAGAAAATAAAATTGGTCTATATGGTTGTGGCGGGAGGGTCGAAATGAAGTTTTGACTATCATCTTTTTGCAGACTTCGGTACAATATGAGAGTAAGTAAAAGAAGGAGGATGAAAAATGGCATCAAATATCGCAGTCTTGACATTAGGCATGCTAAAAAAACAGTTGGCCGAACTTGAAAAAGTAAATACAGTGGATGATGAAACCAAAATCTTTTTAGATACTGGTTGGGATAGTATCCAAGAAATTGCGCCTGATGCGTTGACTATTGGAGAAGCGCAACAATTCGTAGTAGAAGATGAGTGGACAAAAGAGAAGTTCAATGGATTTACATTAGTCGAAAAAGCAGAAAAAATGAATGCAACTGGAGATAAAGAAACAGTGATCGTTATCAAAAATTTATATTAAGCGAGGGAGAGTATGAATAAAAAGCGTTGGATAGCAGTGTTGATTGCGGCAGGCTTATTGGTTGTTTCGTTGGTATCATCTAGCCTGACGTCAAATTCAAAAGAAGAAAAGCAAATGAGTGGTTTGAATAGCTTATTATATGGCACTAATGAATTATCGCCCACAGTTCTGGAAGAAGGAGATAGTTCAGAAAAAATCGTAAAATTGACTGTTGATGGGACGATCACTAGTGATGGAACATCAGGTTTGTTTGCAACAGAAGGATACAATCACGCTAAGTTTATGGAGCAATTAAATGCTATAAAAGAAGATAAAACGATCAAAGGGATGATGTTAGAAGTCAATTCTCCTGGTGGTGGTGTTTATGAAAGTGCAGAAATAGCTAAGACAATCAGTGATATCCGAAATGAACGAAATATTCCAATGTATGTCAGTATGAAAAATACAGCTGCTAGTGGCGGATATTATATCTCAGCCCAAGCAGATAAAATCTATGCAACAGAGGAAACAGTCACTGGGTCCATTGGTGTCATCATGTCAGGTCTTAATTATTCTGGACTTTTAGAAAAATTAGGGATCGAGGATACGACGGTAAAAAGTGGTGCATTGAAAGATATGGGTTCAAGTACTAGACCACAAACGCCAGAAGATCAAAAAGTCTTACAAACTTATATCGATAATGCCTACAATCGATTTGTCAAAGTAGTCAGTACTGGACGAAATCAATCAGAAGAAGAAGTCCGAAAAATTGCGGATGGTCGTATTTATGATGGAGAACAGGCGAAAGCAGTCGGATTAGTGGATGAAATTGGGTATCCACAAGACGCGTTAAAAGCGATGAGAAGTGAGCAACATTTAGAAAACGCTCAGTTAGTAGAATATGAAACGAATACTACTGGTTTTGCAAACACATGGTTCGGTTCGAAACTTGCTCAGCTTCAAGGCCTAAAAGCTTCTGAAACAAGTCAAATCTTGTCTTTCTTAGAAAATCAAGGAACCGTACAATCACCAAAGGCAATGTATTATTACGGAGGTGAGTAAGTATGACGAAGCAACCAGAAGATTTATCTTCACATAACAAGGCAGATCGTCCTGCTGTGGGTCCAGATCCAGGCTTTTCTCAAAAAGTACTGCAATCTTTTAAAGAAAAACCATTATCTGAAAGTGAAATCAAAGTAAATCAACAACAATGGCAACAGTATACCGAAGATAAAGAGGAAAAAATCAATGTAAATGACTTTCCTAAATATTTTTATGCAGGATTTTGGATAAGATTTTTCGCTTTTATTGTGGATCTGATTTGTATTGGCTCAATCACACGGTTGACCATTGGCTTAGCGGCTAATTTAGACTGGTTAAAAGTATCCGATTCTTATTTAAGTATTTATGGTTTTGCTGCTTTGCTGATTTACCTTGGTTATTTTATTTTATTCACGAAATTAAATCATGGTCAAACGATTGGAAAAATGATTTTTGGGATTCGTGTGATTTGCTTTAATGAATCAGATTTGAGTTGGACAACAGTGCTGGTGAGAGAAGGCGCTTGTCGGTTCATTTTGAAATTCCCATTACTTTTTGTTGGCTATTTACCGACAATCTTTAATCAAAGAAAACAGCATATTGGTGATTATTTTTCAAATACGAGTGTAGTCACGCTAAATCTAGTCAAAGCCTTTAATCAAGAAATTAATGCTTGATTCATTTTATTTTTTCAACATGGCAATCTAAAAAAGATTGTCATGTTTTTTTATGTTTGATACTATAGTTTTATTCATGATTTTACTGGCAAAGAGTCGAAGGGAGAACGAACATTGGAGCCGATTGATTTTCCTGATAAATACGAAAATCTTATGCGTCTAGCACAACAAGCATTAGCTGATCATCAATATTTACAAGCAAAAACATTTTTACAACGAGCATTGGAGCTTAAAGGAACATTTGAGGCGAACCGTCTACTTGTCCTTTGCTTAGTTGAGCTAGATGAAAAAAAAGAAGCGCTGAATCAGGCGTTTCCTTATGAAAATGACTACCTGACAGATGAAAAAGTGGCAGCTTTTTATTTTGATCTGCTGATCCAAACAAAAGATTATCTTTATGCTCGCAAGTTAATTGCCAGCTATGATTTTTCTGATTTATTTGAGCAACTCATGGTAGAGAAGATCCAACAAGCAGAAAATTTCACGAGTCAAAATGACCGTCAAAAAATACGTAAGATTCATCTTAGTGTTGAAAAAATGCCGACAATGCCACCTGCAGAACAACTTTTGGTTGTGTCTGAGATTGAAGAGTTGCCTTATCATGAATTGGTACAAACAATCAAAAAAATGATTATCTTACCAGAGATCCACTTATTAGTGCGAGCAAAAATGTTAGAGTCACTCGTGCAAGTGAAGAAACACCAGCCAGTTGTTTATTTAACGATGGATCAGACGTTTATAGAAGTCATACCTGCAACATTACCAAAACCAGAAAAGCAAAAGGCTTATGAACAGTTAATGCGATTAGCAGAAGCTTATGAAGATCAAGATGCCTATCTTAGTACAGTGCTAAAAGAAGAATTTATGATGCAATCCGCTCTTCTTTATCCTGTTTATGATACATATGTCGGTGATCCTAAAAAATGGTTTGCTGATACACTTAGCATGTATGATCCAAACTATAATAATAGACAAACAGAAGCAGAGGAAGCAGATTTCCTAGAAAAAAGGGGAAATATTTTAAGGGAAATGCTACTCTTTCAAAGTGACCGTTGACACTTATCAGATAAAAAAGTCATGAAAAACGTGGATTCTAACCATTCAATATGTTTACAATTTGAAAGGGTTAGTGTACTATTTAAGGGTATGCATGAAACGTTTTTGATGTATAAAATGAATTTTCTAAACTCGGAGGGAACTAAATGACTGCAACATTTGAAAAAAAAGGCACAAACGATGGTGTTTTAAAATTTACGATTGCGCAAGATGAAATTCAAAAAGGATTGACAGCTGCGTTTAATAAAGTTAAAGGAAACTTGAACGTACCAGGGTTCCGTAAAGGGAAAGTTTCACGCCAAGTATTCAACCGTATGTACGGAGAAGAAGCTCTTTATGAAGACGCATTGAATGCTGTCTTACCTGAAAGCTATGAAGCAGCAGTTAAAGAAGCAGGTATCGAACCTGTATCACAACCTCAAATCGATGTTGAAAGCATGGAAAAAGGGCAAGATTGGGTGATCACTGCTGAAGTAACAGTTAAACCTGAAGTGAAATTAGGTCAATATAAAGATTTAGTTGTTGAAAAACAAGACCGTGAAGTTACTGAAGCGGATGTGGAAGAACGTATCAAACGTGAACAAGAAGCTCAAGCAGAATTAGTAATCAAAGAAGATGCTCCAGCAGAAAATGGCGATACTGTAGTGATTGACTTTGAAGGCTTTGTTGATGGCGAAGCATTCGATGGCGGAAAAGGTGAAAACTATTCACTAGAACTAGGCTCTGGTTCATTCATTCCTGGCTTTGAAGATCAATTGATCGGTAAAAAATCAGGTGAAAGCTTAGATGTAACAGTTACTTTCCCAGAAGACTATCAAGCAGAAGATCTTGCCGGTAAAGAAGCAGTGTTCAAAGTAACGGTTCATGAAGTAAAAGCTAAAGAAGTACCTGAATTAGATGATGAATTTGCAAAAGATGTAGATGATGAAGTTTCTACATTAGCAGAATTGAAAGAAAAATATCTAAAAGAATTGACAGAAGCAAAAGAAAAAGAAGCAGAAGACGCAAAAGATGAAGCTGCAATCCGCTTAGCTGTTGAAAATGCAGAAATCGTTGATCTGCCACACGTGATGGTTCACGATGAAGTACACCGTTCAATGGATGAATTTTTGAACAACATGCAACGTCAAGGAATCTCTCCTGACATGTACTACCAATTAACTGGTTCTACAGAAGAAGACTTGCACAAACAATTTGAAGGCGAAGCAGAAGTACGCACAAAAACAAATCTTGTAATCGAAGCTATCGCTAAAGCAGAAGGACTAGCAGCAACAGAAGAAGAAATCAACGCTGAAATCCAAGAATTATCTGAGACATACAACATGCCAATCGAACAAATCAAACGAGTGTTAACAGAAGATATGTTGGAACATGATGTGACAATGAAAAAAGCAATCGATTTGATTACTGGAACTGCTACTGAAGCAAAATAATCATCTTTTATTGCATTTTATCAAAGAGGAAACTGAGAGGTTTCCTCTTTTTGCATATTTTCGATTTTTGGTTCTTGTTTAGTGCTTTTGCTTTTTTTTGAATTATGGTATGATAGTAAAAGACTGTAAAGTCTGTGATAGTTTCTTGCATTTATGATGCAAGTTAAGGGGTGAAGACCATGTATGATAATCCAAGTGGCAATGAGACCGTACGTTGTTCTTTTTGCGGGAAAACACAAGAAGAAGTAAAAAAAATCGTGGCTGGTCCAGGGGTCTACATCTGTAATGAATGTATTGACCTATGCAAAGAAATCATTGATGAAGAATTTTATGAAGAAGCGGTACGTGAATTCACAGAAGTACCAAAACCATTAGAAATTTTGGAAGTCTTAAATAATTATGTGATTGGTCAAGATCGTGCGAAACGTTCATTAGCTGTAGCAGTATACAATCACTATAAGCGTGTTAATCAACAATCCCAAGAAGATGCAGATGATGTTGAACTGCAAAAAAGTAATATCTGTCTGATCGGTCCTACTGGATCAGGGAAAACTTTCTTGGCACAAACATTAGCTAAAACGTTAAATGTACCTTTTGCGATCGCTGATGCAACCAGTTTAACTGAAGCTGGTTATGTTGGGGAAGACGTCGAAAACATCCTATTGAAATTATTGCAATCAGCTGATTACAATGTGGAACGAGCTGAAAAAGGGATCATCTACATTGACGAAATCGATAAAATTGCTCGTAAAAGTGAGAATGTTTCAATTACTCGAGATGTTTCAGGTGAAGGTGTCCAACAAGCCTTATTGAAGATTTTAGAAGGAACAGTTGCCAGCGTTCCCCCTCAAGGCGGTCGGAAACATCCTCATCAAGAATTTATCCAAATCGATACAACAAATGTTTTGTTTATCGTAGGTGGTGCGTTTGATGGGATTGAAACAATTGTTAAAAATCGTCTAGGAGAAAAGACAATCGGTTTCGGGACTAAAAATCAAAAATTAGCAGATGGAGAAAGTGTCATGCAAGAAATCATTCCAGAAGATCTATTGAAATTTGGTTTGATTCCTGAATTTATTGGTCGTTTACCAGTAATGGCAGCACTTGAAAAATTAACGACAGAAGATCTTGTGCGTATTTTGACAGAGCCAAAGAATGCTTTGGTCAAACAATACCAAAAATTACTTGCTTTGGATAATACGGAATTAGAATTTGAACCAGAGGCATTAACAGCAATCGCTGAAAAAGCAATTGCCCGAAATACTGGGGCACGTGGACTACGTTCGATCATCGAAGAAATCATGATGGATATTATGTTTGACATCCCATCTAATGAGAATATCGAAAAAGTGATCATTACGAAAGAAGCTGCTGAATTAACAGGAGAACCGACTGTCGTTTATAAAGATTCTGAGAAAAAAGCGGGATAAAAGCAGATAGAAGCTGGAGTGCTGTCGTGAAAGTTAGTTATTGCTTTTGCGGCAGCTTTGTCTTTTTATCGAAACTATTGATTAATGATTAAGGCATTCTATTGACAGCAGGCGATTCAACGTTGTGATTACTCAAAATTGGCAAATAGGGAAGATGACTTTCGTTTATGTAAAAACGTACTTTCCGCAATCAACTGCAGTTTTTCGATCGTTGAATCTTAGAATGAAATCAAAAAACCTCAAAACATGAGAAGCTGTTTCGAGATTTTTTTCTTTAATGAACGAATCAATTCATGCTTCTCGCAACCTGTTACACGGCGTTTAAGAAGCGACTCTTCGTATATCAGAGATTGTTTAATAAAGTGATATTAAACAATCTTCCCTCATCTCGATAGAGTTCCTTTCTTCTTCAACGACCTTTTTTAGGAGAGATTTTATGAAAGTACATCAAGCAGAAATAGTGATTAGTGCAGTTGCACCAAAACAATACCCAGAATCTGATTTACCAGAAATTGCTTTAGCAGGGCGTTCAAATGTCGGAAAGTCTTCTTTTATCAATACGTTGATTGACCGAAAGAATTTAGCTCGCACTTCGGGAAAACCAGGTAAGACCCAAACATTGAATTTTTATTTGATTGAAAATGCGTTACACTTTGTCGATGTCCCTGGTTATGGTTATGCCAAAGTATCAAAGACTGAACGTGCAAAATGGGGTAAAATGATCGAAACATATATTACGACCAGAGAGCAGTTGCGAGCAGTCGTTTCTTTAGTCGATTTACGTCACAAACCTTCCCAAGAGGATATCCAGATGTATGAATTTTTGAAATATTACGATATTCCAGTGATTGTCGTAGCGACTAAAGCGGATAAGATACCACGAGGAAAATGGAACAAGCATGAAAGTGAAATCAAAAAAGCGTTGGATTTTGATAATAATGATCAGTTTATTTTATTTTCTTCTGTCACAAAGCAAGGAAAAGAAGAAGCTTGGCAGGCAATTGAAGAAGCAATTTCAGAATAAAAAACTAGTAGCAGACGAAGGACTCAAAGAGGAGAACATTCGCTTGCTACTAGTTTTTTTCTATTTTTTTGTCTGTTCTTTTTTTTCGTCATTTTTTGGTTTCAAAAAGCGATCGATTTCTTCTTTTGAAGCAACTGTTTTTTCTGGATCAACAGCAAAGGATTCAAATAATTTATCAAGATTATCTGTACGTTCAAATTTAAGCCCCAAATTATTCACCTCTTTGATTATTTGTTTCTATTCTACCATGGATAGTTACTAAAATAATTGGAAGTCGTTAAATTTTAGTTTTTTCTTATGCTTGGTTATAATTTAATTATAAAACAATTTGAAAGGAGTGAGAGCGTAGTGGAAGAACAACAATTATTAATGACGATTCAATTAACCGATTTGAATCAAAGTCAAAGAGAAAATGAATTGGAAGATTGGTTCTTTTTTATTCGGATGATGTTTAGTCCCTCATTTTTTCAGACTTCTCGTCAGACAGCACGAATATTTGAATGGACAACCTTTAAAAAGGAAGCAATGCAGGAATCTCAGTTCGCATTTGGTTGGCTGACTGTAAAAAATGAAAGGAATGAGTGTCGTTTTCATTTTGATGGTCAACAATTGATCATTAAGAATATTTTGGAGAAGAATATTTTCTTACAACATGAATCGGTGATCAGAGATTATATCCAGCTTAAAATGGATAAAAATGGCGTATTTGCTTACTTACGTTCATACAATGAATTTAAGTATCATAATATTAAAGAAATTGAAGAACGGTTGAAGTTTGAAACACAAGAAGCTATTGATAAGTTGCCAAAGATGAGAGAACGATCGGGAGCGGTTGTGATTGATTGTAATCAATTGCCTGGTTACGATCTATCTCATGAGGGATTATGCTTTACTTCTTGTTGGGAAATGTATTACAGCTCTTACTACTATCGCATCATTCCGAAACAAGTATTTTTAGATGTCCAACAAGTGGAATTTGTAAAAGAGAAACAAAATGGTGTGATCTGTATTCAATTATATCGTGACCCTTTCAAATGGGCCGAGGAAACGAATCGACATTTTCAGACCTATTATCGCGACCAATTGGGATTTGATCATCTTTCTTGGGACAATGGTGTTGGGCTTTTGAAAGCCCCGTACATTGAGTATGCTTATACCGATCAAAGTATTCAATCTGTTCAATACCAAAATGAAAGAATGCAACCGACTCAGAAAAAGGATGCGACGTTCTTCGTTACTCGAAGTTATAATTTTGTCAATGATGAATACCACGAAAAGCGAGTAAGAGGGAGGTTGAATACACAAGCTTATTTTCCTTGGGTAGATGAGCAGCGGGCGCAGATGATGTTTTACAAAGTGATTGATCCTCGTATTTCTTTAGATGATGGGATCGAAGCTTATTGCTACTATATAAGAGAATACTTAGAGATCGCAGTTGACGATGAAAAATATCAAGAATATTTAGTTACTTTACGATTATACGTACCTACTGAAAATTTGACACAGCTCCCATTGAATGAAATTCGCGAAAAACTATCAGATATTCAGTTTAAGCGAATAAGAAAAAGACGAGGACGTTTAAGCTTTGACGTGAAAAAAGGTGTAAATCATCTTAGAGTAGAAATCTATGATTATCCAAAGTTAAACAAATTTGCGACATTACAAAAAATTTGAGGTGATCACATGGATAAACACTTATATTATCGGGTCATGTTACCTACAGCATTTGTAGCTTTTTTGATGTTCTTTCTTCCCAACATCCCTGTACGATCAATTTTGGGCTTTATCATTATGTTCATTGGATTAGGAAGGTACTATTATTTAGTGCATAGAAAATAAAGCATATAAAAGGTTGTGGAAGAATCATACAGCGAATACCGTTCGTACTTCTTTACAACCACTCAAGAGTCTGGACCAGTTGAAAGTTCAGACTCTTTTTTGAATGTTTTAGATTGTCTATGAATGTTTTTGAATGATTTTTATTGATTAATAAAAAGAATTATGCTACTATATGTCGTGAGGTGATCGTGGAAATGCTTACAGAAGAGCGCAGACAAAAAATACTACACTTGTTAGAACAAAATAAAATAGTGAAATCTCAAGATTTAGTAACACTTCTAAACGCTTCTGAATCAACGATTAGACGTGATTTGCAAGAGTTGGAGAATGATGGTCTGTTAGAAAGAATCCATGGTGGCGCGAAAAAAGGGCAACTTTTAGGGTTTGAACAGAATATGAGTGAAAAAACGCTCAAAAACGTTCAAGAAAAACAAACAATCGCTCGATTAGCAGCTCAATTAATCAATGACGATGACGTTATTTATTTAGATGCTGGGTCCACGACGTTAGAAATGATCCCATATTTGCAAGAGAAAAAGGTAACGGTAGTAACTAATTCAGTGAAACATGCAGCTAGTTTGGTTGATTTGCAACTTCCCACCATCATATTAGGTGGACAAGTTAAATTATCAACAAATGCTGTACTAGGAAATAGTACAATCAGCCAGTTAAAAAATTTCTATTTTAATAAAGTGTTTATGGGAATGAACGGTGTTGACTTGAACCGTGGATTTACAACGCCAGATCCGGAAGAAGCAGCCGTGAAACGTCTAGCAATGGCAAATGCGGAAGAAAGTTTTGTCCTGATTGATCATTCTAAGTTCAACAAGCTTAGTTTCACTTCTGTGGCACCTTTAGAAGCAGCCACGATCGTAACCGAACGTTGTCCATTGGAATTTGTTACCGATTATCGGGAACGGACAACTATCAAGGAGGCAGCTATACAATGATTTATACAGTAACATTAAATCCGTCGATTGACTTTATCGTACGTGTCGATGGGTTAAAAATCGGGGAATTGAATCGAATGAAAGAAGACTTTAAAGTTCCTGGCGGAAAAGGGATCAATGTTTCTCGAATTTTGAAAAGAATTGACTCTGATTCGACAGCCCTTGGTTTTTTAGGAGGCTTTACAGGAAACTTTATCGCAGAGTGGTTGGAAAAAGAAACAATCCAAACTTCTTTTACAACAGTTCAATCAGATACTCGGATCAATATCAAATTAAAATCTGATTCTGAAACGGAGATCAATGGTTTAGGCCCAACGATCTCAGATGAAGAAATCCAATCATTCAAGCAAGCGCTAAGTGTTGTGAACAAAGGGGACATCGTTGTCTTATCTGGTAGTACTCCTGCCAGCTTAAGAAAAGGGTTCTATCAAGAATTGATTGAGATCATTCGTGAAAAAGAAGCGGACTTTGTGATTGATACAACTGGGGATGATCTAAAAAATTCTCTTGCTAAAAGACCATTGTTGATCAAACCTAATAACCATGAATTAGCCGAATTATATCAGACACACTTTGATCGTGTGGAAGAGATTTTGCCATATGGTAAGAAACTATTAGCTGAAGGGGCACAAAATGTCTTGATATCAATGGCGGGAGATGGTGCCTTGTTATTTACTAATGAAGGTGCTTACCGATCAAACGTATTAGTTCGCCCGTTAAAAAACTCGGTTGGTGCAGGAGATTCAATGATTGCTGGATTTATTGGTGCTTATAGCAAAAATCAAGATCCAGTGGAAGCATTTAAATGGGGAGTCGCTTGTGGAAGTGCGACAGCATTTTCTGATGATTTAGCTTCTAGAGCATTGATTGATGAACTGTTACCAGAAGTTGAGATAACAAAAATAGATTCGTTTTCAGGAGGATTATCATGAATATCAAAGATTTAATGATCAAAGATGCAATGATCATGGACCTACAAGCAACTGATAAAAAAGGCGCAATTGATGAAATGGTCCAAAAAATGTTTGCTGCCGGAAGAATCTCAGATATTGAAACCTATAAAGAGGGGATTTTAGCACGAGAAGCGCAAACTTCTACCGGACTAGGTGACGGCATTGCGATGCCTCATGCAAAAAATGCAGCAGTAAAAGAAGCAACCGTACTATTTGCTAAAAGTAACAAAGGGGTCGATTATGAGGCATTAGATGGTCAGCCGACTTACCTATTCTTTATGATCGCAGCTCCAGAAGGCGCAAATGATACACACTTACAAGCGTTAGCTGCTTTATCCCGCCTTTTAGTGGATCCAGATTTTGTTGCAAAATTAAAAGAAGCAGATTCACCAGAAGCTGTACAAGAATTATTCCAAACAGCGGAAGATCAAAAAGCTGCGGAAGAAAAAGCAGAACAGGCAAAACAAGCTGAAGCTGCAACCGTTGATCCTAAGAGCAAGTTTGTTATTGCAGTAACCGCTTGTCCAACAGGAATTGCCCACACTTATATGGCGGAAGATGCTTTGAAGAAAAAAGCGAAAGAAATGGGCGTAGAGATCAAAGTTGAAACAAACGGATCAGAAGGCGTTAAAAACTTATTAACAGCTGAAGACATCGCTCGTGCGGATGGTGTAATCGTAGCAGCAGATAAAAAAGTTGCCATGGATCGCTTTGACGGGAAAGAACTTGTCAATCGTCCGGTTAGCGACGGGATTCGTAAGCCAGAAGAACTGATCAATCTTGCTTTAAGCGGTACTGCACCAGTTTATCATGGACAAGGGAAAGATACTGGTTCTGATGAAGGAAATGCAGAAGGAACCGTCGGCCAACGAATCTATAAAGATTTGATGAATGGTGTTTCTCATATGCTGCCGTTTGTTATTGGCGGTGGGATTGCAATTGCTCTTTCTTTCATGGTAGACCAATTTATGGGTGTACCACAAGATCAGCTTGCAAACCTTGGGAATTATAATCAAATTGCCAGCTGGTTCAACCAAATCGGTCAAGCTGCTTTTGGTTTCATGTTACCAGTTCTTGCTGGATTTATTGCTTCAAGTATCGGGGATCGCCCTGGTTTGATTGTTGGTTTTGCTGCTGGGGCATTAGCTAATACTGGCGGTGCAGGCTTCTTAGGGGCTTTGATCGGCGGTTTCTTAGCTGGATATGTCATTGTGTTCTTGCGTAAACTCTTCAAGAAATTACCTAAATCATTAGACGGAATCAAAACGATTCTCTTTTATCCCGTGTTTGGGTTGTTGATTACCGGTTTCTTGATGTTGTTAGTTAATGTACCGATGAAAGCAATCAATGATGCATTAAACGGATTTTTAACAAGTATGAGCGGTTCAAACGCTGCGTTACTTGGTGCTTTACTTGCAGGAATGATGGCTGCTGACTTAGGTGGACCAATTAATAAAGCGGCTTATGTTTTCGGTACAGCTACGCTAGCAACAACTGTTGCGACTGGCGGTAGTGTCGTGATGGCTTCTGTTATGGCTGGTGGGATGGTTCCACCATTAGCAATTTTTGTTGCTACTCGTTTATTCAAAAATAAATTTAGTAAAACAGATCAAGATGCTGGTCTAACGAATATTGTGATGGGCTTGTCCTTTGTAACAGAAGGATCGATCCCATTTGCAGCAGCTGATCCGATCCGCGCCATTCCAAGTTTCATTATTGGCTCTGCTTTAACAGGTGGTTTAGTTGGTGCTTTCGGCATCAAATTACTTGCTCCTCATGGTGGGATTTTCGTTGTATTCTTGTTAAGTCATCCAGTCTTGTACTTAGCATTCATCGCTATTGGTGCAATCGTTTCTGGTGTGATTTATGGTTTACTAAGAAAATCACCAACAGTAACAACAGCATAATTTTCAATTTATAAATATGAGACCTTCTTACGGAATTTAACAATAATTTTCGTAAGAAGGTTTTTTTGTGAGATTAAATGCAAATTTTTTGAAAATTAAAAAATGGAAAGCGAAAGTGATCAATAGATGCATAAATATAGGATTTGTGATTAGAAATTAGTTATTTATTGACGGATATAAATGTGTATAGTATCATTTTTTTGTAATCTAATGTTAATCAAAAGCGCTTTTATATAAAAAAAGAATGGTTATAGAGGAGGGGAATATGAAAAAAAGTACAAAATGGGTTGTTTTATCGCTCTTTATTCTTTGTGCTAGTATTGTCCCAGTCAATGACTTTGATGCACAAGAAAATTCTGAGAATAGTGTAAATCTCCATGACAATGTGCAAACGAGCACAAGTGATGAGTACTCCGTTTCCTTTGAGACAACTACGGAAGAATCCCATGAAGATGTCAATAATCAAATCACCGAAGCATCAACAAGTAGCGAAGAAACAAAACAAGTGTTAGCAGAAAACGCTGAACTGTCCGACGAAATTGGTGCAATTAGTCCTTTAGTTGGAGAAGGATCATTAGAAAGTCCTTATACTGCAGCAACAGCAGATGAATTAATTAGGGTAATGAGTGAGATCAATAATGATTCAGGTTCGGGAACCTATTATGTTGCTTTGACAGCAGACATCGTGTATACAGATGCGGATGTTTTTGAGTTTTATAAAAATGTCGAGATCGATGGTCAAAATCATCATATGCTATATACCAACGCTTCCAACTCAACCGCTTCGAATACTGGCTATCGAGTGAAGATTAGTGGATTAAGAATCAAATTGAAAAACATGAATTTTGGAAGCGCGACACTAACTGATGAAAATGGCGTTATCTATGGTAACCAATCTTACTACGGGATCTTAGGGGCTGGAAGTTTATCTGTCCTCTCATTTGACGCGGTTTTTGAAAACGTCAATTATTATGGCAAGACCGGGGCGCAACCACTTCTAGCTTGGCATACAGAATCCACCTTCACCTTTGAGGGGAAAAATGAATTTGTCAGTGAAGCAGGAGCAAACAGCGAAGAGTTCATGGAAGGAAACAACATTACATTTGCGAAAGATTCGACGACGATTATCAACCACCAAACGAGTACGAATCTCGCTTTATTTTATGGTTCAGCTTCTGGCGGATCGGGTGATCGGAAAATACGAGTCACTCTTGAAGAAAATGCGAATGTGCAATTGACATCAAGCAAAGATTATTTTTCTTATGATGGGACAGGATTAATTTTTACGATTGGTCAAAATGCTAAATTTTTGTATGAACAAACAGGTAACAAGCCAATGAATTTTACGAATGGTCAAGCAGCAGAAATCAATTTTGGCGCTAATTCACAAACTTCAATGATCAGCCAAGGCAGATTCAATTCAAATGGAAATGTTGTAATGAATGCGGATGAGCCCGATTTTGTTCGTTTTCAAAATACTTCTAATACCAACGGCTTGTTTGCTAGAAATATGACATTTAACCGGATCGATGGAGTAGCAGGAGAAATAGGAGGCTATCAATTTAGCTATTTAGCAACTGATCAAAGTTTACAAAAAAAGGAAGTAGTAGGAGCTGGTACAGCTACATTAAATGACAGTTACTTTACAAATACAGCTCTAAAACAAGCAATCTATCAAAAAAAAATCAATATTACCGATTGGAAAGCACAGCCGAGTGTAGCGGTCGGACAAAGTCAATTAGACACTACGATCAATGCTTATGAGCCAGCCAGTCGGATAGGAAAGGCAACGACGTTTAAATTAAGTACGAAACAACTTTGGAGTGAAACCAATTTAACGACTGAGGAAGCACAACAACAAGTTGAGCTTGCTGATGAAAATACAGATGGGATGATCGCAGTCGAAGAAACCGCGGGAATGACATGGACAAAAGAAAAACTACCAGCTGGAACTTATTTTGTCTATACAAAAATAGCTGGTGCCGTCAACGATGATCCCGAACTTCAAGCCTATTTAACTGAAAGCCTTTGGGTAGAACAACAGGTGGAAGTAGTCAAAAGTCCATTAAGTGTGGAAGTACCTTTAGAAATGATATTTGAATCGAAAACAGAAGGTGCATTCGACACGGCATCTTCGACCAAACCAATCATTAGTTCGAGTAACTATCCCATTGATTTTACGATTGGCACGGTTCAAGATCTTACAGCTGATTCATCAGTTGTGCTAGTCAATCAATTTTCTGACGGAAATCATAACGAGTTGATTCTTAATCTTGTTGCCACTGATGGGACAACGATGGGACCGTTGGTTGTCGGGCAAAATAATGTGGACAGATTGGAAATTGCCCCTTTTTTAACAGAACCAATTGAACTTTATTTAGCTGGAGAATTTTCAGGAAACATTTTACAAAAATATTATCCTAGTTATGCCTTTACTTATCAACTATCAGCTAAAGAATAAAGGAGAAAAGCAATGGAAGAAACAAAACGGAAAAAACAAAAACAGGTACTACTCATTCTACTAGGATTATTGTTGTTGCTAAGTGGCTGGCTAGTGTACCGCTATTATCTTCAAGCAAAACCAGAGCCCGTTACTATTGTTAGTGGCGAATTTTTACCCGCTGGGAAAGATGCCCAAAAAATCTCTGACTCTGAAAAGAAAAAAATTGCACAGGTTGCAGTAGATAAAAGCAAATTCAATTTAGTTATCTCACCTGAAGCGAAAATCGATCGACAAACAGGGAGCGGCGAATTGATGATAAAAAATCCCAGTGAAAATGGCTATCCGATCAATGTAGAAATTAGAGAAAAAAAGAACAATCAACTTGTTTATACTTCCGGTGCGATTCAGCCCGGGTATGAAATAAAAAATGTCACGTTGGAACAGGCATTAGAAAAGGGGGAGTATCCATCAGTTGCTTTATTTAGTTTGTATGACCCAGACACCAACGAAAAAAAAGGTCAAGTGGCTGCAGGAGTTACATTAACAGTTGAATAAAAAATAAAAGGGGTTTATTGATATGATGAAAAAAGTACTTGTAAGTATGTTGTTTAGTGGGAGTTTTGTTGGATTTGTTGCGCCCGCAATGGTTCAAGCGGAAGACGTGATTGGTGTTGACCAAGCCGATATTCAAATCAATGGTACGATTGGATTAGATAACACAGATCCAGAAGAAGCGATTGAGGAAAGTCATGACAATTGGATCAATGTGACATTAGATACAGCGACCATATTCTATAACGTAAGCGGGCGAAATGATATTGAATCTCCAACCTATAATATTGAAAATAAATCGGGACGTCCAGTTGATGTATCCATTGCAGATTTCGCGCAAACAAATGCCGAAAGTATCACAGAAATTTCTAGTCTAAATCTTGTTTCTCCAGCAGCAACGAACACTTCCTTGATCGCCGCAGGAACACTCACAGATTTTGCGACGACACCAGTCAAACTCTTTACATTAGCAAACAATGAAGGAAAACTAACTGCAAATGGTACCGCAAATAATGCTTTTTCGACCACCTTCAACTATGCTGGAACAGTATCTTCTACCACAGCAACCAAGAGTACACCAACGTTCAATTTGACGTTGCAATTAGATGCTGTATCTTGGACAGCAGCGCCTTAAACTGATTAAAAAAGTTAGAAGGGATAATATGAAGGCAACACTTGACGTAAAAGGATCACTTGGAATTGATGCCGAACTGCCAAATGACCAGCAAGAAAGTGCAGGGGCTCAAAAACCAGGTTATGTGATTAAAACAGAAGTAAAAACGATGAGTACCTTCCCCAAAACAACGGACACAGACAGTTTAATGATTAGTTTCTTGGGAATATTCCTTGTAGGAGTAACAATTACAGTGAAGTATTTTTGGGGAAATAAAGAAAGAGAATAAGATGAAAAGTTTATTTAAAGATAAAGATACTGGTTGTATTTCCCTATAAAATAAAAATTTGCTCTTACCACTAGCATACTGGCTAATCGTAAGAGCAAATTTTTATTGCCTAAAAGGCTTGTTTCGTCGTTAAAATCGAAGAGCGAGCAACAATCATTTTCCGTACGCTTGAAAGATGACGTTCATCGGTTAAGATGACTAAAATGTCGCCAACATTCATGATTGTATCCCCATGAGTTAAAATCTCTTTATTTCCTCTAATAATGGAAACGAGTAACATATGTTTTGGCCAATTGAAATCTCTGACCATTCGTCCATCCAATGTACTTTCCGCAGTGATTGGAAAATCAAAGGTTGTTTTGCCGACTAATATTGGTTGTTTTTCTTGTTGAATCAATCGCTCGAGTAAAGATTCGTAAATCGGATTGCCTCCTAATAAATCATTGCTAACGTAAGCGAAGAGTGAAACGACACCTAAAGGCATCAAATGATTCAAAGAACCGACCATCTCCGTTACTAAGATAATTGCAGTCAACGGGGCTTTTCCGATTGCTGTAAAGTAACCTGCCATCGCAATCACGAGAAAGTCTTTGACATAAATCGGATTCATACCAACTAAGTTCACTAAAGCCCCTCCATAAAATGCTCCAATCAGCGCACCTAAAGTTAGGATTGGTAAAAAAATCCCGCCCGGTAAACTGGCGCCATATGAAACCATAGAAAAGAAAAACCGTAAGATAAATAGACCTGCAATCAATGTTAATGGGTAAAAGGCATGTCCTGAAGTGATGATGATCTGGTTTCCGCCCCCTAGGATTGTTGGCCAAAAATAGCCAATCGGCAAAACTAAAAGAAAAGGAACGATTCCGTGAAAGTGTGCAGGAATTGGCAGCTTTCGATAAAATTTTGGTAAGCTAAGCAAAACGATCTGATAAATATACCCTAGCACACCGAGAATAATACCTAGAATAATTAAAAAACCATAATATTTTAACGGTAAAGACGGAATTTTTCCCAGAGACAATACAGGTTTCAAACCGAAAAAATAAAGTGACACAAAATTAGCA
The DNA here is from genome assembly GCF_040887305.1 of Enterococcus sp. C57. Classification (NCBI taxonomy): domain Bacteria; kingdom Bacillati; phylum Bacillota; class Bacilli; order Lactobacillales; family Enterococcaceae; genus Enterococcus; species Enterococcus sp. C57. Next base: position 363,350 of record NZ_JBFOFP010000002.1, on the reverse strand, counting down.
GTGATCGCTGATGTAAAGGATGTCAGCCAAACTAATGGAGAGAAAGAATGATGGATTTCTTCTAAAACAAATAATAACCCAGCAATCGGTGCATTAAATGCTGCTGCTAATCCCGCACTCGCTCCGCTAGAGATAAGAATTTTCTTTTCAGCTGAAGAGCTGTTTAATAATTGGCTTGTTCCTTCACCAACCACTGCGCCTAACTGGATTGATGGACCTTCTCGACCTAAGAATAAACCGGAACCAACCGATAACACGCCTCCAATAAATTTTTTCCATAGAACAGAAAACCATGAGACTGTTAATTCTCCTTGTAATTGTCCTTCGACTTGGGGAATGCCGCTTCCTTTAATATCGGGATCGCTTTTGATAAGAAATCCCACAAAAATAGCAATAATAATTGAAGCTGCTAAGATAAATGCTAAATATAAAGGTTCTTGTTGACTATGAAGATAAACTTGTTCGGTCAATTCACCAAATTTCTCAATTGCCAAGCGAAAAATGCTAACGATACCGCCAGTGAGCAACCCAACTAAGACCCCTTTTAAAATATAATATAGTTGCGTTTTGTCGACATGTTTAAATAATGTTTTTGCTTTCATTGCTAATCCCTCGTTTCAATTTAATTTAGCGTGATTTTTTCTTTTTTACAAGAGGAAAAGAAAAGAAATTTTTTTTCATTGCAAATTCATCGCTTTGCAAACAAATTTTCATTTCGCTTGCAGTGATCAGATTGCGGTTATTACTACCCTATTCATAGATAATATATGCTTTAATGAAAGCTGGGGAAATGCTATAATTAAACGGATTGATAAAAGAAAGGATGTTGTAAATGTCATCCAAAAGTGAATTATTGAATGGGATGAATCCTCGACAAAAAGAAGCGGTTCTTCATACCGAGGGACCACTATTATTGATGGCCGGTGCAGGTAGTGGGAAAACGAGGGTCTTGACCCACCGAATTGCTTATTTGATTGAAGAAAAGGAAGTAAATCCGTGGAACATCCTAGCGATTACTTTTACCAATAAAGCCGCTAAAGAGATGAAGGAGCGGGTAAATGCCATTTTAGAATATGGTGGCGAAGATGTTTGGGTATCGACTTTCCATTCCATGTGTGTGCGTATCTTAAGAAGAGATGTCGATTTCATCGGTTACAACCGAAATTTTACCATTATCGATTCTTCTGAACAGTTGTCTTTAATGAAACGTATCTTAAAAGAATTGAATATTGATCCGAAAAAATACGATCCAAGAAGTATACTTGGAACGATTTCGCAAGCAAAAAACAACTTGCAAAACCCTCAGGAGTTTGCCAAGTTACAAGGAAGTTACTATGAAGAAATTGCAGCTAAGTGTTATGTAGCTTATCAAAAAGAATTACAATATAACCAATGTATGGATTTTGATGACTTGATTATGAATACCATTCGGTTATTTGAAGAGCATCCTGATTCTTTGACTTATTATCAAAATAAATTCCATTACATCCATGTGGATGAATACCAAGACACGAACCATGCACAATATACTTTAGTTAATCTACTCGCCCAAAGATTCCAAAATTTATGTGTTGTGGGGGATGCTGATCAAAGTATTTACGGTTGGCGTGGCGCTGATATGCAAAATATTTTGGATTTTGAAAAAGATTATCCGAATGCCACAGTCATTTTATTAGAGCAAAACTACCGTTCGACTAAAACAATTTTAAGTGCTGCCAACCAAGTGATCGAAAATAATAGCAATCGAAAGCCGAAAAATCTTTGGACAGAAAACCGGGAAGGAAATAAAATCACTTACTACCGTGCAGATAACGAGCGAGATGAAACACGTTTCATCGTGGATCGTATGCAAGAGCAAATTCGTGAAAATCAACGGAATTATGGCGACTTTGCGATTTTGTATCGAACTAATGCTCAGTCTCGTGTGATGGAAGAAACCTTACTAAAAGCGAATATTCCTTATAAAATGGTGGGCGGACATAAGTTCTACGACCGTAAAGAAATTAAGGATATTTTAGCGTATTTGAATGTGATTGCGAATCCTCAAGACTCAATCAGTTTTGAACGGATCGTTAATTCGCCTAAACGCGGGATCGGACCTGGCTCAATCGAGAAATTAAGAAGTTTTGCGACGATCCACCAATGGCCACTCCTTGAAGCGGCGCAAAATGTTGATTTAACTAACATTGGTGGAAAAGCCGGTCAACAATTAGCAGTTTTTGGCGATATGATCAATGACGTCACACAAATGGTTCCCTATCTAACAGTGACCGAACTGACAAAAGAAATCTTAGAACGTAGTGGGTATCTAGAAGACTTAAAAATTCAAAATACTTTAGAATCACAAGCAAGAATCGAAAACTTGGAAGAATTTTTAACCGTTACTCAAGAATTTGATAAACAATTTGAAAAACAAAATGAAGAAAATGCGGATGCACCAGAAGAAAAATTGACTGTATTTTTAAATGACTTGGCCTTAGTTTCAGACATCGATAATTTAGAAGAAGAAACCACCCAAGTGACATTGATGACTTTGCATGCCGCAAAAGGTCTTGAATTTCCAGTCGTCTTTCTGATTGGTTTGGAAGAAGGAGTTTTCCCATTGTCACGAGCCTTGATGGAAGAAAGCGAATTGGAAGAAGAACGAAGACTTGCTTATGTCGGGATCACGAGAGCAGAAGAAGCACTCTACCTGACCAATGCTTTTTCCCGTACCTTATATGGCAGGACGCAATATAATCGACCTTCTCGCTTTGTAGAAGAAATCGATCAAGAATTATTAGAAGTCCAAGGCATGCGGCCAACGCCAAAACAAACGAGTCCTTTTACGAGCAGAACAGCTAAACCAGCCTGCAAACAACCAGTAACAACTGTTGTTTCTTCAAAAACAGCAACTGGTGGAGAAAGCAATAGCTGGAAAGCAGGCGATAAAGTCAACCATAAAAAATGGGGGATCGGAACAGTGGTAAGGGTAAATGGTACTGCCAAAGATTTAGAATTGGACGTGGCATTTCCTAGTCAAGGTGTGAAACGGTTGTTAGCAGCATTTGCGCCAATTGAAAAAGTTTAAACAGGGGGGATAAACGATGGAACATGAAATGACAATTGATGAAGCTGCAAAACGAGCAGAAGAACTACGATCTCGGTTAAATCGTTGGTCCAGAGAATATTATGTTGAAGATAAACCAACTGTCGAAGATTATGTTTATGATCAAGAATATGCTGAATTAGTAGCAATTGAAGAGCAATATCCTGATTTAATCACTTCGGATTCACCAACTCAGCGAGTAGGGGGGAAAGTTCTCAGTGGGTTTGAAAAAGTGACTCATGATATTCCGCTTTATAGTTTGAATGACGTATTTAGCAAAGACGAACTCTTTGCCTTTGATCAACGTGTCCAAAAAGCGATTGGTCGCCCTGTTGATTACTGCTGTGAGTTAAAAATTGATGGTTTATCGGTTTCCTTGCGCTATGAAAATGGCGAATTTGTTCGTGGTGCAACAAGAGGAGATGGGACGGTTGGCGAAAATATCACAGAAAATCTAAAAACAGTTCGTTCTGTCCCATTGAAGTTGAAAGATGCTATCAGTATCGAAGTCCGCGGCGAATGTTTTATGCCCAAAAAATCATTTGTGCAATTAAATCAAGCAAGAGAAGCAGAAGGGAAAGATATTTTTGCAAATCCTCGAAATGCAGCTGCAGGATCACTGAGACAACTGGACTCTAAAATTACTGCAAAACGTAATTTGGATACTTTTTTATATACGGTAGCGGATTTTGGACCGATGAAAGCAACAACCCAATATGATGCTTTAGAAGAATTAGAACAGATCGGTTTCCATACGAATCACGAAAAGCGTTTGTGTCATTCGATTGATGAAGTTTGGTCATTTATTGAAGAATACCATGAAAAACGAATGGACTTAACCTATGAAATTGATGGAATCGTCATCAAAGTGAATGAATTTTCTTTACAGGACCAATTAGGTTTTACTGTCAAAGCACCTCGTTGGGCAACAGCGTATAAATTCCCACCGGAAGAAGTAGAAACGAAGATCGAAGAAATCGAATGGACGGTTGGGCGGACTGGTGTTGTGACACCTACAGCGATTATGACTCCGGTACGAGTGGCTGGCACGACAGTTAGTCGAGCAAGTCTGCATAACGGTGATTACATCAAGTTAAAAGATATAAGGTTAAACGATATTGTTCGTATCTATAAAGCAGGAGATATTATCCCTGAAGTAGCACAAGTCGTGTTGGATCAACGACCTGCTGATAGCGAACCTTATGTTTTACCAACACATTGTCCGATCTGTCATAGTGAATTAGTTCATCTTGATGAAGAGGTTGCTCTTCGTTGTATCAATCCGAAGTGTCCAGCACAAATCAAAGAAGGATTGAATCATTTTGTTTCACGTAACGCCATGAATATCGATGGCCTAGGACCAAGAGTATTGGCACAGATGTATGATAAACAACTAGTTACAGATGTGGCTGATCTTTACAAGCTAACGGAAGAGGAATTGCTGACGTTAGATAAAATCAAAGAAAAATCAGCCAATAATATATTAACAGCAATCCACGATAGTAAGGATAATTCGGTCGAAAGATTGATATTTGGCTTAGGGATTCGCCACGTCGGCTCCAAGGCAGCAAAGATATTAGCAGAGCATTTTGGCGATCTGGAAACATTAAGTAAAAGTGACTTTGAATCAATCATTGTTTTAGACACGATCGGCGATACGATTGCTGATAGCGTAGTGACTTATTTCAGTAATGAAGAGGTCCATGACTTGATGTCCGAACTAAAACAAGCAGGTGTCAACTTTGAGTATAAAGGGATTCGTTCTTCACAGATCGAAACGATCGAATCACCTTTTAAAGAAAAAACAGTGGTTTTAACAGGGAAATTGACTCGTTTTACGCGTGAAGAAGCAAAAGAAACCATTGAAAATCTTGGAGGTAAGGTTACTGGCAGTGTGTCTAAGAAAACCGACATCGTGGTAGCAGGCGAAGACGCTGGTAGTAAGCTGACCAAAGCACAAGAACTAGGAATCGATGTATGGTCAGAAGAAAAAATGGCAGAAGCATTAGCTGACAGTCATTTTAATTAAGAAAATCTGATTTTTTTCAGACAAATTTCAAGAAACAATTTCAGATGGGAATCACTTATGTTAAAATAGAGAGCAAAGTTTTTAACTCGTTTAGAAAGAAGGGGTAGTATGGCGATCAGTGAAGAACAAGTAAAACACGTTGCCAAATTAGCAAAACTTGCGTTCGCAGATGAAGAACTTGCAAGTTTTACTGATCAATTAGGGAAAATCATTGATATGGTGGAAATGCTTGAGGAAGTTGATACAGAAGGTGTTCCATTTACATCAAATGTGGTTGAAACAGTGAACGTTATGCGACAAGACCGAGCAAGTGCTGGTTGGGATCGCGATGAATTGTTGAGAAATGTACCAGAAAAAGAAGATGGCTTTATCAAAGTGCCAGCAATTATTGATAATGGGGAGGCTGGCGCATAATGACAAAACTATATGATCTTTCTTTAGAAGAATTGCACGCATTACTGGTTTCTAAAGAAATCACTGCACAAGATTTAACAAGAGCAACCTTTGAGCGAATCAAAGAAACTGAGCCAGAGATTGAAGCTTTTATTACATTGAATGAAGAAAAAGCTCTGGCACAAGCCAAAGCGTTAGATGAAAAAGGAATTGACGAAAATAATGTCTTAGCTGGGATTCCAATTGGGATCAAAGACAATATCGTTACCAAAGATCTGTTGACGACTGCAGCTTCCAAAATTCTTTATAATTTTGATCCTATCTATGATGCTACTGTCATGGACAAAGTGTATCAAGCAGATATGATTCCAGTTGGTAAATTGAACATGGATGAGTTTGCGATGGGAGGAAGTACAGAAACTTCTTACTTTAAGAAAACAAAAAATGCTTGGGACCATTCGAAAGTTCCTGGTGGTTCTTCTGGTGGTTCGGCTGCTGCAGTCGCTGCTGGACAAATCCCAGTTTCCTTAGGTAGTGATACAGGCGGAAGTATTCGCCAACCAGCTTCATTTAATGGAATCGTGGGAATGAAACCTACCTACGGACGTGTGTCACGTTTTGGTTTGATCGCCTTTGCCTCATCACTAGATCAAATCGGGCCAATGACTCGCAACGTGAAAGATAATGCATTAGCTTTAACAGCAATCAGTGGCTATGATGAAAAAGATGGCACATCTTCTGGTGTTTCTGTTCCTAATTTTGCCGAAGGATTGACTGGCGACATCAAGGGGATGAAGATTGCTTTACCAAAAGAATATCTTGGCGAAGGAGTCGCTCCTGGCGTAAAAGAAAACATTTTGAAAGCGGCAGAAACTTTCCGTTCATTAGGCGCAACTGTAGAAGAAGTAAGTTTGCCACATTCAAAATATGGGGTAGCAGTCTACTATATCATTGCCTCATCAGAAGCAAGTTCCAACTTACAACGTTTTGATGGTATTCGTTTCGGTTACCGTTCAGAAAATGTGAAGAACTTAGAAGATGTATATGTGAATTCACGTACTGAAGGTTTTGGCGAAGAAGTCAAACGTCGGATCATGTTGGGAACATTCTCATTAAGTGCTGGATATTATGATGCTTACTTTAAAAAAGCGGGTCAAGTTCGAACATTGATCAAACGTGATTTTGAAAAAGTCTTTGCAGACTACGATTTGATCATCGGCCCATCTTCTCCAACAGTGGCATTTGGTATCGGTGAAAACATTAACGATCCAATCACGATGTACATGAGTGACATCTTAACAATTCCTGTTAACTTAGCTGGTTTACCTGGAATGTCAGTTCCTGCGGGATTATCTGAGAATATGCCGGTTGGTTTACAAATCATTGGTAATTATTTTGATGAAAAAACAATGTACCAAGCAGCCTATGCTTTTGAGCAAGCAACACAATTCCATAATCAAAAACCAGCAATTTTAGGAGGGAAAGGCGAATGAACTTTGAAACAATCATTGGGCTTGAAGTCCACGTTGAGTTAAAGACCAACTCAAAAATTTTCTCTCCAGCTCCTGCACATTTTGGAGCTGAACCAAACAGCAATACAAATGTGATCGACTGGGGATATCCTGGTGTTTTACCAGTAATGAATAAAGCAGCATTAGAATTCGGTATGCGAGCAGCACTCGCTTTGAACTGTGAAATTTCTAAAGACACACATTTTGATCGTAAAAACTATTTTTACCCAGATAATCCAAAAGCTTACCAAATCTCACAATTTGATCAACCCATTGGGCATGACGGTTGGATCGAGATCGAAGTTGAAGGTAAGAAAAAGAAAATACGGATCGAACGAGTTCACTTAGAAGAAGATGCTGGTAAGAACATGCATGGTATTGGTGGCTATTCTTACGTTGACTTAAACCGTCAAGGGACACCATTGATCGAGATCGTTTCTGAAGCTGATATGCGTTCACCAGAAGAAGCCTATGCTTATCTAGAAGCATTGCGTTCAATCATCCAATTTACTGAAGTTAGTGATGTGAAAATGGAAGAAGGTTCTATGCGCTGTGATGCCAATATTTCTTTAAGACCTTATGGACAGGAAGAATTTGGAACAAAAGCAGAGTTGAAAAACTTAAACTCCCTTTCATTTGTTAAAAAAGGTCTAGCCTTCGAAGAAAAACGTCAAGCAAAAGTCTTACTTTCTGGTGGAGAAATCCAACAAGAGACACGACGTTTTGACGAAACAACTAATAAAACAATTTTGATGCGTGTCAAAGAAGGTTCTAGCGATTATCGTTATTTCCCTGAACCTGATATTCCTAAATTTATGATTGACGATGAATGGATCCAAAAAGTGAAAGCAAGCTTGCCGGAAATGCCTGCTTCTCGTCGTCAACGTTATATCCAAGAATTAGGGTTACCTGAGTATGATGCAATGGTTCTAACTCTATCAAAAGAAATGTCTGACTTCTTTGAAGCGACTTTAGAGAATGGTGCGGATGCAAAACAGGCATCTAACTGGTTAATGGGTGAAGTATCTGCTTACTTGAACAGTGAGAAACTAGAATTAGCTCAAACGAACTTGACTCCTGAAAATCTAGCAGGCATGATTCGTCTGATTGCAGATGGTACGATTAGTTCTAAGATTGCGAAAAAAGTATTCCGAGAATTGATCACAAATGGTGGCGACGCACAAGATGTTGTTGAAAAAAATGGTTGGGTTCAGTTGTCTGATCCAAGCAAACTATTACCAATTATCAACGAAATCTTAGATAATAACCAACAATCAGTAGATGACTTCAAAAACGGAAAAGATCGTGCGGTTGGTTTCTTAGTAGGACAAATCATGAAAGCAACTAAAGGTCAAGCCAATCCAGGTGTCGTTAATAAACTGTTGCAAGAAGAATTAGCAAAACGCTAGGAGTAGATCATGAAAAAAGCTCGTGTTATTTATAATCCAACTTCTGGCAAAGAATTGTTGAAAAAAAATCTAGCGGATATCCTCCAAGCCTTGGAGGATTCTGGCTATGAAGCAAGTGCGTATGCGACAACACCAGAAAAAAATTCTGCCAAAAATGAAGCAAGAAGAGCAGCAGAAAATGGGTTTGATCTGGTGGTAGCTGCGGGAGGCGATGGGACAATCAATGAGGTTGTTAACGGTATTGCACCGCTTGAGCATCGTCCTAAAATGGCGATTATCCCAGCAGGTACTACTAACGATTACGCACGTGCGTTAAAGATTCCACGGGATGATATCAAAGCCGCAGCTGAAGTTATCAAGAAGAATCAGACGGTTAAGATGGATATCGGTCAAACGGAAGATAGCTACTTTATCAACATCGCTGCGGGTGGTTATTTAACGGAGTTAACTTATGAAGTTCCTTCAGAACTAAAGAGTATTTTCGGCTATTTGGCATATTTAGCTAAAGGAGCAGAGATGCTGCCTCGAGTGAAACCAATCAAAATGCGCTTGAAATATGATGAAGGAGAATACATCGGGAATGCCTCTATGTTCTTTTTAGGACTCACTAATTCAGTCGGCGGGTTCGAAAAGATTGCGCCTGATGCCAAGCTAGACGATGGTAAATTTTCATTAATTATTGTCAAAACAGCGAATATTTTTGAAATTTTGCATATCGCAGCCTTGATGTTGAATGGTGGGCGCCATGTAGATGATTCTCGAGTGATTTATACGAAAACCAGCAGTTTGTATGTCGAAACAGAAGACGATATCAACCGACCGGTCATGATCAACTTAGACGGCGAATATGGTGGAAATGCACCTATGCACTTCCAAAACCTTCATCAACATATTGAATTTTATGCAAACATCGACCAAATTCCAGATGAAGCAATTACTGGTTCCGAAGAGGAGTTAGAAGAGGTCAGCAAAGAATTTGTCAAAGAAGTTGAGCGTTTGACTGATGAAGATATAGACGGTGACGGCAAGATTGCAGATAAAGAAAAATGACGTAAAGGGTGGGACAAATGATCGTTCCACCCTTTCGTATGATAAAAATTAATTCTTATTTATTGAAGGTCATTATGTAACAGTATGTTATTTTTCTTTGTTGAGTCTAAAGCAGGCGAACGAAAGATTGACAATTGGATCGTAAATGAAGTGAAGGCATCAAGTGAATAAATGGACTTGCCAAAAAAAGGCTCTATGTGCCTAAAAAAAATGTCCTGAAGCAACCCGGTACCAAGTCCCTATCCAATAAAACACAAATGTTCGTTTTTTGGATATGACCGTGGTACTAAAAGCAAAACTGCTTCAGTTATAAACCTAAATGAGGAGTTATTATGAAAGAGAAACTATCAGTTAAAAAAAATGAACGTTACACATTAGATATTATCGATTTAAGTTATGAAGGTATGGGCGTAGCTAAAATCGATGGCTATCCTTTGTTTATTGAAAATGCATTACCAGGTGAACGAGTGGAAGTGCTAGTAGTAAAAGCCGGGAATAAATTTGGTTATGGAAAAGTAGAAAAATGGCTAACCGAATCACCAGACCGTCAACCATTAAAGGATAATCGCCTTCTACGGACAGGAATTGCTCCTTTAGCACATTTGAACTATGAGCAACAATTACTTTTTAAACAAAAGCAAGTGGAAAATGTCATGAGCAAGATCGCAAAGATGCCAGAGGTTGACATTTTACCTACCATCCCAATGGAGAATCCTGTTGGCTATCGTAACAAAGCGCAGATTCCAGTGAGAAGAATAGATGGTCGTCTAGCAACTGGTTTTTATAAAAAGAATAGCCATGAACTAGTTGAAATCGAGGATTATTATATTCAAGATCCAGCAATCGATGAAGCCATCAAACGTGTGAGAGATATTTTGCAACGTTTCCAAGTACGTGGTTATAACGAGGCGAAAAATGAAGGACAAATCCGTCATATTATCATCAGAAGAGGTCATTACTCACATGAAATGATGGTCGTTTTAGTTACACGAAAAGAAAAATTCTTTAAAGGAAAGGAAATTGCTTCTATTATTCATGAAGAATTGCCAGAAGTCGTTTCAGTCGTTCAAAATATCAACGAAGAGAAAACAAACGTGATATTAGGCGATAAAGAGAAGGTTCTTTATGGTAGAAGTTATATTGAGGATCAACTATTGGGAAAAACTTACCGTATTTCCTCAAAATCATTCTATCAAGTGAATACTGAACAAACGGAAAAATTGTATCAAACAGCCATTGAATTTGCAGCGTTACAAAAAGAAGATACCGTCATTGATGCTTACTCTGGTATTGGAACGATCGGTTTATCTTTAGCTGATAAAGTTAAAGAGGTCTATGGCATGGAACTTGTTCCGGAAGCGATTGAAGATGCACAATTCAATGCATTAACAAACAAAATTGAAAATGCTCATTACGAAGTGGGTAAGGCAGAAACAGTCATGAAGAAATGGCAAGACAAAGGGATCAAACCATCTGTGATCGTTGTCGACCCGCCAAGAAAAGGATTAGATGCACGTTTTATTGCGTCAGCCATTGACATGGAACCTGCGAAATTAGTGTATATCTCTTGCAATCCAGCAACTTTTGCCAGAGATGCAAAGTTATTTGCTGAGTCAGGCTACGAAGTGAAAAAAGTACAACCAGTCGATTTATTCCCACAAACACATCATGTGGAATTAGTGGCGCTATTAGCACCTAAGGGATAATTCAAACTTAGTGAATCATGTAAAAGAATCAGAAAACTAGAAAATGATAACGTGGCTGACAATCATAAAGAAAGGGGTACAAGATGGATACAAAGGAAAAAATGCTTGAATTGATCAAAAAGAAACAAGGCGGCGGACGTTCAAAAAAAATGGCTGAGCCTAAAAATGATCGACGGAATATGCGAAAAGGACCAAAAATCTATAATAAATAATTAAAAAGAATCAACACGAAACTAAAAATCGTGTTGATTCTTTTTTTTATTACTTGTTCAGCTAATGATCAATCATTGATTGGATAAGCTAATTTAAAAATGTATTGTTGTAGATCGAACCATTCCTTTTTTGTAGGAAAATAAGAAAGTAAGAGTACTGGGCAAGGGCAGGTTGTATCTAGAAAATCATAATTGCAAACAACCAATGCAACCTCAGTTTCTAAAACCATCTTATGTGAAATAAATTTATTAGAGACAAAAAGAGGAACCACATTTTGTGGAAGCAATTGGCATACGAATCGAGTCAAATAGTCTTCTAATCCGGGTTCTCCTTGGAATGAAAATAAAATCGTCTGTTTTTTTTGGGTAGAGGAAGAGGTTAAATTGGCATAATGAATAATACTTAACGTTAAGGCGATATCTTGATAGTGGGTAACAGAAAAAGGTAATACATGTGTATACTTTTTTAAATAGTTCTGCCATTCTTTAAAAAGTTTTTTGACTTTCATAGGTACGCTAGTATGAAGTTCTAAAGTGATTCGCTCAAAATGAGAAGAGATTTTTGTCAGCAGACGCAGGTTGCTGAGATATCCTTTTAACTTTAGCAGGTCGACATTTGTGATAGTTGTAGAATTCTGTAATGGTCGTAAAAATGGTTCATACTGTTCTAAGGTTGGAATATCTTCTGGATAGCACAGATTCAAAGTTTTGTTAGCTGGGTAGTAAGAAACACAATGTAAGCGTATGAGGTAAGACCAAACAATTTCCTCCTCGGCTACTTGGGTAATACCAAATCTACTTTTAAAATACTTTTTAAAAACCGATTTAAACTGAATGAAACTTGTTCTTGCCTTAATTTCTTTACATAAGGACGGTTCGAGATGAATCATTTGTTTATTTAATAAGCGCTGTTTTAAAATATTCATCCATAAGTTGATGCGAAAATAATTTGTTGCGATTTGCGTTGTCGCTTCTTGGAGTTCTTCGTATGTATTGTTGATTGTTTGATAAGAATGATTGGTCGTAAATGTTTGTCTAAAACCATGGTAAAACTCAAATAAAAAGTAACGGATATCTGCTTCATTTCCTAATAAATCTAATTGTTTAGTCGATAAAGTAAGGCGATAAAATTTTAATTCTTTGTTAATATGGCGAATGGTCTTTCTCAAAACTGAATGCGAGAGATGAAACTGTTCGGTGGCAGTTTGGAATGAATGAATACGACCTCGGTAGATTTCGTCAATCAATTTATAAACAATTGTATCTTTAGCGATCTCCATGACAATGGAATCAATCGTTTTAAATGTAGAAACCATCAATCGGTAACCGATCTTTTTATAATATTTGATGGTCATTCCCTTGGGAAGTAATTGTTGTAAAGAATCAATATCCGCGCGAAGTGTCGGTGCTGTTGTTTCAAGTTCTTTCACTAGTTTTTCAGTTGAAGAAATCGAATCACATTTATGTAAATAGTAAAGAATTCTTATCTGCCGCTGCAATTGCTTGTTATTTAATAATCTGAAAAATAGGTTATTCATTCTTATTCCTTCCCGACTTTAATTAAAAGCCGCGTAATTTATTTAGTGAAATCTTTTTTATTTTAACTTGAATAAACGATGAGCTCAATTTTTTTACTAATATTTTTTTTGAAAGAAAAAAATAGAAAACTTTTCCTTCAAGTAATCGTTGATTATATAAATAGCTTTTATTTTAAAAACATGGTGAATTTAGGGGGAAAATCAATGAACAAGAAAAAGTTAGTCAAATGTTCGTTAGCGATTTGGTTGGCGACACAATCTCTGCTTCATCCGTTTTCTTATTCTTATGCCGAAGAATGGAGTAAACCAGACGAAGAGCAAGTACAAACAGCAACTAGTTTAAACGAACCAGGGGGTAAAAACGATCTGGTCGAAAATCCATTAGAAACAATGATCCAGGAACCTGATGAAAATCAGCCAGAGTTAGAGGAGTCAATGACAGAAGTTCCGCAAGAAGAACTGGTAGAGGAATCAGAGAGCCTTGATCAACCAACTGAAAGTCAATCAGCTGTTGACTTAGATCAGGATCAATTGACGGAAAACACAGAACAAGAGGAGACGCTTCTCAACACTGCCACACCTACAGAAGAATCCACCGATATTGCCAGTGGTGTTTTCGGAACTTGTTCTTGGCGAATCGATGCAGAAGGTACATTATATATTGGAGGAGGCACATTGGGAGAAACACCGGTTACGTTTTTTCCTCCTTGGTTCAACAGCTATCGATTTAAAATAAAAAAAATGGTATTCACTGGACCAACGATTGCTCCTAAAGAAACTCATCGCTTATTTTATGGATATACTAATCTTTTGTCCATTGAGAATTTAGCTTATTTAGACGTAAGTCAAGTAACGGATATGACTTCCTTTTTTTCTGACTGTCGTGTACTAAATGGCGTTGATTTGTCAGGATGGGATACGTCAAATGTCACGAATATGTCTAATATGTTTTTTGAAGCATTTGACCAAACAGAGAATCTCATTCATCTTGATCTTTCAAGTTTCGATACAAGTAATGTAGTTGATATGAGTGGCATGTTCAGTCGATGTACCAAAGTACAATCAATCGATCTTTCTAGTTTTGATACGAGTAATGTTGTCAACATGAACAGAATGTTTTTTGCTTGTAATGAATTAATTACCTTAGATATCGCTCACTTTGATACATCAAATGTGGTTTATATGTCACGTTTATTCGCTGAATGTAAGAAGTTGCGCTATGTGGATGTCTCAAATTTCGATACATCAAGTGCGATTGATCTTTCAGTGATGTTTCGTTTGAATTATGAATTAGAGAGTGTGGACGTTTCTAATTTTGATACATCAAAGGTTGTTCATTTGCATTACATGTTTGATCAATGTCGCAAATTGAAAACGATCGCAGTGGAAGGTTTTGATACAAGTCAAGTAACATCCATGAATTATATGTTCAATGGCTGTAATAGTTTAACCTCTTTGGACGTTTCTAATTTTGACACCAGTCTAGTCCAAGCAATGAGATACATGTTTGCTAATTGTGAGTTACTAGAGACGATCGATGTGTCTAATTTCAATACAGAGTCTGTGAATTATCTGACATATATGTTCTTAAATTGTTCGAAAGTAAAAAAATTAGATCTTTCTTATTTTCAGTTTGAGGATCCCGTAGAAATGGCAGAAATGCTGGCTGGAACAACGAGCCTCAATGAATTGACTCTTGGTAAAGGCTATCGTTTTGTAGATTCAGCCAATCTTCCTGCTATTCCAGTAGAAGATGGAAACACTGGTTATTGGCAAAACGTTGGTTCTGGAACGGTTACGAACCCTGCAGGGGAATACGTGCTAACTTCAGAAGAATTGATGACGAACTATACAGGAGCGATGGCAGATACGTATGTTTGGCAGAAAGAGCCAAACTATGAATCAATTTTAGCCAAAGATTCGACGCTTTACCTTGGTGAAACCTGGGATCCACAGGATAATTTTATTTCAGCAACAGATAAGGAAGGAAATCCCCTTCCATTTGATATGAGTATGGTCAGTGGAACAGTGGATACCTCAGTAGCAGGAGTGACACCGATTACTTATACTAATGGTAGCGCTGCTCAAGTCATTCATGTAACAGTGAAAGAAAACCAGGAGAGCATTCAGGCCAAAGACTCAGTTATTTATGTGGGTGATCAATGGGATCCACAAGCTAATTTTGTTTCAGCTACTGATGAAGATGGGATGCCTCTAGCGTTCACTCCAAAAATGGTGGAAGGTTCGGTGGATAGCCAAAAAACGGGCGATTATTTTGTGACGTATACCAACGGAATAGCAAGTAAGACGATCAAAGTAACGGTCAAAGAGAACAAAGAAACACTCGTAGTTAAAGGTTCCACACTCTATGTAGGAGACAATTGGAATCCACAAGACAATTTTATTTCAGCCAATGATAAAGAAGGAAATCCCCTAACATTTGACCAGAAAATGGTTTCTGGTAAGGTGGATACGACAAAAGTTGGCGTTTATCCAGTGACCTATCAAAACGGTCATCAAAAGAAAACTGTTGAAATCCATGTGCTAGCTGAACCAACTAAAGAAAAAGCAGATGCGGATACGAACCAATCGGGGGATAAAAAGCCTGTACCAGCAACGCCAAATGAGACAACGAATAACAACGATCAGAGAGATAAAAAAGACGAAAAAAATGAAAAAAATAAAAAAGATGAAAAAGACGAACAAGAAGAACAAGAAGACAAAAAACTACCTACTACAGGTTATCAAAAATCAAGTCTTTCTATGATTGGCATGGCTTGCTTCTTACTTGGATTATACTTTGTTTACAAAAAAAAGATAAACGTTAAATAAAGCGTAAATCAACTAGCCAATCTCCTCGTTTTACGTCATAATGTAAAAAAAGGAGATTGGCAAGATGGATAAAGAATTATTGATTATTGAATTGATGTCAGCAAAAACAAAGATGTTGTCTATCATCAATCAACGAACGAAAAATATGACATGGAAAATTGGGATGTATTTTATCGCTAACTTGTTGTTCTTTGTCGGATGGGGAAACATCTACCATCATTTAAAGCAGAATCATCCACATTCATTTAAAATGGAGCGAATCACTAGTTTGTACCATTTTTCAAGTTATGTTGACTTTGCGATAGGACTATTCTTGTTTTTTCTCGTTGCTGTGCTATGGTTCAAAAAGAGGAACATCTCTCGGCATTATGATCAATGGCTGGAAAAACAAGTGGCGAATATGTTACATATTTCAGTTGGCTCTCAGGACGAAAATTATCTCTACTTGAGTGATCATAACAAAAAGGAGTTTACACTTGCGAAAAAGAGGCGTTATTTTCTGCTGCAAACGATGGAGGGTGTCTCACTTTTTCTAGGAGAACAACTTACTTGGTATGGCAGTAATCGATACTATGTTTTTATGCAAGTAAATGAACCGATAGACCAAAAAAACAAAAAAAGAATTGAGCCTTTTTACTCTCATTTAGCAATTGGAGTTGGAACACTCTTATTGATTGGCGGGGGTGTTTATCAATTCATTAATGCAGGACCAGTAGCAACGAATGTACACTCTATGATGCAAAGCGAAGAAAAAGTAAGAAAAATGCCAACTTCGACTAATCAGGACGGTTTATTGAAACCTGTTCAAACATCCGTCAATTTGACCACTGAGCAAACGAATGACGTAAAAATAGACCCAGAAACACAAGCCTTGTATTTGACGACGAATCAAGGAAAAGACTGGCATTTCGTTCCAATTGCTGTGGACTGGTTGCGTTTTGGTGACTATACTTTGACTTCGGGTACTGTTGCAAAAGGGGAATGGATGGACAAAACATTTGATGTTTCTCCTACTTTTTCTTGGTTTATCTATTCACCTGATCAAAAAAACGTTTACCTATTATCATCAGCTGACAATGGGAAGACGTGGCAAAAAAGTCAGATTACAGATCAAGGCGGACAGGTTCGTTATCGTAAAGCAAACTTTTTCACAAACGATCAAGGCGTCATGGTATTTTCATCCTCTACAGGAATGTCTGCGGAAAGTCTAAAAATTTATACGACCAACGATAAAGGGCAAAGCTGGCAAAAAAGCGGCAGTACCATCGTAAATCAACCGATTCAAAATGTTAGTTTTGTGACGAAGACATTGGGTTTCCTTTCTACAAGAGAAAACATCTATTATACGAATGATGGGGGACTAACATTCAAAGAATCCTTGGTAGCTATCCCGGGTGAGTATCAATTGGGAGGGATCGATTTGTTCCAGTCACCAAATGAAGTGGTACAAGTAAGTGCCAATAAATTGGAAACCAAGTTTTACCTCCTAAAAAATGGATCGATCGATGCAGGGAAAATGTTTGCTTGTCTTTTTTATTCGACTGATGGTGGAGAAACATGGCAATTCGAACAACAATTATCGCAAGTAGAGAATCGCTAAAAAGGTTTAGATGAATTTCAACACCAAAAAGAAAATGGCGTAAGGAGAGACATTGACAATTTATGTAAGTGAAAGTTCTCTATGCAACGATTGAATTTGTGAATAAGAGAGATTGAAAGAATAGATCCATAAAAAAGAGCCTGGACTTTTTTCCAAGGCTCTTTTTTATGGGGTTTAAAATAGGTAAAAAGTGTTCAAAATTACTTAGGTCAAGGCGCACTTTTCACAACTTCTTGATATAAACGGCGTTCAAGAAGCAACTCCTCAACAATAAGCGATGATTTTCTAAAATATGAGGAGCTATTTTAAAAAATCCTCTCTTATTCGCTCGGAGCTAAACGCTTCTTTCACAGCCTCTTGCTAAACGGTGTTCAAAGTGCTGACCCTCGGTAATAAGTCTAAAAATCTCAAAACATGAGGAGCTGTTTCGAGATTTTCTTCCTTATTACTCAGATCAAAGCGCACTTTTCACAATCTCTTTTATGTGATTTGAAATTGGCTATTATATAAACTAGCATAAAGTGTTGGTTTGCTTAATAGTGACTGATGAGTTCCTTGTTCAATAATATTTCCATTTTCCATCACTAAAATCAAGTCGGCATTTTCAATCGTAGATAACCGATGGGCGATAATAAAGCTGGTTCGGTTTTCTGTGACAGCATTCATTGCTTTTTGGATCATTGCTTCGGTGCGGGTATCCACGCTGGAGGTTGCTTCATCTAAAATAACTACGGAAGGATTCGCCAGCAATACCCGAGCAATGGTCAATAGCTGTTGTTGTCCTTGTGACAACGAACCATTTTCACTTGAAATAATCGTATCATATCCTTCAGGTAACGTACGGATGAAATGATCACATTGGGCAATTTTGGCAGCCGCAATGATTTCGTCTCTGGAAGCTTGCTGTTTCCCATAAGCAATATTATCTGCCACTGTGCCTTCAAAGAGCCATGTATTTTGCAAAACCATCCCAAAGTGTTTACGTAACTCACTACGAGAGAATTTCGTGATATCGATTCCGTCGAATTCGATTCTTCCATGGTTTAGCTCGTAAAATCGCATGAGTAAATTGACTAATGTCGTTTTTCCTGCCCCAGTTGGTCCCACGATTGCAATTGTTTGTTTTGGTTTAGCCGAAAAGTTGACATTTTCCATCAAGATCTTATCTGGACTATAACCAAATCGAACATCTTTGAACCTGATTGAACCAGCAGGCTGGTCAAGTGATGTTGTATTTTCGTGATCAGAACGCTCATTTGGTTCATCCATAATCTCAAAGATACGATCAATCGCCGCCATAGCAGATTGTAACGAATTGATGACATAAGAAGCGGTCGAGATCGGCTCAGAGATTTGATTGATGTACTGCAGATAAGCTTGTAACAATCCTAGTGTGAGTCCACCAGATATTACTAAGATCCCACCTAAGACAGCACTTAAAATGAACGCTGATTGATTGATCAAGCGAATCGCTGGATAGATGGCAAAGTTCATGAATTGCGCTTTTTTAAATGCTTGGTACTGTGAATGATTTACTTGACGGATCGACTCGATCGCTTGATCTTGTTGATTGAATGTTTTGATGACCAAGTTACCTGCAAGATATTCTTCCACTTTATTATTTAATGAACCTAGTTCTGTTTGATTGTCATCAGAAATCTTTTTGTTTTTATTCGCAAAGAGTTGAGTGACCCAGGAACTACCAACGATCAATAAAAGAATCAGTAACGTCAATTTGCTGTCAATATAAAACAGCATCAAAATTGAAAATAAAATCGTTACAATGGAAGTGAAAAATTGATTGATCCCTGTTAGCAAGACTTGTGCTAGTTGATTCAAACCAGTCGTTGTTCGGCTGATGATATCTCCTACCTGATGCTGATCAAAGAAGGCCATTGGTAATGTTTTGAATTTCTTGGTCATTTCTTTTCTAACATTAAGTGTGATTTTTTCACTCAATGAAGCCATTGCGTATTCTTGAATGAAAGAAGTAATACTACTTAAAAAAGAAAAAACGAGTAATAAAACAACAGGGAACAAAAGGGCATCCTTGACATCATGAAATGTCATTTCAGCAATCCCGATCGTACGGATTCGACTTAAAAGCTGATCGATACCAACGCCCATGATCATCGGCATTGCAACGACCATCAGGTTACCGATTAAACTACATAATAGTAAGCCATAAAATGTTTTGTGATCAGATTGAATCATTTTCCAAAAGCGGATCAAACTATGTTTATTCATTTTTACATCAGTTGTTTTCATATATTCCCTTCTTTCAAAATCCCTTGTGATTTAGCAAATTCCTGATAAGAAAGACAAGTAGCAAGGAGTGTTTCGTGAGTTCCTTGTCCCACGATTCGGCCATTGTCTAAAACGATGATGTGATCAGCGTTCATGATTGTACTCAATCTTTGAGCCACAATGATCAATGTCTTATCAGCCATTTCTTCATGGAGGGCTGTTCTTAGTTTTGCATCCGTCTTGTAGTCCAAAGCAGAAAAGCTATCGTCGAAAACATAGATATCTGCTGGTTTGATGAGCGCTCGTGCAATACACATCCGTTGTTTTTGTCCGCCAGAATAATTATCTCCGCCTTGTGCAACAAAACTAGCTAATTTTTTGGGCAATTTATCCAAAACTTCCTCTAATTGTGAAATACGTATAGCTGAGGTCAATTCTTCTTCTGTTGCATGCTCATTGCCCATTTGCAGGTTTGATAAAATTGTTCCACTAAACAGAAACGCTTTTTGCGGAACATAGCTGATTTTTGAGCGAATCATTTCTTGTGTTAATTGTTGGAGTGGTTGACCCCCTAATGTAATCTGTCCACTGGTCACATCATTCAAACGAAGGAGCAATTTGGCTATTGTACTTTTACCAGAACCAGTTCCGCCAACGATGGCAGTTGTTTTGCCTTTAGGTACCTTAAAATGGATATCTTCCAATACAGGTTCCGAATCTTTGGTATAACTGAAAGAAACGTGTTCAAAAGATAACACATGTTCATCATCCATATTCAGCGAAGCTGTTGATGGATTTTCCGGATCAATGATCTCAATAGGTTGATTCAACACTTCTTCGATCCGCCGAAGAGAGGACATCGATTTTGGAACGACGACTAACACCATAGCTGCAGTCATTAGATAAGCCAACGTGAGCATCGAATATTCGACGATGGCAGTAACAGTCCCGATCTGTAGTGCACCTTCACTGACCAACGAACCACCAAACCAAAGAATGGCGCTGTATACGATCCCCATTAATAAAAATGCAATCGGAGTGACCCAAGCAAATACGCGATTGACTCGGATCATCTGTGTGGCATACTTCTCAAATGTTTGATTGGTGCGCTTCTCCTCATAGTCTTGATTGTTAAAGGCTCGAATCATATTCACACCTGTAAAAAATTCCCTTAAAGTCACTGTGATACGATCCATTTTTGGTTGGATACTGAGAGATAGAGGGGTTCCTTTTTTCATTAAGATGTAAATAACGACAGCATAAATAAACACAGAAATCAATGTAATCAATGTCAATGTCATGGAATATTGAAGCATCATGACAATTGTAAACACCGCAATGATTGGTGCAGGTAAGATCATTTGACAAAAGAGTACAATCATTTGTTGGATATTATCTACATCATTAGTCATTCGAGTCAGGAGTGAGGCACTTCCAAATTCATCTGCATCTTTCATCGATAATTGTTGGAACTTATCAAAATAGGTTTCCCTTGTTTGGTAGCCAAATTTTGCAGACACTAGTGCAGAAAAATAGCTAGAAGCAATCGCTGAAAAAGTACCTAGCAAGGCTATGAATACCATTTGTAGACCAATGGTATAAATTTTACTGTTTTGACCAGTAACTATCCCCTCGTCAATTAATGTTGCCACTAATTTAGGAACACCAAGTGTACCAATGATTTGTAAACAGACGAATAAAAAAGTCATGCCTACGATTTTTTTATTCTTCCATAGGAATTGTTTAAGTAATGTCATTTTGTTTCCTCCTTTTACTAGACAATAATGAATTTTACACCTTAAAGTTACTTGAAGGTCAATAGAAGAAGCGGTAAAATTAACAAGAGGTGAGCGGAAATGCCAAAATTTTACACAATCGGAGAAGTCTCGGAACTACTAAATGTACCAAAGTCAACGATTCGTTTTTGGGATGAGCAAGGGTTAATCCATTCTCTACGCCATGAAGAAAACGGATATCGGATGTTTAATATTGATGATATTTTTCAGATCTATGACATCAATTTCTATCGAAAATTAGATGTTCCAATCAAACAGATGAAAAATTTATATGGAAAAACGATCGAAGAACATTATGCAACGATTGCAGAAACAGAGCAGCGGATCAAGCAAGAAAAAATAAGTCTGCAAAAAAAACATGAAGAAATCTTGGCTCGAAAAGAACAATTAAAACTTATGATTGACAATCGAGGCATTACCAAAGAAACAATTCCTTTTGCGGCAATCGTCATAGTGGATTCCGACGACATTTTAGATTCGAAAGCCTATCTTGAAAACTATGCCAGCTTCGGTGGGTATTTTGATTTTTCGCTGAGCGATGAAATGATTTATGGCTTCTGTACAGACCAAACATCAGCCACAATTCCACTGTCTAAAATTGTTTGGTACAATCAGCCAGGTAAAACTTATCATCGATTTTTATTACAAGTGGAAGTCAATCATACCGAAAAGAACAATATCGAAGAAGTAAGATTAACATTAGCTCAACGAGGGTATCAAACAGGAAATGTGATTGGACAGTATCTGCTAACGAAGCAAACGGAAGAAGGAGTCTATCATGAATATTATTTAGGATGGATCGAAAGCCAAAAAGTAGAAGCTGATTTAACAAATGAGGATAAGCAAAAGTAGACGAAGAAGGAGCGGGAAAGGATAGTTATCTCGCTCTTCTTCGTCTCTTTGGTTAGGATTTATCAGGGTTAAAACTTTCTCTAATGATTAGTCGTGTAGGATAAGTGACAATGATCGGTTCATCTCTCAAACCATCGATTCGCTCCACCGCTAATCGAACAGCAGACTGACCAATGGCTTTTGCATTGATCGCTATACTTGTTAAACTAGGAGATAAATCAGCAATCGCCTCGATGTTATCGAAGCTAACTAGAACGATCTCTTCTCCAATTTTTCGATTGTCTTTTTGTAATGCTCGATAAACACCTAATGCTAAAGGATCGCTACCGATCAAAATGGCCGTCGGTAAATCATGTTTTTGTTTTTCGAGAAGTTTGGTCGCTAACTGCTCTCCGGATTCCTCTGTCCATTCTCCTAAATAATAATTGATCTGTTTGGTCAAATGATGGTCTTGCATGAAATGGCGGTAGGCTCTGAGCCTTTTTTCATTCTCAGTTGTTGATTTCCGACCAGCTTCGTTAATATCGATTTGATAACCACCAATATAAGCAATGTTGGTGTGCCCATTGTCTAAAAAAAGTTCTAAAACAGATTTAGTCATTCGTTCGAGATCCCCATAGACCATATCCACTTCTTGTTGGATATCTGGATTATCTACTACAACTAATTGTCGGTTCTGTTTCAATAAATCGGCGATTGCACCTTTATCGATCGTACCGACTACGATTATAGCACCTAATTGATCCAAATCTTTCCACTCAGTCGGGTTATCCGACATATTATAAATTCGATTCATGCCGATATGGAGTCGGCTGGCTTCTTCTTCTAGACCTGCTCGTAATTCTCGATAATAAATATCTTTTTCTTCGCTGGCTTTACTGATTGCTGAAATGACACCGATGGAAGGACGGCGTTTTTTAATATATTTTCGCTTGTTGATATCATAATTTAATGTGGCAGCTGCAGTAAAAATCCGTTGACGAGTAGCAGCAGAGACACTGATCGTTTTGTCTTCATTCAAAACTCTTGAGACCGTAGCAGGTGAAACATTGGCTTTTCTTGCGACATCTCTAATTCCAACCATAAAATGGCACCCCTTACAAAAAAATAAAAATTTTTATTGACATATTTGTTTAGTAAACAGTATACAGGAAATGTAACAAAAGTAAACGGTTACTATTTATTTGAGAGGTGAAACAATGGAACAAGTGATGAAGAATCAAAGAGCAGCTTTAATCACATTTGACGAACAGGAAAAAGTATTTCATCTATCCAATTCAGAAATTTCCTATATTCTTCAAATTGAAGAAAGTGAAGTTCTGGCTCATGTTTATTTTGGTAAAAGAACGACCCATTATCATAATCATAAAAAATATCCTCGCAGAGATCGTGGCTTTTCTGGGAACGTCCCCTTAAATGAAGATCGAACGTATTCAAAAGATACATTACCACAAGAGTATTCAGGGCACGGAGGGATGGATTATCGATTACCTGCCTTGATGATTCGTCGAGAAAATGGATCAAATCTGCTTGATCTACGTTATGAAAGTTTTCAGATCCAAGAAGGAAAGCCAAATTTATCTGGATTACCGCAAGCGTATATCAAGAATGATACAGAGGCAGAAACGTTGATCGTGACGTTGAAAGATCGTGAAGAAAAGATTTACGTGGATCTTTCCTATACGATTTATCGAGAAAGAGCAGTGATTACACGTTCGCTGAAGGTAAGAAATGAAACCAATGATCCAGTGATGATTGAAAAAGCAGCCTCTTTTCAACTTGATTTTACGAATTCAGGCCGGTTTGATGAAGTGATTGCCTTACCAGGAGCGCATGTCAAAGAACGGCAGATGTCTAGACAAAGCATAACAGATGGCATCAAATCATTTGAAAGCCGTCGTGGTTCAAGCAGTCATCAGATGAATTCATTCATCGCCTTGACAAATCATGCAACAACTGAATTCACAGGGGAAGCGATTGGGATCCATCTTGTTTATTCGGGAAATCATTCCTTTGAGATTGAAAAAGATGCCATTCAACAATTTAGAGTGATCGGTGGGATCAATCCCTATAATTTTTCTTGGGAGTTACAACCATATGAAAGCTTCCAAACACCGGAAATACTCTTAACTTATTCTGATCAAGGGTTGAATGGGATGAGTCAAGTGACCCATCATTTATTACGGGAACGAGTAGCAAGAGGGCAATTTCAATACCAAGAACGTCCGATCCTAGTCAACAATTGGGAAGCGACTTATTTTGACTTTACGAGCAAAAAGATCGAAGCGATCGTTGATGAAGCAAACGAATTAGCGATAGAGATGTTTGTTTTAGATGACGGCTGGTTTGGGAAAAGAGATTCGGACCAATCTTCTCTAGGAGACTGGTTTGAATATCAAGGGAAATTGAAAAATGGCTTAAAAGGGATCGCTGACTATGTTCACCAAAAAGGACTAAAGTTTGGCTTGTGGGTTGAGCCTGAAATGGTTTCCAGTGACTCTCAATTAAATCGGGATCATCCCGAATTTATGATGAAAGAACCAGGTCGTCAACCATCGGCTTCTAGATCTCAACACGTCCTTGATTTTACCCGAAAAGAAGTCCGGCAGACGATTGAAACACAGTTACGGCATTTGTTAGACAGTGTGGAGATCGACTATATCAAATGGGATATGAATCGATCGCTATCTGATGTCTATTCGGTGTCATTGGGCAAACAAAACCAAGGGGAAGTTTTGCATCGTTATCTATTAGGATTATATGAGATGATGGAAAACTTAACAAACGACTATCCTCATATCCTTTGGGAAGGATGTTCTGGTGGTGGTGGACGGTTCGATGCAGGGCTGCTTTATTATATGCCACAGTCTTGGACTAGTGACAATACAGATGCGGTTGAACGCATCAATATCCAATATGGGACGAGCTTAGCTTATCCTATTTCAGCTATGACTGCCCATGTATCAGCTGTTCCTAATCATCAAACGGCTCGAGTCACCAGTTTAAAAACACGTGGAGATGTGGCCATGGGCGGGGTGTTTGGATATGAACTCGATCTAACAAAATTATCTAGTGAGGAAAAGCAGGAAGTAGCCGCACAGGTAGAATTTTATAAAAAAATCAGACAGACAGTCCAATATGGTGATTTCTATCGTTTACAAAATCCCTTTGAGCAAAATATTGCTTCCTGGGAATTTGTTTCAAAAAACCAACAGGAAGTCCTCTTATTTATAAATCGTCGGTTGGCAAATGCACAGCCCGAATTTCATGAGGTACGCCTTGTTGGACTAAGCGAAGAAAAACTATACCAGAACCAGATAGATGGCAAAGTATATTCAGGATCGGAATTAATGACAATAGGTCTTTATTTCCCGGATTTTTATGGCGATTTTCAAACAGAATTGATTCATTTTATGAGTATAGACGAAGGAGAATAGAAAAATGAACGCATTGATTGAATGGTTAGATGATCCGCAAGTGTATCGAGTAAATCAAAGGAAAGCCCATAGTGATCATGTTATTTATGGTGCTAAAGAAGAAGTGGAAACAGGAAACACCAGAATCCAATCACTGAATGGGAAGTGGCAATTTTGCTATTCCCGTAATGCTTTAGAACGTCCAGTGAATTTTTTTGAAAAGGAATTTGATAACAGCAGCTTCGATCAGATTGATGTTCCTGGGCATATCGAACTAGCAGGATACGACAAGATCCACTACATCAATACGATGTATCCATGGGAAGGGCATGAGTTTAGACGTCCGGCTTATACAACCGCTAGTAAGGAAGAAGCCGAGGGGATGTTTTCTCAAGCCGATTATAACCCAGTTGGCTCATATGTGACGAACTTTACTTTAAATGAAGAAATGAAAGAAAAGGCGATCACCATTCGATTTGAAGGTGTCGAACAGGCAATGTATGTCTGGTTAAATGGGCACTTTGTCGGTTATGCAGAAGATTCTTTCACGCCTTCTGAATTTGATTTAACTCCTTATCTGGAAGAAGAGAATCGTTTAGCGGTAGAAGTCCATAAAAGAAGTAGTGCCGCTTTTCTCGAAGACCAAGATTTTTTCCGTTTCTTTGGGATTTTTAGAGATGTTTCATTGATCGCCAGAGGGAAAAATCATATAGAGGATATGTGGATCAAACCTCAAGTTGATCCCTCTTTTCAAAGCGGTTGGGTAGATATCGACTTGACTATTGAAAATCTTACTTCAAACGGAAAGCTACGTGTCCGACTCCTCAATTGCAAAGGAGAAGAGATCCATCAAGAAGAAGTGAGAATCGAAGAACAAATCTCGTTGCATATTCCAGTAGATAAAATTACTTTATGGGATCATTTTCAACCCAATTTATACACCGCCGAATTTGAAACGTTTGATGATACTGGGGTGACGGAGTATAGTTACTATCCATTTGGTTTTAGAAAGATCGAGATCAAAGAGCGGATCATTTATTTGAATGACCGACGTTTGATCATCAACGGTGTCAATCGACATGAATGGCATCCTGAAAAAGGAAGAGCTATCGATTTGATGGATATGAAGAAAGATCTAGAAATCATTAAACATGCGAATATCAATGGGGTTAGAACCTCACATTATCCAAATCAAATCCCTTGGTATTATCTTTGTGATCAGGCGGGGATTCACTTGATGGCAGAGACCAATCTGGAATCTCATGGTTCTTGGCAAAAGATGGGCGCGTTTGAGCCGTCTTACAATGTACCGGGGAACGTTCCTCAATGGCGGGAGATCGTTCTTGACAGAGCACAGACAAATTTTGAGACATTCAAGAACCATACGAGTATTTTATTCTGGTCTTTAGGAAATGAATCTTACGCAGAAGAGAATATTCGTTTGATGAATGATTACTTTAAAGAAAAAGATCCCGATCGCCTTGTTCACTATGAAGGAAATTTCCCTAATCCTGCATTCGAAGATTCGATTTCTGATGTCAAGAGTTGCATGTATGCTACGCCAACAGATATCTGTGATTACCTTGAAAATGATGGGGAAAAGCCTTTCATTTTATGTGAATACATGCATGACATGGGGAATTCGTTGGGAGGATTGAATTCTTACATGGAATTATTAGATCGATACCCAATGTATCAAGGTGGCTATATTTGGGACTTTAAAGATCAAGCGATTCAAGTGATCGATCCATTGACGAAACAAAAAGTAATGAGATACGGTGGGGACTTTGATGATCGTCCAAGTGATTATGAATTTTCAGGTAACGGGATCGTCTTTTCTGATGGTCAAGAAAAACCGGCATTACAGGAGGTAAGGTATTATTATGGAAAATACAGCGATTAAAATGAAGATTATTTATGGAGATTGTACATTTGCTTTAAAAGGTGAAGGATTTCATTATATCTTTTCCTATACAAGAGGTGGGTTGGAATCCTTAAATAAAAATGGGAAAGAATGGTTGTATCGAGAAACGCTGCCGACGTTTTGGCGGGCTTTGACGGATAATGATCGAGGGAATGGGTTTGGCTATCGTTCGTCCATGTGGCTAGGGGCTGGGATGTACCCGAAAGTAAAAAATGTTCAAGTTTCCATTGATCAAAAACCAATCGAACAGCCAATTGCTCCGATCAATAATCGCTATTCCAATCATGAATATGCGCAATCAGCAGCGATCAAATTCACGTTAGAAATCAATACGGTGCCCAAAACAGAAGTCATAGTCAACTATGAAGTACAATCTGATGGAGAAATGAAAATTTCTGTCTTTTATCATGGACAGCAAGGACTGCCTGAATTACCTTTATTAGGTTTTCGCTTTATCATGCCAACCAAAGCGAAATATTTTGAATATGAAGGACTATCAGGAGAAACGTATCCAGATCGAATGGCAGGAGGAATCGAGGGTACTTATAAAGTAACTGGTTTACCAGTGACTCCCTATCTCGTGCCACAAGATTGTGGTGTCCATATGAAGACGAAATGGCTAGAAATCACTAGAGATTCTACGATGAATAATGCGGATCAAGGAAAGGAGGAATTTTCATTACGCTTTGAACAAGTGAACGGCGATTTTGCATTTTCAGCTCTCCCTTATAAAGCCGAAGAATTAGAAAATGCCACACATCTTGAAGAGTTACCACCAGCTAGAAGAACCGTCTTAGTGATTCAAGGGAAGGTACGTGGTGTAGGAGGAATCAACAGCTGGGGAGCAGATGTTGAAGAAGCGTATCATATTTCAGCGGAAGAAGACCATGAATTTAGTTTTATTGTGAAGTAAAGGTCGTGAAAGAAGCGGTCAGCTCCGAGCAAATAAGAGGCAATTTTTTAAAACACCTTTTCATGTTAAAAAAATTTAGGTTTATTTCAAGGAGCTGATGCTTGAATGCTGTCTATCTAGAGAAAGGAAGGATTGATAGCTAAGTATCGGTAAAGAACAATAGCTTTTCATATTATTAGCAGACATGAAAAATATAAAACCATAGACAAATAGACGTTGCTTTTCTAAAATCATCTATCTTAGAAGGGCAGCGTCTATTGCTTATAAGTATCAACTAACTGAATTGTTTATTTTTGAATTAACTGATTAATGGCAATGTGATTTTTACCGTTGTACCAACACCCATAATCGATTGGATCTGCAATCCATACTCTTTGCCGTAAAGCAATTTGATTCGTTCGTTCACATTCTTGACTCCGATTCCAGAAAAATAGTCCTTGTTTTTTTTCTTTTGATTTGTATCAAATCCATCACCGTTATCTACGATTTCAAAGATCAATTGTGTTTCGTGAATTTTTCCGAATAAAGTAATAAACCCACTTTTTTTTGTTTGAAAAGCATGTAAAAAAGCATTTTCAATAATTGGCTGAATTATCATATTGGGCACTTTAAAAGGGTATAGTTCATCGGGGACCATGATCCGAGTGGCGATATCATCACCATATCTCAATGAAAGAATATGGATATAGCTTTGCACACTTTTTAATTCTTCTTCGACAGTGATTGTTTCTGCTTTTTTCCCAATGGTACTTCTCAACAAATCAATAAAATGATCGATTCCATGAATTGCTTTTTGATTTTCTTTTTGCCAGATCAAAAATTTTAGACTAGTTAACGTATTGTAGATAAAGTGAGGCTGGATTTGGGCTTGCATCGTTTGAATCTCTAATTGGCGTTTTTTCTTTTCGTTTTCAATTGAAGTAAAATAGTTCTCATCGATCGTTGTTAATAGTTGATTGATTGTAGTGCCTAAAGTCTTTGTTTCGTAGGTCCCTTGAACGTCTACTTGGGTATTATTAGGAATTTTTTTGATATGTTTTAAGGACTGAATCAAGGCATAAATCGACTTCGTCTGACGGTTCATATAGCGAAAGACAATAGCACCAACTACCATTAAAGTCATCAAATTAAAAAGGACGATCGGAACAATCAGTCCCATTTGATTGACTAGTGAACGAATATTTACTTTACTAATCAAAGCTAAGTTTTGTCGATATAATGGAACACGTGTTAAACGATTATAATCAACTGTTTTTGTTTCATTGGTATTTAAATCATTTAACAAGTTGGTTTTGGCACCAATCATGCCAGTTTCATTGGAGGTAATGATTTGATTTGCTTCATTGATGAGATAGATTTTGGAGACCTCCGAATGGATCGTTTCATTGAATAAATTCGCTAGCTCATCTGCAGTTATCGCAATGACAGCATACCCATAAATATGATTCAACGAGGAAGTCAATTTCTTAATGAATAGGATGCTGCTTTTTGTTTGGTCACGAGTAGTTAAACCAAAGTCGACAAAGAACATTTGGGTCGATGCTTTATGTGCCTTTGCTTTTTGTACGACATCAGATCTCATGAATGCCGCAGCATCCATACTGGCAAGCATCTCGTTTCCAACGAAGGTATGTCCACTTTCACCATAGATCATCAGATCGTAATTGATGGAAGGAGAGATCGAAGTAAAGCTTCGGTTCATTTGTTGGATTGTTTTTACATTTGCGTAGTTATCTAACGAAGAGTGCGGATCGTTAGAGAAATAATTTTCGACTGCAGGGTTGTTAGCGACCATCGTTAAGATATTTTCGATATTATCATTCAATCGTTCAAAATCACGTTGTATTTTGCCAAGCGTTAGTTCATTCGATTTATCAAATAGATGGATATAAGCGTTTTTGGATCGATCATAAATGAAGAAGGACAGAATAATCGCTTGAGTAAGAAGCGCAATGACTAGGACAACCAGTAGTTTTGTAACTAGTTCATACTCTTTGAATTTTTTCTTCATGTTTCAAACTTCCTTTTCGATATTGAGAAGGATTTAGCCCAGTTTCTTCCTTGAATACTCTTGAGAAGTAACCAAGTTCAGCAAATCCTACTTGGTAAGAGATTTGTGAAAGTGGCTCGGTTGTCTCAAGCAAAAGCCGTTTCGCATGTTGTATCCGGACTTTTTTTAGATATTTAGTGAAGCTAATCCCATATTTCTCGGTAAACATGGTAGATAAATAACTATAGGAAAAATGAAATTTTTCGGAGATGATTTGCAAGGAAATATCTTGATGATAATTTTCTTGAACATAATCATAGATCGCTGTCAGAATTTCTGAGTTTTCATTCTTTTCCGGCGTGCTCCAACGCATCAATTGAGTGATGATTTTAGTAAACGTAATAGAAAAATCTTCGATGGTGGCGACGTTCGTTATAAGTGTTGGTAACGTAATTTTTAATGTCGTCAATTCTTTCGTCCCTTGACCATCTTCTAAAGCATTGATGAGTGCGTAGAGACGATTGATTGTTTCGTGTTTTAAAAATAAAGGGTCAATTTTTAAAGCGATCAGAGTCTCAATCGCTGATTTCATTTCTCTGATAGCGGATACATAATCTTTGTTGACAATCTTTGTTAAGTAGCTTTTCGTGCTCTGATCAAAGTGTGGAATCAAAGGGACTAATTGTTCTTCCGATACAACACCAGCACTTTTCTGATAAAAACGTTGTCCTTTGCCTAATTTTTTTAATCTTTGAAAACAATCGAACAGCTCACTTAGCTCTAAACAAGGGGAAATAATCAATAATGCATCAGATTTTTGCGCATATTCACGCAAAGAAGTCTGAATTTGTTCGAAACAATCCATGGAAGAAACATTTAGTAAGCAACCATATTCATAGTCGAGAGTGGTAAAAGGCTGACAATCAATCCAGGGTTCAGCTCGTTCTTCGTTACTTTTTAGAGAAGCTAGTGGAGCTAAATCATCCATTTCGCTATAGACGATGTAAAATAACGGGAAACGAAAAGGATCGTTAGATATCGTTGTTTTTTGTCCAGAGAAATATTGTGTTAAAGCACTATCTAGAGAGAATTTAGAGTCTAGATTTTTTTGGCCTTTTTTAACCAAATGGTTCAAAGCAGAAAGCAGGTTTTCTGGATTCAATTTTGGTTTAAGTAAATAATCGGATACGCCTTCTTTAAAAGAGTCTTTCACTAGTTGAAACTCATCATGGCTTGATAACACTAATATTTGAATATCAGGTTTGCTTTTTTTTAAGAGGCGAGCAAGTTCAATCCCATCCAGTTCAGGCATGATAAGATCAGTAATGACAATATCAATATCATTAGAATGAATAGAGAAAAAATCAAGCGCTTCCAATGAGTTTGAAAAAGCGCCTTTAATTTGGAATCCGTGGTTTGACCAATCAACCAAATTGGCTATGCCATGTAAGATTGTTTTTTCATCGTCGATCAATAATAAATTAATCAAGCTTGTTCCCCCTTTTAAACAGTTTCTCTTTTTAAAATACGGTTTTATTGACAGAAAAGCAAGATGAATTACTCAAAATAAAAAAATTTGAAATCTAAATTTGTGATTTTTTCTTATTTTGGGATATTTTTTGGAACTCTTTTAGAAACTAAGAAAACGATTACATTTTTTGGTATGATTCACATGTAAAGAATAAAAATGAAAAAGGCGGGTTGGATATGAAATTCAAAAAATTAGTAGCAAGTGCGACGCTTTTAGCTTCAGCAGCAGTTTTGTTTGCGGGATGTGGGAGTTCCTCAAATTCAGCAACGAAAGATGAAAATAAAATCAGTGTTTGGGCATGGGATGAAACGTTTAATATCAAAGCAGTCAATGAAGCAAAAAAAGTCTATGACAATAAAGATGTCGAAGTGGATGTCGTTACGATGTCACAAGATGATATCGTACAAAAGTTAAACACAGCATTAGCCAGTGGAAATACGGATGGATTACCGAATATCGTGTTGATTGAGGATTATCGTATTCAAGGTTATTTGAATTCTTATCCGGACGCATTTTCTGAGTTAACCGATATCGTAGATGAATCCAATTTTGCTTCGTATAAATTTGCGGTTAATAAGATCGATGATCAAATTTATGGCGTCCCATTTGATTCAGGTGTTACGGCTAATTTTTATCGAACAGATGTATTAGAAGAAGCCGGTTACAGTCAAGCAGATATGCAGAATTTAAGTTGGGATGACTATTTACAAGTTGCTCGAGATGTTAAAGCAAAAACGGGTAAAAAAATTACTGAAGTGAATCCCTCAGATCTTGGACGTGTCCGTATGATCATGCAAGAAGCTGGTGAATGGTACACTTCGGAAGATGGAAAGACGGTTACGATCAAAGATAACCAATCATTGAAATATGGATTAAATCTATTTGCTACACTACTTAAAGAAGATCTAGTGGAACAAACTTCAGATTGGAATGCAGGTGTCACGGCCATTCAATCAGGGGCTGTTGCATCCAGTCCAATTGGTGCTTGGTATTCCTCGACGATCCAAGGTGCTGAAGATCAATCAGGGAAATGGGCAATTGCACCGACACCTTCATTACCTGCCAATATGCAAAAAGCACAAGCTTCTAATTTAGGCGGAGCTGGGTGGTATGTGATCAAAGGTGTTTCAGGCGAAGAAAATGCGAAAGACTTCTTGAAGAAGACCTTTGCGACTAACGAAGATTTGATGGGAACCTTAGCGAAAGAAATCGGGTTAGTTTCTACCATGTTAAGTGCAAAAGATCAACCAGCTTATCAAGAGTCTTCTGAATTCTATAGTGGTCAAAAGGTGTTTGAAGACTTTTCTAAATGGACAGCGGAAATTCCACAAGTTAATTATGGACAAGAAACCTATGCAATCGAAGCAGTTGTAGCAGAGTCATTACACCGAATCATCAATGGAGAAGATACTGATAAAGTCTTGGCAGATACGCAAAAACAAGTAGAAGCACAGTTAGCCAATTAAGCAGAGTGAAATGAATTGATTTAGAGTATCAAATTTGTGTTGGCTGGTGATTTTTGAACGGTCATCAGTCACACAAATTTGCTATCTATTAAAAATAGTTTCAATCAATACCGTAGAATTTTCGTGAGGACGCTGTCAATTACTCAGACAATTAGTTAAGAGGAAGGATTTGTGAGACGATCCTTAAATGACAGATAAAACGAAGATGAACGTAACGAAAGTGAGCAAAGCAGATGAAACAAAAAGATTTTTTCAAGAACGGAAATGCGTTTCTTGTTTTACCAGTTCTGATGATCTCGATCATGGTGTTTATCCCAATGATTTTAGCGCTGATCACTTCATTTCAAAGTGGTCCCCCAGTTAATATGAGTTTTAATGGTTTGGGGAATTATCAACGCATGTTGAATGATGCGACCTTCAAAAAGGCTTTTTTTAACACCTTTTTATATTTATTGGTACAAGTACCGATTATGTTGTTTTTAGCTTTATTTGTCTCTAATTTATTAAATGATAAAAAGCTTAAAATGAAAGGATTCTTCCGGACAGCGATTTTTTTACCTTGTATCACATCCATGGTTAGCTATTCGCTTATTATGAAAAGCTTGTTTTCTCAATCGGGATTAGTGAATAATTTTTTGATGACGATCGGCTTGATCGATATGCCAATTGGCTGGCTGACTCATCCAGTTTGGGCGAAAGTATTAATCATCATTTCGATTACATGGCGTTGGACAGGTTATAACATGATTTTCTTTTTATCAGGAATGCAAAATATTGATCCGGCAATTTATGAAGCAGCAGAAATCGATGGCGCATCTAAGTGGCAACAATTGATCAAAGTCACGATTCCTAACTTAAAACCAATTATTTTGTTTACGTCAATCACATCAACGATCGGTACGTTGCAACTCTTTGATGAAGTACAAAATATTACGGGTGGTGGACCAGCAAATGCAACAACTACGCTATCTCAGTATATTTACAATTTAAGTTATAAATTTACACCGAATTTTGGTTATGCTGCGGCGGTTTCATTTGTGATCGTAGTCTTTATTGTACTGTTATCAATCATTCAAACGAAAGTCGGAGGTGAAAAAGCGTGATAGATCAAGCAGAAAACAAAGTACTTCTTAAAGAGAATGAAAAAAAAGCGACTAAAACATTCGATTGGTTAGCTGTTTTTAAATATGCCTCTTTGAGCGTGATTTCATTTATTTCGATTTTTCCTTTTGTTTGGATGATCTTAGGAATGACGAATACACCTATCGATATTACTGCCGGAAAATTAAAGATCGGTAGCCATTTAGTTGTCAACTTCCAGAATCTTTTTTCAAATGACTTAAACTTTGCACGCTCATTGTGGAATTCAGCTTTGATCGCTATTGTAACAACGGTCTTAGCTTTGTTGATTTCATCTATGGCTGGTTATGGGTTTGAGATCTATAAAAGTCGAAAAAAAGAACGATTATTTACGATTTTGCTTTTATCGATGATGGTTCCTTTTGCTGCGTTGATGATTCCTTTGTACCGCATGTTTTCTAACTTAAACGGAACGATCTTAGGGATTAATAGCTTCTTAGTCGTCATTTTGCCTTCAGTAAGTACAGCTTTTTTGATCTTCTTCTTTCGACAAAACGTTAAAGCGTTTCCTAAAGATTTAGTAGAAGCTGCACGTTTAGATGGATTAAAAGAATTAAGTATATTTTTCCGTGTCTACCTACCCACTGCTAAAAATACGTATGCAGCTGCTGCAATCATTACTTTTATGAGTAGCTGGAATAACTATCTTTGGCCTTTAGTTGCATTACAATCACCAGATAAGCGTACGGTCCCATTAGTTTTATCTGCCATGGGAGCCTCTTATACACCAGATTACGGAATGATTATGGCCGGGCTTGTGATTGCAACATTACCAACAGCTATCGTGTTCTTTGTTTTACAAAAACAATTTGTTCAAGGAATGATCGGTTCTGTCAAGTAAACGCGACTCGATGATAAAATTAGTTTGGTATAAACTTTAAATGTATAGGAAAAGCTGTCCCACTAAGGGAGAGCTTTTTTTCTTTTTAGATAACGCTTAATATAAAAAATATATTTATGGTTAATTATTTAAATAACTATAATTATTATAGGTTGTAAGGAGAAAAATTTATAAATATTATATTATTGCTATTTATTTAGTTGTTATTTATAATTAAATTGTACAAAAAATAACGTTTTCGTAATGGGTGAATAATTATTTTTTGTTCATAAAATAATTTTAAGGAGTGAGGTAAATGAAAAAATATGCGGTTAGTCTGTTGTTGTTTGTGTTTGGTATCTTTGTACTTTCAGCCAATGTTGGTGCGCAAGAAGTCACGTCAAAAGAGATTTTTAGTATTCCGGAGCCGACGTGGATCTTCAACTCAGGGATGAGTAAAGGGAAAAACCATGATCGTCAGGATCTAGGTTTTATCTTAAGCGAAAATACCGAATTGAGAATGAGACAGACAAATGCTCATTTCAAGAATAAGTTAAAATTGCGACTACTAGGAAACGATAAAAAGAATGAAAAAAGTATCGAAGTTGGATCAAATTGGGTAAGTATACGTGCAGATGAGCCCTTGGTTCCATTTATTGATACACCGTACGGAGAAGGATCAGCACAGATCGAATACGAAGTGGTGACTTCCAAAGAAATGAAAGCGTTACCTGTTTATGAATATCATGGGAATGAGACCATGTTTTTTTCAATGTGGGATACGGAGGATGCAGAGTATGCGCTAATTCAAGGAGTAGATTTCCAATTACTCGTACCCAAATTGGACAAAGAACTAGTGAGAAACTTAAAAGATTTTCCATCAATTGATGCGTTGATTGAGTATCATCACGGTATTTTTGCTTTATTTAACGGTATCGCTGGTTTTGATGGTTCCGCACCAGAAAATCAGAACGGCGCGAATCGTTACTTTTTAAAGGCAGATGATTCTGGCGCAGGTGCTGCTTATTATGGGGGTGATTGGACAGCTAATAGTGAACCTACGACAGATATGTGGTTGAAAGAACTAAGTTGGGCAACATTACATGAAATTGCTCACGGTTATCAAGCTGGTTTTGATGGGCAAGATATGTATACTGGCGAAGTGTCAAATAATTTATTTGGGGTCCAATATCAGTATGAAAAATATGGAAAAAAAGCAGATGACATCGGTTGGTTGTTTAATTTAGGTAAAAAAGAAGAAGTCGAAAACAAGCTATATGATAAGTTGATCCGTGATGGAGACACTTACCATGATGTCGATGTGCGTGAACAACTGATTTTATTAACGATGTTCAAACAAAAAGCTGGAAATGACTCCTTCACTAAGATATATCAGGAATACCGTAAAATGGCTAATCAGAGTGATTTCAAAGATTGGGAATATACATTACCCAATTTAATGAATCGTATCTACAGTGAAAATAGTAAGCAGGATTTTTCTGCTGCCTTAAAAAAACGTGGGTTGTATCTTGATGAATTTCAAGCAGAAAAAAATCGTGTGGCAGGTTATCCAGCTGTGGCTTCATTGGCAGATATTGTCTCTGAAAATGAGTTGGTGCGTGCACGTCAATTGATTGACCCAAACTATTTGATCAATTCTAATTTTGAATTGGTTACTAACGAGGAAATCGCCTCTCTAGGGTTGGCTGGTGATTTGACCATTGAAATTCTTCCTAGCGATTTGAGTAACTTTGAAGGGCTCACAGTTGAATTAAAAGATGGAGCAACTATTATAGCGAGTCAACCAGTACAACAAAAAATGACATTTAAAAATATTCCTAATGGGGTCTATCATTTAGAATTTTCTGGTGAACAAATGAAGTATTATTTACCAAGCGAAAATTATGTTTATGTAAAGGAAACCCAAAACCATGCTTCTCTTTCATTAATCAAAGCTGATATCAGTAAGTTAGCCGATGAAGATCTTATCTTTTATGGCTTTAATGATCAATGGTCAGGTTCATTAAGAACGAATTTGAATTCAAGAGAAGCAACACTTACCTTAAATATGCCAAAACCTCATTATTTATTTAAAGATGAACTTTATGTAAAAGTGACTAT
Source organism: Enterococcus sp. C57 (assembly GCF_040887305.1). NCBI lineage: Bacteria > Bacillati > Bacillota > Bacilli > Lactobacillales > Enterococcaceae > Enterococcus > Enterococcus sp. C57. The sequence continues at coordinate 325,766 of NZ_JBFOFP010000002.1, read as the reverse complement.
CAAATCTCAGGATGGCAAAATTAGGTATGAAAAATCGATTAATGGAGACATACCTGAACGATTCACCGATGACCATTTGTTGCTTGAGACAGGAGATAGCATAGAAATCTACCATGCAGAAGCAAGAAATCGTTTGAAAGGTCCAGAAAATCTTATTGATCGTGGACAAAATACTAACCACTGGCTAGTTACGGAACATGGGTTAAAACACCTTGGATTAAACAATAATCCAGAAAAAGATCTTATGAAAAAAATTGAAAAATTAGGGAATTCATTAGTAAAAGCTGAGGGTATTAAACCGATGGCGTGGGAAAGATCAATGGCTAAAAAACAATTATGGACAGCCATACAATCTCTATCTCCAAAAGATACAGAACATTATATGTCCCAATATTATGTTTTGTTCAAATAGCATATGATGAGCAGGCAAAATGAGCAGTCAAAATTATCGAATTGATCGTCTTTAGCAAAAAAACTTAGCACCTTATAGATTGAGACGAAAGTGTTAATTATCAAGCACCAAAAAAAGTTCCGGAACTTGCCAAGAAACACAAACGCTAGTTTTTTCTGTCGATTGTTATCTACTTGGTGCTTCTCCAATTTTTGATTAATTTCGGCTTATCTTTCGAAAATGCTGCTTTTATCTCGTCGTGAACAAGAGCTCTTTAAACACCGTTTATTCATTTTTAGATATACTAGAAGATACTGGGACAAAAAAGTTGTCTCAGTCTCTTCTTTTGTTTTATCACAAGCGTTTGGTTTTAGTGATGTAATACAAATAAGACCAGTATAAAATATTAGCTAAATGGCTATGCTAGTATAAATGACTTGAATGATCCTAAGATTTACTCAAGAATTTTTTAAAAGAGCTTCTTTTATATAACAAACACTTCTTTTTTGATATAAAAATGGTTACGCTTTCATTAGAATAGAAATATCAAATAAAGGAGTGAGTAGAATGAAAAATAAATGTTGCATGATTACTTTGGCTTCTATTTTATTGTTAGGATGTGCTACACCAAGTATCGTTTACGGAAAGGAACAAGAGGGACTATTGGCAAGAACAAGCCTTGCATCTGTTTCTCAATCCCTCAACAAAGGAAACGAGGGGCAAGTAAAAACAACAACACTTGGACTATCTGACGATGAGCAAGCGATCATTCAAGCAATCGGTAAAGGCAAGAATTTCAAGGGAAAACTTTATTTAAATTATATCCGAGATAAAATAACTGAAGTTTTCAAAGAGTATAATGGAGATATTTTTAAACTTCTAAGTGAATTCTCTTCGTTGATATCAGACCAAATTTCAGAAGTGAATGTAAAAGAACGCTTTGATGTTAGTCCAGAAGTAATCAAACGTTTGATTACAATCAGTGCGATGTATGACATTGCTTTTGCAAAAGACAGTTGTTTTATGAGCTTGCTTGGTGCAGCGAATGATGGAACGGCACCTGCTGAGCCTACAGGTTTTTATCCTAATACCACTCAATTAGAAGGAACGACCGTAAATAAGCAAGATGGAAAATTAATGACGTTGAAATCTTATTATGTGGATCAAAAATCAGATGTAACGGTGATGATTCATGGTGGTTTTCGAGGAAATTGGAATTTAGGGACAGTAACGGATGAGTATAATATCTTTTACAATGCGGGCTATAATTTATTATTTGTAGACCCTCGTGCCACTGGAAACAGTGGGGGCGATTATGTCACTTATGGACAATATGAGTCAGATGATGTGCTCTATTGGATCAATCGAGAAGTAGGAACTAAGCCGACTCAAAAGATTTTACTTTATGGTGGCTCAATGGGGGCTGCAACTATGATGTCAACATTAGCTAAGGATATCCCAGCAAACGTAAAAGGAATCATCGAGAATTGCGGATTTAAATCAATTGATGAACAACTTAGATACACCTACAAAAATACCGTAGCGCCTTTATTAGGTTCAATATTTGGGGAAGAATTTGACATTGTAGCAGACGAAGAACATGAAGATCTATATATGGGATTGTTGAAAGAGTATTACTTTGACCAAGAATTAAAAATGAATGTGAATGAAAATCTACCTGAAATTGGTATGGCCACAACGATCCCCAAATTGATCATTCACGGAGATGCTGATCAAGTAGTTCCTCATGAAAATGCGGATGAGCTCTATGATCTTTCCGGGGGCTATAAAGTCAAGTTGATTGTATCAGGAGCTGGACATGGGGAAGCCCAATCAGTTGATCCCGTAGCGTATCAAACATATGTCACTAATTTTCTAAATTATCTTTTTGGAAGTCAAAGACATTAAGAAAAAATGATTGATCTTTCTGAGGAATGGGACGAAGTTTGACACGATCGAGAGAGTAGCGCCACGCATAATTAGGTTGATGAAATAAGCCGAAGAATCTAAAATTATTTCCTTGATTTTAGTGTTCTTCGGCTTGTTTTTACTACATTTACTCAAACCACAAGCAGTTACAAATACATACATGAAAGTATTGAACCTATCTGATCTCGATCAAGATAAATGGAGAACGACTTAGTAGTTAAGGCATTTTCAGACCAATGAATGGGCATAGTGGATACTTTTGTATTCTTTTGGGGTACAGCCGGCGACCTTTTTGAACACTTGAATAAAATGACTTTGACTAGAATAAGCAAGCAAGTGACTGATTTCATCGTAAGAATGATCTGTAAACAATAACAAATGTTTTGCTTCGGTTATCTTTTTTTCTTGAATGTATCCGTGAATGGTAATCCCCATTTCTTTTTTGAAGTGGCTGCAAATATGTGCCTTATGTTTTTCAGTGATGGCAGCTAACTCGTCGACGGTGATGCGTTCGTATAAATGATTATCAATGTGGTTGACAATCGTTTTTACTAACATGGATTTTTGAGCTAAAGGAAAATTATGAAGCAGTTCCATAAAACGGAAGGTTGCTTCTTTCATATATTGCAGACATTCTTTGACTGAGTGGATATAAATCAGTCCCTGAATCAAAGAGTCGGACAGACCAAAGGCTTGATTGATCGGTACACCTTCTTCAATACTCATTCTGGTAACGATGGCTACGAACGAGGCAAATTTAAGTTTCAACCCTTCCAATTCAAAGGGGGATAAAGAGACTTTATAGGTTTCTTTCATTTTATTAAAGACCCAAATGACTTTTTCAGGTTCGTTTCGTTTGATGTAATCTAGATAGCGTAATTCAAAATGATACGAATCGAAGGTTTCTTTGTGGATCCGTCGATCATAAAGATTATTTTCCAGGCTGTAATCAGTGGATAGATTTTTTTTATTTTTTTCTTGTTGAAAGTACCAAATAAATTCTTCCTTTTTGGTTGGTCGCTGAGTCAGAATCGTGTGTAATAGTTGGATATATTCTTCAAATGAATACTTGTCTTCTTTGGAATAATGAATATTATAATGGTACTCATGTCCCATAAAAAAACAAGAGGTTTCTTTTGAACCGATAATACCGCAAGGGCCAATGATCATCTGATATTCCTTTTGATCACATTTAAAACAAAAATAGCCGTATAAATAGGATGTTGTATGGTAAAGCTGGATCTGCTCTGTTTTTTTAAATGGAAAATAGGTACTGATCGTGATTGGTAAGTCTTCTAAATTTTTTGGATGGATGAGATATCCGTTTTCATCAAATAATAGCATCGGAATCAGATATTTTCGGTACAATAAATCCATAGTTATTTTAATCGTATCGGTAGTCATAATGTAAATACTCCTTGTGACGAATTCTTTCTTTTTATTTTACACGAATAAATTTTGTATAGCGCGAATATTTTGGTATAAATGCTAATTTTTTTATATAAAATTCGTTTTTTATTCTTTATAATCTGTTCTATAAAGCGGTTACAAAGGAGGCGCCGATGGAAGCAGATCAGTTACAAGCTTTGTTTGATCGATTATCTGTTCAGGAAAAAATCGCACAAACGATCCAACTGAATGGAAGTATTTTATCAGAAAATGATGTGATGAATACTGGGCCAATGGAAGAATTAGGATTACCTCAAGAGTTAGACGTATTTGAGATTGGCTCTATTTATAATATCAACGATCATCAAAAATTAAAAGAACTACAAACAAAAGTTTTAGCAAAAAGTAAACACAAGATACCCATGTTGTTTATGTCAGATGTCATTTATGGATTTCGGACAATTTTCCCCATACCTCTAGCTCAAGCTGGTTCTTACGATTTTGAGTTAATCCAACAAGCAGCTAAGTTAACAGCAGAAGAAAGTTATTTAAATGGCTTACATGTCTTGTTTTCACCAATGTTAGATTTAGCGCGTGATCCACGTTGGGGAAGGGTTATGGAATCTCCAGGCGAAGATGTTTATACGGCGAAAGAGTTTGCAAAAAGTATCGTCAATGGTTATCAGGGAGATAGTGAGACAAAAATTCCAGAAAAACATGTAGCTGCATGTCTGAAGCACTTTGCAGCTTATGGAGCACCGGAAGCAGGACGAGAATATCAAGCGGTAGATATGTCCCATCAACGGCTTTTCAATGAATATCTACAGCCTTATCAAGCAGCAATTGAAGCAAAATGTGAATTAGTAATGACTGCTTTTAATTTGTTGAATGGAGTTCCTGCAACTGGAAATGAATGGTTGAATCGAGAGATTTTACGTTCTCGCTTTGGTTTTGATGGCGTATTAGTTTCAGACTATGCAGCAATCAAAGAACTGATTCCTCACGGGTATGCCAAAGACGAAATAGATGCAGCCAAAAAGGCACTCATTGCAGGTGTTGATTTAGACATGATGACTTCGATTTATGCCAATCACCTGTCTGAATTAGTACAAGAGCCACGATTTATGCAACTTCTCGATGAAGCGGTGTGGCGTATTTTAATGCTAAAAAATAAATTGGGCTTATTTGAAAATCCTTATCGTGGCTTGGAAGAAGTGAATACTGGAGAAATCTTAACCGAAAAAGCTAAAGAAGCAGCAGTCGAGTTGGTTGAAAAAAGTTGTGTTCTTTTAAAAAATAATGACACACTTCCATTAGTACCAAAGCAAAAAATTGCTGTGATCGGTCCATACGGCGAAAGTCCTCTCACTTTAGGTTTTTGGGCTTCAGTCAGCGGAAAGCCACAAGATACGGTTACTTTGAAGGAAGGATTGAGTCGCCATTTTGCGACAGATCACTTAATGTTTGCTAAAGGATACAATTTATTCGATTCTTATGATGGGTTTGGACCTCTGAAAAAAGGAATGGAATTATTGAATGGGCCAATTGCAGAAGATGAATCATTAATGGAAGAAGCTTACCAGATTTCTCAAAAGGCTGATGTGATTGTATTAACATTTGGCGAACAATTTCTCGAAAGTGGTGAAGGAGCTTCTAAAGCTCACTTACAGATTTCACAAAAACAACAACGTCTGATCAAAAAATTACATGAATTAAATAAACCAATTGTAGGCGTACTATACACCGGTCGACCGCTAGTCATAACGGATATAGAAAAATATTTCGATAGTTTATTACTTGTCTGGTTTCCTGGAACGATGGGTGGGATCGGAATCGCTAATTTACTTGCTGGTAAAGTCAGTCCTTCTGCTCGTCTATCGATGACGTTTCCTAGAAGTGAAGGACAACTACCGATTTATTATGCTCAGACCTCCACAGGCAGACCAATATCAACAAGCAATCATTCTGAGCGTTTTGTCTCAAAATATATCGATGAATCCAATGATCCGCTATTCAAATTTGGAACGGGAATGAGTTACGCCTCATTCGAAAGTCAATTACTGAGAAGTGAGCAAAAAGACCAATTTATTGAGATCAATTATTTAGTGAAAAATCGATCGGATGTTTCAGCAGAAACAGTGACACATGTTTATCTTCATCAAGAATATGCTTCGATTGTGCAACCAGAAAAACGATTGGTCAGCAGTCAGCGAATCTATTTAGAAGCAAATCAAGAAAAGCAAGCAAGAATCAATATTCCAATTTCTGACTTAGCTATCTTTGATAATAATGGAAATAGTTGGATAGAAGAAGGTGTCTACCATTTTTATTTAAATGTCGACGGGTTAGAAAGTGTTACCACATGGGAATATAAACAATAGGGGGATTACGATGGAAAAATTAGAAGCGTTTTTAGGAAGTAAGTTATTACCATTATCGCAAAAATTACAACAAAATAAAGTGTTAGCTGCTTTGATGGAAGGGTTTATTCGTACGAGTCCAATCACTTTGGGGATTGCGCTGATTACGATCGTAGGGAACTTCCCAATTCCTGGTTGGATCGATTATTTGACTTCATTAGGTATTTACCCACATGTAGAAGCTATTACAAATGGTGCAACTGGAGTATTTTCATTGTATGTCGTTTATAGTCTGGCTTTTTCTTATGCAAAACAACTGGGGACGAATGAGCGAAACGCAGCAATTATTTCTTTAGCTAGTTTTGTGATGTTGATGCCTCAAACTGTCGCAACAATGGCTATGCAAAATGGAGAGGCTGTAGACTCTACGATTGCAGCATTACGCTTAGATTTCTTAGGCGGACAAGGCTTGTTTATTGGAATGATCGTTGCTTTAGTGGTTACTCAACTTTATGCTTATCTATCGAAAAAAAATATTGTGCTTAAATTACCAGATAGCGTACCTCCGATGGTTACGCAATCATTGGCACCGGTCTTTGTTGTAACAATCATCTTTGTCCTTGTATTTATTCTGCGTATCTTATTTGGTTTGACAAAATCTGGCTCGATTTTTCAATTCTTTATCGATGTGATCAATGCACCGCTTAACGCGTTGGTTGCTAGTCCATTATCAATTATTATTATCATGGAAGTATTAGCTGTCCTTTGGTTCTTTGGGATTCACAACGCAGTTTTACAAGGACCATTAGGAGCAATCAGTATGACGATGGTTGTCTCAAATATCGCAGCTTTCCAAAAAAATGAAGCTTTGCCTTACTTGATTCCTTCTGTGATCTACATGGGAATGTACGCTGCAGGCTTCATGGGATTTGTGACGTTCTTTATGATTCGTAGTAAATCTGCCAAAATGAAACAACTTGGGAAATTATCCGTGATTCCTGCCATTTTCAACATTACGGAACCCTTGATGTTTGGTATGCCGATTATTTTAAACCCATTGTTTTTCATTCCACAAGTCTTTACACAGTTGATCGCAGGCTTTGTGACGTGGGGATTAACCACAACCATTTTACCGATTTCATTGAACCCAATGATAAGTTTATTGCCTTGGACGACACCAACTTTTGTTAAGATGCCACTTTCTGGTGGGATAAATTATACAATCTTGATGGTTATTTGCATGGGTATCGGAATCTTGATGTGGTATCCATTTATCAAGATTGCTGACAAAAAAGAGTATGAATTAGAATTAAAAGCAGAAGCCGAAGCTAAGGAAGCAAAAGAAAAGATGGCTGGTGTGATTGCAGAAGAAGTTCAAGCATAATGGAGGAGAGCAAATGGTCGTTTTAGGGATTGATATTGGAGGGACGATGATCAAGACCGCTCTGATTTCTCAGAATGAAGTTTCTTTTAAAAAGCGTTTTCCAACACCTTCAGACAAAGAGCAATTTCAACGATTATTATCACAAATGATTCGTGACTATCAAGAAATCCAATCATTCCATAAAATTGCTTTTTCAGTACCTGGATCGGTTGATCAGTCTGGGACAGTTCGCTTCGGCGGTGCTGTTCCTTACCTGGATCAACTCCAATTGCAATCGTTTTTAGAGTTGGAGAATTTCGAAGTGTTCGTTGAAAATGATGCCAAAGCTGCTACTTCCTGTGAAATGAAATATGGCAATTTAAAAGGGATCCAACAAGGCGCAGCAATTATTTTGGGAACTGGAGTTGGCATGGGCATTTGTATCAATGGACAGCTTTATAAAGGAACGCACATGCAAGCCGGTGAAATTAGCTTTATGATCCGTGATCGTCAGATTACTGGTCAAGACTCGTTTGTAGGTATGGGACTGTCGGCTGTTTGGTTGATCAAACAATTAGCTGAATTATTAAAAGTAGACAACGAGGGCGAACAGGTCTTTGCTGCCTTAAAAGACAGTGAGAATGAGTCAGCCAAAGCTTTATTTCATGATTATTGTAAACAGGTTGCTTTTCTTTGTTTCAATGTTCAAACGCTGCTAGATGTTGAAAAGATCGTCATTGGTGGAGGAATCAGTCAACAAGAATATTTGGTCCAGACGATTCAACAAGCTTATCGAGAGCTGTTTACAGTAGCGCCAATCATCAAAAAAACATTACAACCAATGACGATTGAAGCAGCAAAATTTCAAGCAGACGCCAATTTAATTGGTGCGGCCATAAAGGAGAATGAAGATGAAAAATAAATTTCCAACAGATTTTTTATGGGGAGCTTCTACCAGTGCTTATCAAGTAGAAGGCGCTTGGAATGAAGAGGGGAAAGAACCATCTGTTCAGGATATCAAGTCTATCCCAGAAGGAACGACTGATTTTAAAGTTGCCTCTGACCACTACCATCGATTGGAAGAAGATGTCCGTTTATTTAAAGAGTTAGGACTAAAAGCTTATCGTTTTTCGATTTCATGGAGTCGTGTAATGCCTAATGGAAAAGTGAATCCAGCTGGTATTGCTTTTTACAAACGTTTGATTGAGTTATTGAAAGAAAATGATATCCAACCAATCGTAACTGTTTTCCATTTTGATTTGCCTGCGTCCATTGCCGAAAAAGGTGGTTGGGAAAATAGAGAAACGATTCAAGCTTTTGCGGATTATTGTCAGGTATTATTTGACCATTTTGGGCAAGATGTTCCACTTTGGCAAACAATCAATGAACAAAATGTCATGGCATTGGCTGGTTCTGTAATTGGGACAAGTAATAAAAGTATGAAAGAAAAATTCCAAGAAAACCATCATATGTTAGTCGCACAAGCCCTCGTGACCAGTAATTACCACAAAGGGAATTATAACGGCAAAATTGGACCAGCACCTAACATCGCCAGTGTGTATCCTGCTTCAGATAAACCAGAGGATCAGATGGCCGCTTTATATATGAGTGCGCTTAGAAATTGGCTCTTTTTAGATGTTGCTGTTTTTGGGAAGTACAATCATAATGCTTGGCATTTATTAGAGAAGATTGGTGCGGCACCAGTGATTACTGCAGAAGATCAAACGATTTTAGCAGAAGGAACAGGAGACTACATTGCTTTTAACTACTATAATACAATGACCGTCTCCAGTTATTTTGCTAAAGAACAAAAAATAGATCAGCAATCCGGTTTTGGGATTCCAGGATTCTTTCAAACAGTCGAAAATCCACATTTACCAATGACGGAATTTGGCTGGCCTATTGATCCAGAAGGGTTTCGTTTTACTTTAAATGAAATTTATTCTCGCTATCGCTTACCACTCTTGGTGACAGAAAATGGGATCGGTGCATCAGAACAACTCATTGACGGGAAAATCCATGATGATTATCGAATTGATTATTTACATCAACACATCCAGCAAATGGCTTTAGCGATTGAAGATGGCGTTGAGGTGATCGGTTATTGCCCATGGAGTGCGATTGATTTGATCAGTACCCATGAAGGAATCAATAAAAGGTACGGATTTATCTATGTCAATCGGACCGATGAAGAGTTACTCGATTTAGCACGGTATAAAAAGGATAGCTTTTATTGGTATCAACAAGTGATTGAGGAAAATGGCTTAGGAGAATGAAGCAATGAGAACAAAAGAAATTATTTTTGATCGCAAGGCAAATACCGGTCTCAAGCTTTACTTACAAGAAGAATTGTTTGAATCGCAGCCAATCGAAAAACGTCCGTTTATTTTAGTAATTCCTGGGGGTGGGTATTCTTTTTGTAGTGAAAGAGAAGGGGAACCGATCGCATTAAGCTTTCTGTCAAAGGGCTATCATGCAGGTGTTTTACATTATCATGTAGGAGAACATCGTCATTTTCAAAAAGCATTGTCTGATGGACAAAAAGCAATGGAATTACTTCAAGAATGTGCGGAAGAATGGCAGATTGATCGTCATAAGATTGCGGTCATTGGCTTTTCAGCAGGTGGGCATTTAGCAGCAGCCATGTCGACAATGTTAGCGACTAAACCCGCTCTATGTTTATTAGGTTATCCAGCTATCCTCTCTTCTTTTTCAGAGGTCATGGGTATTTCGGCTCCTTCTTTGGAAGAATGCGTGACGAGTGATACGCCGCCGACGTTTTTATTCTCCACATTTGAAGATTCGATCGTTCCTATCGAAAATTCCTTACTATATTTACGTGCGTTAGAAGAAAATGATGTTCCTTTTGAATCACATATTTTTCAAAAAGGACCTCATGGTCTTTCTTTGGCAACTAAGTGGTACCGCACATCTGATGAAGTGACAGACGAACGTTTTGCTCGCTGGTTTCCATTTGCGATGGAATGGATGGAATCACAGTGGGAAGAACAAGAAAAAGGCAACGAATTATCGACCAGAGAGATCATCGACATACCGATTTTTCAACTCGTAAAAGAGGCAGAAAATCAGCAAGTTCTCCAACGATTTTTCCCTAGCTGGCAAGATCCTAGTCGTTTCAAATTAGTAAAAAGACTTAATTTAAAGCAATTACGGCGAATGATTCCAGATCAAATGACGAATGAACGATTTGAACAATTGATCGATGGATTGAATCGACCAAAGGAGGAGCATTGAATGCAAGCTTACCTTGTCCATGAAAGTTATAAAGCGACCAATCGTCTGACGGCTGAACAGCCTCAGGAACTTACGGAGTTAACTTTTTATAAGAACAGTAAAAATGCTTGTCAGTTACTACTTCATGACGGGCGAAAAAACCATTTCGTACTATCGGATGAATTTTCGATACCAGATGCTATTGAGATACCGATTTATCGTATCGCTATCGAATCCTCGTTACCAGTAAAAGCTCAATTTATTGACTATTATTTAGGCAACGAAGATATATTGTATGCTGATAAGTTGTTAGAACAAACAGTGAAAACTTATTCAGGCGATCGTTATGCGCCAATTTATCTGGAATTTCCTTTGGATACTGAAATCAAGTCTGGCAGCTATTCACTAGAAATAACAGTTTACCGTTCATATTTGACAGCCGGTGACGAAGAAGTAGTGACGAAAAAATTAATGATTGACGTTTCAGATTATTGTTTTCCAGATAACGTGACTCAGAAATTTAATTTGGACATCTGGCAACAACCGTCTAATTTAGCGAGAAGTTTTCAAGTCCCACTTTGGAGTGAGACTCATTTCCGATTGATTCGCGAAATGGCTGCCAGTTTAGCAGCTATTGGGCAAAAAGCGGTAACGGTGATCGCAGGCGAGATCCCTTGGAAAGGTTGGTTCAATTATATCGTCAAAGACTATCCAGCGAATCTCTATGAGTATTCAATGATCAAAGTCAAGAAGGATCTCAAAGGAGAATTGACGTGTGATTTCACCATTTTAGATCGCTATCTTCAAACGATGGCAGAAGCAGGTATCGATCAAGAAATCAACGTCTTTGGTTTGTTAGGTGTGTGGCAAGTACCATTCTTCCCATTGATCCAACAGTTAGATTACCCTGAAAAAATTGTGGTTCGCTATTTTGATGAAGCCTTGCAAAAGATCGGATTCATCGAAAACAAAAATGAATTGAAGTCCTATTTCAACCAATTATTTGAGCATTTCAAAGAGATTGGGGTATGGGATAAAGTCAGGATTATCTCTGATGAGCCGAAGATTCACGAAATAGACACCTTTAAAGCTTCATTAGCAGAATTAAAGTCAGTGGATACTAGTGTTCAGATAAAAGTCGCTTTTGATAAAGAAAACGTCTTGGAACAATTGCTGCCAGATGTCGATTTTCCGGTCACTTCTTTTTATTGTACGTGCAACCATTATCAGCAGTTAACACAAAGCCATCCAGGAAAGACACAATATTATATTTGTAATTATCCTGATCGTCCGAATACCTTTTTACACAGCTCATTACTAGAGACTCGTATCCAAGGAATTTTAGCGCATTGCTTCAAAACAGATGGTATGCTGCGTTGGGCATATAATTGCTGGCCAGAAAATGTGCGAGAAGATATCCGCTATAATACTAGTTCGTTACCGATCGGTGATACTTGTCTCATTTATCCTAGCTATTCTGGACAGTTATTGTTGTCTTTACGTTACAAACAATTGCAAAGAGGAATTGAAGATTTTTACCTGGTCAAAGAAGCAGTGAATAAGAATCCGATTGTCACACAACAATTATTAGATGCATTTTTAGGCAGCAGCGAACCAAAAGAATGGATGCAAGATAGCCATACAAGCAACCAACGTTTGTTTAATCAACAGGCAGACGAATACGAAGCATTTCGAAAACAATTGATTGCTTCCTTGTCTTAGAGCTGAGTACTTATTTTGTGATTGCTTTTTCAGGGTGAAACAAAAAGGGCGCTAAGCTCCAGATGTTTTTTGAGTACCTTGCTAAACAGCAGACCTTCCTTTTCAGAATCAAGCCCCAAAAATTGAAAGGCTCGTATGGTTTTTCATTCTTGATTTTGAAGTAGCAGGGTTGCTTATAACATAAAGAGAAGCCAAAGGAGCCGAAACCAAGTTTGATTTTCGCTCCATTTGGCTTCTTTTTACGGTAATGTCATATTTGAGTATTTTTTTATTGAAAAAAATAACAGCGTTTACCTGTTCTGCTCGTAACTTGTGAAGGAATCAGGTAAAATAGAGTAAAGGAGGAGGATATATGCTAAAAAATTTAAAAGAAGTTGTTATCGCCATTTTACCAATGACGCTTTTAATTGTTATTTTAACTTTTATTTTCGCACCGCTTGACTCAGATGAAATGATTTCTTTTTTGTTTGGGGCAGGGATTATGATGATTGGCATGACACTATTTTTATTTGGCGCCGATTATTCGATGATGGAAGTCGGGCGATTAGTGGGAAAATATATGATCAAAAAGAAAAGTCTCACAATCCTCATTGCTTTAGGATTTATGATTGGAATTGTAATCACGATCGCAGAACCTTCCGTTCAAGTGTTGGGACAACAAGTCAATCAGATTTCTGAAGGAAAGATTGGCCGAGTGTTGTTAATTGGAATTGTAAGCGTTGGCACAGGTGTCTTTTTAGCGTTTGCTCTGTTACGGGTTGTCTTCAAATTATCTTATTATCAATTGATGGCGATTGGTTATGTTGGTGTATTAGTCGCTTCATTTTTTACAAGTAATGAATTTATGCCGATTGCTTTTGATTCTGGAGGCGTTACGACTGGACCGATTACTGTTCCTTTTATTCTAGCATTAGCTGGCGGACTGACTAGTATGATTCGTCAAGAAACGAGTGCCAATGATAGCTTTGGGATGGTTGGGATTGCATCTTTAGGTCCAATTCTGGCAGTAATGATTTTAGGGATGATTTTTCAATGAAGATAGTCCAAGAATTATTCTCGGGGATAGAAATCATTGCCTATGAGGTGTTAATCGCCATATCGCCGATCATACTATTATTCTTAGTCATGAACTTCCTGAGCTTTCAGATGAGTAAAGAACGTTTCTGGGCTATTATCAAGGGCTTTTTGATCACTACTGTCGGATTGATCTTATTCCTGCATGGTGTCGATCTGGCTTACGTTCCTGTTGGACAACATCTAGGTAGTGTACTTGCTAGTTTAGAACATAATCAGCTTTTGATACCTTTAGGGTTCTTGATGGGGTTTTTAGTTGGTTTCGCAGAACCAGCGATCCATGTCATGGTTAAACAAGTGGAAGAATTGAGTGAGGGAAGAATCAAAGCAAAAATCATGTTAGCAGTCATCTCTATTGGGATTGGCTTAGCAGTTGGGTTATCTATGTGGCGTTTATTAGTTGGTTTTTCTCTCTACTATTTTTTGATTCCAGGATATGGCTTAGCTTTTATTTTAGGACGCAAGGTTGATAAAATTTTTCTTGCTATGGCATTTGATAACGGAGGGGTAGCGACTGGTCCCATGTGTTCCACGTTCATTTTATCGATGTGTGTGGCAATTGCCACGCAAATTGAAGGAAGAGATCCGATTATTGATGGATTTGGAGTGGTGGCTATGATTGCATTGACGCCCATATTATCGACATTGGTTCTAGGCTATATATACAAAAGGAAAGATGAAAAAGATAAACAAGCCAAACACAAATTACAACAGTTGGAGGGAAAAAAATGAAAGATCCTGTAGCGTTGAATCTGAATATGATCGTCACGATTGTTGATGGGGGAATGGGGTACGAAGTGATTAAGTTTTCAAAAACCGCCGGAGCAGCTGGAGGTACGATACTCCATGGGCGTGGATCAGGGATTCATGATTCTAGTAATTTTTTAGGTCTGGAAATCTCACCTGAAAAAGATATTGTGTTAACCCTCGTACCTGATAGTTTAACCAATCAAGTCATGGAGACGATTGGTCAGGGAATCAACATTGATGTTCCAGGAAATGGTATCTGTTTTAGTATTGATGTCGATAAAGTCATTGGGATCACTAAAATCCACCAATATCGGGAAGTGATCGAGATGAAAGAATTGATGGAAAAAGAGGAGTGAACCTGCAATCGCTCAGGTGGTTTCATTGTTTTAAGGAGAATTTGATGAATTACTAAATTTTTATGAAACCCTCCTCTTTTACCAGACAACTTTTTAAAAATATGCTATGTTAAAAATGATAAAGGGGGAGAAAAATGAATTTTTTAGTGGTGCTAAAGGATCAAGTCATCAACCGTTCGACCTTTCTTTATGTTCAGTTAAACAAGGGGAAAACTTTGTTGCATTTTTCGCCAGAGTTTCATTTAGAAGGTCAAACACTAGGAGAAATCTATCAATCAGAAGGGTTAACTGCACTTTTGCTCTTTTTTAATAGAGAACTTGATTTACCTGTGAAAGATTACCTTGAGCTTTCATTAACAAGTTGGGATCAGGCAGTAACAGAGCTATTTCCAAATGGCTTGATAATCAAGGAGAACGGCCAGTTGATACAGTTAACGGTCAGTGAACTTCAAAGACAAATGCGTTATAAAATTGATGAGAAAGATTCATTTTCAATTTTTCAACGGCAACAAAAAATCTTAAAAAGTTTTTTAAGTGAAATTGGTAAAAAACGCCATTTATTAAAGACAACTCAATTATTAAAAAAATATCCTGATTTAGTTCATACATCGATTCAATTAACACAATTCTTAACGCTGATTCGCCGATTTGTTCGCTTGAAGGAAGTGCCTTCTAGAAAGCTCACGTTACCGTTAGCGGATACATTTCGTGTCGTCCAAAGAGCGCAGGAAAAGAAAGTCATCGTGATTGACTTTATGAAGAATCGGAATGCACTTCATCAATTAACAATGGAAAAAGCGAATTAAAGCTTTTTCTTTTTGCTTTTTTTTGCCATAATAAGAGCAACAGGAGGAGTTACGATGGCACAAATTTGGTTAAGACGCTTGATTGAATACAAAAGAAAATACAACCAAGTGATGCAAGGACGTTATGCAACATTTGATTCGTTGAACCGAGTATTGTTGATTCTGGCACTATTCTTTCGTCTGTTTCAATTTTTACTTCCTTTTTCAATCGGTTATTTCTTATTTTGGGGATTACTCGGTCTGATCGTATTTCGATTGTTATCGAAGAAAATCTATGTAAGAATAAATGAAAATCGTAAATTCATCGAAAAATCGAATCAAATAAAATTATGGTTTTCTCAGTTGAGAAAGCCAAAAAATTCAAAGAAAGTGATGGAGTACACGTTTTTTTCTTGTCCTACTTGTCACCAAAAGCAAAGAGCGCCACGAGGTAAAGGACGAATTCGAGTGACTTGTCAAAAATGCGGTACCCAATTTGAAACGAAAGTCTAGGTGAAGAGGATGAAGTTAGTCTTATTACGACATGGTGAAAGTGAAGCCAATTTTCAAAATTATTGGACTGGCTGGTTAGATGTTGCGCTAACTGAAAAGGGGATGCAACAAGCAACGGAAGCTGGACGAAAAATGAATGAGCAAGGATTGGTTTTTGATATCGTTTATACATCTGTACTAAAAAGAGCAATCAAAACGTCACAGTTAGCTTTAGAAGAAATGAATCAATTGTATCTTCCCGTCCAAAAAACTTGTCGGTTAAATGAACGACATTATGGGGCATTAGTTGGTAAAAATAAAACGGAGATGAAAAAAGAATATGGCGAAGAACAAGTCAAAAAATGGCGTCGTGGCTATCGAGAAGTTCCACCACTCGTATCAGAAAACCATTTTGATCGACGCTATGATTCTTTAGATCCACGTTTGCTCTCCCATGGTGAAAGCTTAGAGATGACAGTTGAGCGCGTGGTTCCTTTATGGCAAGATGAACTTGCACCACACTTATTAGCTGGTAAAAATGTCTTAGTGGTTGGACATGGGAATAGCTTACGTGCGTTAACGAAATACTTAGAAGATGTACCAGAAAATCAGTTGGATACGATTGATATCCCGAATGCGCAACCGATTCAATACACTTTAAATAAAGAGTTAAAAATCCTCGGAAAAGAATTGTTATAAGAGGGACATGTTTTGTGGGAATATGAATAGATTTAAAGGAAAGAAGTTACGATGATAAAAAATTATGTTTGGGATTTTGATGGAACATTATTTGATACTTATCCAGCCATGGTCGATGGAGCGCTTCAAGCAATGGCTGCGTTAGGTATCTTAGCGGATCAAGAAACGATTTATCCGATTATGAAGAAATTTTCCACCCGTCAACTAATCAAAGAATACCAATTACCAGAAGAACAATTTACACCCTTGTTTCATCGTTATGAAGCAGCGAGTCAGAAAATTTCCAAGCCTTTTGCAGGCACCCAAGAAGTGTTACGATCATTGAAAAGCCAAGGTGCAAAGCATTTTATTTTGACCCATCGACTCTCATCCTCAACTTGGGGATTACTTGAACAGTTTGATCTAACTGATTTAATTGAAGAAGTTATTGGGATTGATCGGAATTTTCCTCGTAAGCCAGCGCCCGACTCATTAAATCATTTGATCCAAAGACATCAATTGAAAAAGTCGGAAACGATCATGATTGGTGATCGTCGTTTAGATATAGAAGCTGGTAAGAATGCAGGAGTCTTGACTTGTTTGTATGATATTGATCATTTTTTACAAGATATTCCTGCGGATTATGTTGTAGATGATCTCTTAAAAATCCTTGATATCAAGGAGAAAGCAATAAAATAGTATCCTCTTTCAAAGTGAGGTATGTTATAATTTGAATAAGGAGTGATCAAATGGAAATCAAAAGACAAAAAGAAGTAGTAGAGGCATTTCACTATGACTTTAAAAGGCCTGATCAAGAAGTTGAAACAGATTTAAAAGTAGGATTTTCTCCTCTGAAAGAGACGATTGAGAACTATCCGAAAGAACACAGTATCGTAGGGGCACGTTTAGAATTTCGCTTAGTCTTTGATACATATGTTTTATCAGGAAGCGTGAGTCAAATTAACCATATCCTTAATCGAAAGATTGAAGGACAAAATGATGTCACACAAGAAGAAGTGGATGAGCTAGTTGCGCCATTATTTGACATCGTCAAACGAATGGCCTATGAAATAACTGAGATTGCATTGGATCAACCAGGCGTGAAACTAAATTTTCAATCTGAAAAAGAAGAAAACGAAGCATAAAACGTGCTTAAAACCAGTAGTGATAGACAAAAGCTATCACTACTGGTTTTTTTCTATTACTAATTGTAAGCAAAACGAATGTATTTTTTACATAAATAGTCTAGAATGAACGAGTCGCTGAAAAAAATATTTTCAGGAAAATGATTGAAGAATCATTTTCGGGAACCTTTACTTCCTTAGATGGACTTGTCATTAAAAATTAGAGGAGGAGTAAAATGACAACACTCATCACAGTTTTAGTGGTTCTAGTTTTTGCGGTATTATTATATGTTTTTTATCGCATGCAAAAGCGCCATGCAAAATTTTCAACAAGGGTTTATACAGCTCTAGCTATCGGAATCGTATTTGGTGGCTTATTACAATTGATTTTTGGAGTAGATAACCAAGTCATCAGTCAATCAATGGAATGGATCAATATCGTAGGTGAAGGCTATGTCGGCTTCTTACAAATGCTGATTATGCCATTAGTATTCGTCTCGATCGTTGGCGCATTTACAAAAATGAAAGTTTCTGAAAAATTAGGTAAAATCAGTGCAACAGTATTAACCTCACTGCTTGCAACAACAGCAATTGCTGCATTGATTGGAATCGGTACAACCATGTTATTTGGTCTTCAAGGAGCAAAGTTTACCGAGGGCGCAGCAGAAACAGCTCGAATCTCGGAATTAGCCACTCGCCAAGAGAGTATCCAAGGATTAACGATTCCGCAACAAATATTATCATTCATCCCTAAAAATGTCTTTGCTGATCTAGCTGGTACACGTGCAACAAGTACGATCGGTGTTGTGATTTTTGCTGCATTTGTCGGGATTGCTTATCTAGGAGTCAAAAGAAAAGCACCGAAAGAAGCAGAATTTTTTGCCAATTTGATTGATAGTTTATATAAAATCGTTATGCGTATCGTTACCTTAGTTTTACGTTTGACTCCATATGGCGTCTTTGCGTTGATGACGAATGTGATGGCTACTAGTGATTTTGTTGCCATTATCAATTTAGGAAAATTCGTACTTGCTTCATATGTTGCTTTACTAGCAGTCTTGATTGTTCATTCATTGATCTTGCTTTCAGTGAAAGTCAATCCGTTTGACTACTTTAAAAAAGCTTTTCCAGTATTGAGCTTTGCTTTTACTTCACGTTCAAGTGCAGGGGCATTGCCATTGAATATCGAAACACAGACCAAAGCGTTAGGTGTGGATGAAGCAACAGCGAATTTTTCAGCCAGCTTTGGTTTATCAATTGGGCAAAACGGCTGTGCAGGCGTGTATCCAGCGATGCTAGCCACGATCGTTGCTCCAGCTGCTGGAATTGATGTTTTTAGTATTGGCTTTATCTTGATGTTAGTTGCAATCGTCACGATCAGCTCATTTGGTGTAGCCGGTGTTGGTGGTGGCGCAACGTTTGCTTCATTGATCGTCTTAGGGGCGATGAATTTGCCAGTTGCCATCGTTGGCTTAGTTATCTCAGTAGAACCATTGATTGATATGGCTCGAACAGCAACGAACGTCAGTGGCAGTATGGTTGCCGGGATTGTCACAAGTGCTAGAATTAAGGACTTGGATCGTGAAGCAATCAAAGATGATTCAAAAGTCATTGATGTCAATGCTTAGTTATAAGCCAAAAACAGATTTCGTCTTTGAGACGGGATCTGTTTTTTTTATAAGCGATTGATACAGGAAATCTATTTTATTCCGAAAAGTGAAAACGAGATTCCATCCACTCCAAAAACTATGACAATAAGGGCAAGTATAAGAGTATAAAGATGGAGTGAAGATAGCTTTTCCGATCTCCGTATGCTAAAATAGTTAAGCTTATGACTTCTAAAACGAAGAAATGTAGGAGGATTTACATGTTTACCAATGAAATGAAAATCATGTTATATGTTGATGATGTGAAAAAAAACGTTGATTTTTGGACTGCGGTTGGATTCAAAGAATTAGATCGTCAAGAAATGGATGGCACACTGGTTGTAGAAATCGCCCAATCAGAGAAAGCGACTACTTCACTTGTCTTATACGATCGGGAATTCATTGAACAACATTCCCCAGAAGTTGCTGGAAGTTCCCCATCCTTGATGTTTTATAGCGATGATATTTTTGATTTATATAAGAAAATGCAAGCACAAGGTACGGTATTAGGCGAATTAGTCCAGTTAGGTGAAGAATACGTATTTAATTTTGCCGATCCTGATGGTAATTATTTTGCAGTAACAGGGAAATAAAAAAATGATTTGAAGATAGTCTTCAGACACTCATTCTACTAGTAGTTAAACAGGTCATGTTTAGCGACTAGTAGAGTGGGTGTTTTTCACTTGGTAGAACCTAGTTTATGTAAATGGTCATTCCATCGTTGAGGTCATCTTATTCCATCTTTTATGTAGTAAAGTTTGCCTAAATTAAAAAACGATAATTATATTATGTTAACTGAAGAGTTTGAACATAAATACACAAGCATAAATATCGTCAAACGAACCTTACTTTTTTTATACTATTCTGGAGAGAAGAGAAGGAAGGAAAGAAAACATGGATTACCAAGTATTACTTTATTACAACTACACAACCATTGAAGACCCAGAGCAATTTGCGAAGGAACATTTAGCCTTTTGTAAATCGTTGAATTTAAAAGGAAGAATCTTAGTTGCCAAAGAGGGAATCAACGGCACATTGTCTGGAACGATCGAAGAAACTGAAAAATATATGGCGATGATGCATCAAGACGAGCGTTTTGCTGATACATTTTTTAAAATTGATCCAAGTGAAGGCCACGCATTTAAGAAAATGTTTGTTCGTGCACGACCAGAACTTGTTTCTTTGAAATTAGAAGACGATATCGATCCTCACGAATTGACAGGAGATTATCTCTCACCAAAAGAATTCAAAGAGGCAATTTTAGATGAAGATACTGTTGTCATTGATGCCAGAAATGATTACGAGTATGATCTAGGACATTTTCGTGGGGCTGTTCGTCCTGATATTAGAAGCTTTAGGGAACTCCCTAAATGGATCCGTGATCATAAAGAAGAATTTATGGAAAAACGAGTGGTTACTTATTGTACTGGTGGGATTCGTTGCGAAAAATTTTCTGGTTGGTTAGTCCGTGAAGGCTTCAAAGATGTTGGTCAACTACACGGCGGGATCGCAACTTATGGAAAAGACCCTGAAGTTCAAGGAGAATTGTGGGATGGTAAGATGTATGTGTTTGATGAACGTATTGCAGTTGATATCAATCAAGTGGATAAACGAATCGTAGGCAAAGATTGGTTCGACGGTACGCCTTGCGAACGCTACATCAATTGTGGCAATCCTGAATGCAATCGTCAGATGTTGACTTCTGTTGAAAATGAAGAAAAACATTTAGGTTCTTGTTCGATCGAATGCGCAAAACATCCACAAAACCGCTACATCAAAGAGCATCAACTGTCTGAAAAAGAAGTAGAAGAAAAATTAGCTGCTTTTTTTAACTAGCATTTAGTGACAAGCTGAAAAATAAACATAGCAGGAGAAGCTGTTCTCCAATCACCTAGCACTAGTTGAGCGCTGAGTGAATAAGGGAATTCCTTTGCTATCTTTATTTTTGGCTTGTCTTTTTTTCTTTTTATTGAGAAAATCAGTATAGGAAAGGGAAAAACCTTTTCGATAAGTGTAAATCTATGCGAAAGATACGTTATACTACAATGGAAAGGGAGAGTTTCATCATGAAAAAGTGGGTGTATGCGATTGGCGATGTTCATGGAAAATACGATCTCTTTAAAAAATTGGTCAACGAATTTGATCCATTAAATCATCAATTAGTATTGATGGGGGATTTGAATGATAGAGGCCCTAACACGAAAGAATGTTTTTTACTAGGTATGCAACTAGTCAAAGAAAATAACGCGATTTATCTTCGAGGAAACCACGAAGAGTACTTTTTGCAGTTCCTCCAAAGTCCTGAAGACTGGTATGAGCCCTATTTACGGAATGGTGGCAAAGAAACATTTGACAGTCTTTTACACCCTGGGTCAACTGAAGAGTATTCGCCCACAGAGATTGCGTTGATGATTCGCTCACGATATGGCGAACTGATTGATTTTTTATGTGAACGGCCGCTTTATTATGAATGGCATAACTATCTCTTTGTCCATGCAGGGGTTGACTTAACTAAAAAAGATTGGCATGATACAAACCCTCATGATTTCATCTGGATCCGCGAACCTTTCCATGAAGGTAAAAATAATACAGGAAAAACAATCGTTTTTGGTCATACCATTACCCCTATGCTACACGGAGATATGGAAACGACAGATTTATGGATTCACGATAAGAAAATCGGAATTGACGGTGGAGCAGTCTTTGGTGGATCGATGCATGGTGTGGTTTTTGATGAAACTGGTATCGTTCAAGACATTGAGTATCAAAACACTGAAGGACCGTGGCAAGGAAATTAATGGATCAGGATAACAGTACATGATTCCTTATAAAAGTATTGAGGAAACTCAAATTCCTCAACTATTATAGGGGATTTTTAGTGTGATTGATTTGTTTTGCTGAGAGCTGCTATAAGTACTGTTATCAAATATGATAAAATAAATAAGTATGTGAGAAAATCCACCATTTTTATTTAGAAACAGGGAATAATGAAAATGGCTTTAACTTAAAAAGGGAGTATATTGATGGCAGAGAATTTAAATCAAACAATTGTCCAGTTAGTTCAAAAAGAACTAACGATGTATCATTCAAAACAACTTACCACCGTATTGAATTTATTGAACGAAGGAAATACTGTCCCATTTATTGCACGTTACCGAAAAGAAATGACCGGTAGCTTAGATGAGGTACAAATTCGAGAAATTGAAGAGCGTTATGCTTATTTAGAAAACTTAGAGAAACGAAAACAAGAAGTGATTCGTTTAATCGATGAACAAGGTAAGCTAACGCCAGAATTGAAAAAAGACATTACTTTAGCAGTTAAAATGCAACAAGTAGAAGACTTGTATCGTCCTTATAAACAAAAACGCAGAACGAAAGCGACGATCGCAAAAGAAAAAGGATTAGAGCCTTTTGCCCAGTGGCTTCGTCAATTGCCCAATGAAGATGTCTATGCAGAAGCAAAAAAATACCTCAATGATGAAAAAGAAGTTCATACGGTCGAGGAAGTATTGCAAGGCGCTCACGAAATCATTGCTGAAGAAGTCAGTGATAATGCAACTTACAGAACGTGGGTACGCTCCTATACCTACAATAAAGGTTCTTATGTCAGTGTCGTTAAAAAGAAGGAGCTAGATGAAAAAGCGGTATATGAAATGTATTATGATTATGCCGAACCCATTCATAAAATCGTCTCTCATCGCATTTTAGCGACGAATCGTGGTGAAAAAGAAGGCATTTTGAAAGTCGGACTCCAAGTGGAAGAGGAACCTATTTTGTCTTATCTGGAGCGGCAATTGATCAACAACCCAGCTTCTCCCGCAACTATGTTTGTTAGGAATGCTTATCAAGATAGTTACAAACGATTTATTCAACCTGCGATTGAGCGGGAAGTGCGCAATGAATTAACTGAAAAAGCTGATGAGCAAGCAATTGCGATCTTTGGAGAAAACCTCCGTAATCTCTTGTTACAACCTCCTTTAAAAGGAAAAGTCGTTTTAGGATTCGATCCAGCCTATCGTACAGGATGTAAGTTAGCTGTAGTAGATGCGACAGGTAAAGTTTTGGCAATTGAAGTCATCTATCCGCATAAACCTGCTTCTCAAGCGAAACGTGAAGCTGCAGGACCTGCTTTTGTTCAATTGATCAACCAATACCAAGTAGATATGGTCGCAATAGGAAATGGTACTGCTAGCCGTGAATCAGAACAATTTGTTGCTGAACAATTAAAATCAGCTGATCATAAAGCGTACTATGCGATCGTGAATGAGGCGGGAGCTTCTGTTTATTCTGCAAGTGATATTGCCCGCAAAGAATTTCCTGACCTCCAAGTGGAAGAGCGAAGTGCAGTATCGATCGCTCGACGTTTGCAAGATCCATTAGCTGAATTAGTGAAGATTGACCCTAAAGCTGTAGGAGTTGGACAATACCAACATGATGTTTCTCAAAAACGTTTAGCGGAACAATTAGATTTTGTAGTAGAAACTGTGGTCAATCAAGTGGGTGTGGATGTTAATACTGCAAGCCCTCAATTATTGCAACACATCTCTGGTTTGAATAAAACAACTGCTCAAAATATTGTGACTTATCGAGAAGAAAATGGTGCGTTTGAGACGCGAGCGCAATTGAAAAAAGTTCCTCGCTTAGGACCAAAGGCTTATGAGCAAGCGATCGGGTTTATCCGTGTACCAGGTGGGAAAAACATTCTTGATAATACAGGCATTCACCCAGAAAGCTATCCAATTGCAAAAGAAATTCTAAAAAGCAACGGGTTATCAGAGAAAGCATTAGGTAAAAAAGAAGCAATCGAAACCCTATCTCAACTTTCTTCCACTCATTTATCCAAAACATTATCTGTAGGAGAAGAAACGTTAGCTGATATTCTTGAAGGGTTAACCCGACCTGGTAGAGATATGCGGGATGAAATGCCAGCCCCACTCTTGCGTTCAGATGTTTTAAGCATGGAAGATTTGAAACCAGGGATGGAGTTGAAAGGGACTGTACGGAATGTAATCGACTTTGGCGCGTTTGTTGATATCGGTGTAAAGCAAGACGGATTAGTTCATCTTTCTAAATTAAGTAAAAAATTTGTTAAACATCCTACTGATGTCGTTTCTGTAGGCGATGTTGTAACAGTTTGGATTGAAGCTGTTGATGTCAATAAAGGAAGAATCAGTTTAACGATGCTTTCCCCTTATGAGGCGAAATAAAGTGACAGAAATCGAATTGCAGCAACTCGTTGAAAAAATCTCGCTAGATAGTTTTTCATTGCCCTTTAAGCATCAAGCAAAATTCAATTCTCGTTTGCGATCTACAGGGGGACGTTATCACTTAAACGACCATCATTTAGATTTTAATTGGAAGATGTTTCAAGAAGTGGATGAAGCGACAAAAGTTGCAATCATTAAACATGAATTATGTCATTATCATTTGCATTTAGCTAATAAAGGTTATCGTCATCGAGATGCTGATTTTAAGGCTTTACTAAAAAAAACGGGTGGTTTAAGATACGCTCCTGCTCTTTCTGCTAAGAAAACGACTAAAATTGAATGGTATCAGTGTGCTAGTTGTACAACCGATATTTACCGCAAACGAAAAATCGATACCAAACGCTATGTTTGCGGGAAATGTCGAGGGCATTTGATTTGGAAGGAAACACTGGATAAAATGCCAAATGAACAGATTTCCAGTAAGTAAAAAATCTTAAAAAGGAGAAAAAAGCTCATGACGAATCAAGGGGAACAATTGAAAGATTGGAATTGTTTGCTATCCTTTTTGGCTGATGCAAGTGATCAAAGAACAAATGATTCGGCACCAATAGTGATTCTAGCAGGCAATGGCTTACCGATTCTTGCTGATAAGGCAGCTGAACTGTATTTGCAAGGACAAGTGCAGCAAATTTTTCTAGTCGGAGGAATCGGACATGCTACTAAGGTGCTTCGCCAAAATTTTGCAAAGCAAGGAGTTTTATTTGAGGATGGACTCAGTGAAAGTGAGATGTGTTTTCGTTACTTAACAGAAAAATACCACATTCCAACTGAAAGATTCATTTTAGAAACAACCTCGACGAACTCTGGGGAAAATGCACAACATGCCTTGACGATCCTTCAAAAAAAGGGCGCTTTACCTGAACGGATTTTTCTTATGAATGATCCAACATTACAGCGACGTACCAGAGCAACTTTTGAGAAGGTCTGGAAAGGCACAGGAGTAGAATGGTGTAACTATGTCCCATTTGTTCCCCAATTAATTGAACTAGCGGAAGAGTTACATTTTTCTCAGCCAGAGTTGAACGATCAATGGTCGAAAGATTATTTCTATGCGTTAGTTTTAGGAGAAATGGTTCGTTTGAGGGATGATGAACAGGGCTATGGACCAAATGGGAAAAATTATATGAATCATATGGACATCCCACAAAAAGTTTGGTCAGCCTATCAACGGATCCGTTCTTCTGTTTCAGGAACTTTCTTGCGTTCATGAGAAAATCATCCCTAGTAGACCAAACGAGAGCGTTAGCCAGTTTTTAAATTTGAACGATTTTTCAAGTAAGTAACCTCTTCAAATATATTTGGTTGAAATTTTTTTAGGTTTATATGATAATGAGGAACGTGTTGTAATAGAAAACAAAATAATGGATGATATTTAAGAGAAGAGGATTCAAATGGAAAATCAAAATAAATTATACCATTTTGTTGGTATTAAAGGATCAGGAATGAGCTCATTGGCACTTGTCCTACACGAGCAAGGGTTACCAGTACAAGGATCAGATATCGAAAAATATTTCTTTACACAAAGGGATTTAGAAAAAGCAAATATCAAAATTTTGCCTTTTGATGCAGAGAATGTTCAACCTGGAATGACGATCATTGCTGGTAATGCTTTCCCAGATACGCATGAGGAGATTCAAAGAGCGAAAGAGTTGGGATTAGAAGTTGTTCGTTATCATGACTTTATCGGCGACTTTATCCAAAACTACACGAGTATTGCAGTGACTGGTTCACATGGTAAAACGAGTACGACAGGATTACTTTCACATATGTTGACTGGCATTCGTCCAACAAGTTATTTAATTGGTGATGGCACAGGACATGGCGATCCTCAAGCAGAATTTTTTGCATTTGAAGCTTGTGAATATCGTCGCCATTTCTTAGCATATTCGCCTGATTATGTTATCATGACAAATATTGATTTTGATCATCCAGATTATTATACAAGTATTGATGATGTGTTTACCGCATTTCAATCAATGGCAAATCAAGTGAAAAAAGCGATCTTTGCCTATGGAGATGATGCTTACTTAAGAAAATTAGAAGCAGATGTTCCGATCTATTATTATGGTGTTTCTGAAGACGATGATATCCAAGCTCGGAATATCGAACGCACAACGACGGGGTCAGCTTTCGATGTGTACCACAAAGATGAATTTGTGGGACATTTCACTGTTCCTGCTTTTGGTAAACATAATATATTAAACGCATTAGGCGTGATCGCAGTTGCTTATTTTGAAAAACTAGACCAAGAAGAAGTAGCGAAAGAATTGTTAACATTCCCAGGTGTAAAACGTCGCTTCAGCGAAAAAATCGTAGCTGATATGACAGTTGTAGATGATTATGCTCATCATCCAGCTGAAATCAAAGCAACAATCGATGGGGCTCGACAAAAGTACCCTGATAAAGAAATCATTGCAGTTTTCCAACCTCATACATTTACCCGCACAATTGCTTTGATGGATGAGTTTGCAGAAGCACTAGATCTTGCAGATAAAGTTTATCTATGTGATATATTTGGCTCTGCTCGAGAAGAACAGGGCGATGTCAAAATTGAAGATCTTGGCAATAAAATCAAAAAAGGTGGTCAAGTGATCAAAGAAGACAATGTTTCTCCTTTACTTGATTTCCACGATGCTGTCATTATCTTTATGGGTGCAGGGGACGTTCAAAAATTTGAACAAGCGTATGAAAAATTATTAAGTAGTACGACAAAGAATGTATTGTAATCTATTTTTTAAGTAGTCGATTGTAAAGCAGTCTCTATCTGTTAAAGAATGAAACTTAACAGGTAGAGATTTTTTGATCTTTCTGGGTTTCAAAAGAGGAATCAACATCGCTGTCTTCTTTCATTTTCGTTAATATTTTCTTGTTTTAATCAGTGTAACTTGCCTTTTTGGACTGTTTTGATACAATAAGAAGTGATCAATATATAAACTGGAGGGTTACTAACTTGAACATAAGTAAACCACGTAAATTAGGAAAAACCATCAATGAACTGGAGGAAGGGGACTCGTTGTCTTTAACTGAATCGATTGAAGACAATCAGCTGTTATTGTATTTAGGACTAACAAATGATGCGAATCCACTCTACATCCAACATGATTTTGCGAAACACACGGAATACCAACAACCGATTGTGCCTTCTGTCATGTTGATGGGCATCATCACCAGTGCAATTTCAAAACATTTGCCAGGTCCTGGGTCTCATGTAGTCAATTTTTCTGTCAATTTTATTGAGCCAGTTTTCCATTATCAAACATTGACTTTTCAGTTTGATATTATCAAAGTAGACAAAATGAAAAATGTCGTGACAATCTCTGTCGAAGCAAACAATAGCGAAGAAAATCGGGTATTGGATGCAGTAGTGATGGTTCAGCCACCGGTCGAACCAGAATTAGAGATTACTCTTGAAAGTGAAGGTGAAACATATGAATAATCAAGGTACTATTTCAACAGGACTGAATCGCTTCTATGCTAAGGTCTATGGTTATCTAGGAGGAGGTCTAGCATTAAGTGCGATTATCTCTTATCTCGCATTACAAGTATATCCTCAACAAGTTTTCTCGTTCATCAATAATTTTCCATTAGGCTTTATGGGTCTCTGGATCGTAGAGTTGATTTTAGTAGTTGTATTGGGCGTTAAAGCAGCTAAAAACCCAAGTTTAGCTATTGGTGGTTTTATTGCGTATTCGCTCTTGAATGGACTGACGTTAGCTGTCACATTAGCGATGTATGATATCGGTAGCATTACCAGAGCGTTTATTACAGCAACTGGAATGTTTTTAGGGATGTCCGTTGTAGGCTTGGTTACTAAAAAAGATTTGACAGGTGTCGGCCGTGCTGGAATGGCCGCATTGATCGGTGTCATTATTGCCATGGTCTTAAATGTCTTTATCTTACGAAGCAGCGCAGTAGAGTTGTTTATTTCTCTTCTTTTAGTCGTGATCTTCGCAGGAATTACCGCATATGACAACCAAAAGATCCGGTCAATCTATATAGAATCAAATGGTACAGCACATAGTGGGATTGCCGTTTTCTTGGCATTGCAACTATACCTTGATTTTATCAACTTGTTCTTAGCATTCTTAAGAATTTTCGGACGTAACAATTAAGCGATTGAATGGATCGTTCAGTTGAACAATAATTATGAGAGTGAAAAGCATTGAGTCTTTTCACTCTTTTTTGTCCAGTAAAGTGGTTAATTTGCGTTTTTCTTTTCGCTTTCCTCAGTATTCTTTGTTAGAATAAATAAGAACTTTACAGTAAGGAGTTAGGCAGATGACAAAAAATAAATTATTACTTGTAGATGGAAATAGTGTTGCTTTTCGCGCATTTTTTGCTTTACACAATTCATTAGAACGGTTTAAAAATAGAAATGGGTTGCATACAAATGCGATCTATGCTTTTAACACGATGTTTGAAAATGTGATGCAAAAAGAGCAACCTACTCATGTATTAGTTGCATTCGATGCAGGAAAGACGACATTTAGAACCGAGATGTATGCAGAATACAAAGGTGGCCGTTCAAAAACTCCTGGAGAATTTAAAGAACAGATGCCTTACATTCGTGAATTACTCACAGGACTAGGTGTCCAATACTATGAATTACCTAATTATGAAGCGGATGACATCATTGGGACATTAGCCGAAAAAGTCAATAAAGAAGAATTTGATGTCGTTGTTTTATCTGGTGATCGAGATCTGACTCAATTAGCTAGTAATGAAATCAAAGTAGACATTACGGTGAAAGGTGTGAGTGATATCGAAAGTTACACACCTGAACATGTGGCTGAAAAATATGATGGGTTGACACCAAATCAAATCATTGATATGAAAGGTTTGGCAGGAGACGCTTCAGACAATATTCCTGGTGTGACGAAAATCGGCGAAAAAACAGCAATCAAATTGTTAAAACAATATGGATCCGTTGAAGGGATCTATGAGCATATTGATGAAATGAAACAAAGCAAAATGAAAGAAAATTTGATCAATGATAAAGAACAAGCTTTCTTATCCAAACAATTAGCGACGATCAATACAGATGCACCAGTTGAAGTCTCAATTGATTCATTAAAATATGAAGGGAAAAACTTAGAGAAATTGGTGCCATTTTATAAAGAAATGGAATTTAAACAATTCCTGGCAAAGCTGGACCTTGTTGAGGAAGAAGTAGAACTTGAAGATATCCTATTTGAAGTAGTCCATGAATACCATGAGGACATGTTCACGACTGACATGGCTTTATATGTGGAGATGATGGGAGACAATTACCATACAGAAGATATCGTGGGTGTAGCTTGGGGGACGAAACAAAAAATTTATGTTACGAATGATCTAGCGTTATTTGAGAACGAAGCTTTTTGTGCTTGGTTAGCTGATCCAACACGGTTGAAAAAAGTCTATGATGCCAAACGGACCTATGTGGCTTTAAATCGTTATGCTACGAAAACAAAAGGGATCGATTTTGATGTCTTGCTTGGTGCCTACTTGCTTGATACAAATGAGAAAAGTACGGATATTGAAGGAATCGCTGCCCATTATGGCTATCATGAAGTGCAGTCAGATGAAGCAATTTATGGAAAAGGGACAAAA
Organism: Enterococcus sp. C57; assembly: GCF_040887305.1. NCBI lineage: Bacteria > Bacillati > Bacillota > Bacilli > Lactobacillales > Enterococcaceae > Enterococcus > Enterococcus sp. C57. Next base: position 295,614 of record NZ_JBFOFP010000002.1, on the reverse strand, counting down.
AAAGGATTACCGGAAGAGGAAGAAGTATTTTTTGCCCACCTTGCCAGAAAAGTATCTGCCATTAATGTTTTAACACCTAAGTTAAGTCAAGAATTAACAGAAAAAAACCAAATGGCCTTGTTCCGTGAGATGGAACTACCCCTTTCAATCATCTTAGCTGAAATGGAAATCACTGGTATCAAAGTTGATGCTTCTCGTTTACAAGAAATGAAAATCGAATTCTCCAATCGATTGAAAGAGATTGAAGAAACCATCTATCAAGAGGCTGGTGAATCCTTCAATTTAAACTCACCAAAACAACTAGGTGTCATTTTATTTGAAAAAATGGGGTTACCTGTGATCAAAAAAACGAAGACAGGCTATTCCACTGCGGTCGATGTTTTAGAACAATTAAGGGAACAAGCCCCAATCGTGGATGATATCTTGACGTATCGCCAAATCGCCAAGATCCAATCAACTTATGTGGAAGGTTTGTTAAAAGTCATTCAATCTGATGGAAAAGTCCATACCAGATATGTTCAAACATTGACACAAACGGGGCGTTTAAGTTCAGTAGACCCTAATTTACAGAATATTCCTATTCGCTTAGATGAAGGGCGAAAGATTCGCCAAGCATTTGTGCCTAGAGAAAAAGACTGGTTGATCTATTCATCTGACTATTCACAAATCGAATTGCGAGTTTTAGCTCATATCTCAAATGATGAACATTTAAAAGCAGCCTTTCTTGAAGGACAAGATATCCATGCAAGTACTGCTATGCGTGTTTTTGGGATTGAAAAAGCAGAAGATGTCACACCAAATATGCGTCGTCAAGCAAAAGCAGTCAATTTTGGGATCGTTTATGGCATTTCTGACTATGGTTTATCACAAAATCTTGGGATTACAAGAAAAGCAGCACAACAGTACATTGATACGTATTTTGAGAAATATCCTGGAGTCAAAGAATATATGGAACGTATCGTTCGTGAAGCAAAGGAACAAGGATTTGTCGAAACCCTTTACCATCGCAGACGTTATTTACCAGATATCAATTCACGAAATTATAATATACGTTCTTTTGCTGAAAGAACAGCAATCAACACCCCAATCCAAGGAAGTGCCGCTGATATTCTTAAAATCGCGATGATCGAGTTGGATAAACGCTTAAAAGAAGAAAAACTATCAGTAACCATGTTGTTACAAGTACACGATGAATTGGTTTTTGAAGTGCCAGAAACAGAATTAGAACGATTAGACAAATTAGTAAGTGAAGTCATGGAACATGCCGTGTCCTTACACGTACCATTGATTACAGATAGTAGTTGGGGGAAGACGTGGTATGAAGCGAAATAGCTGATTGCCACTATTGAACCGATGTGTTCAATAAATAGATAAAAAAGCAAATAAGTCGAAGGTGAAAACATGCCAGAATTACCAGAAGTAGAAACTGTACGAAAAGGCTTGTCTCGTTTAGTCGTTGGAAAGAAAATCCAAAAAATCCAAGTCTTATGGCCAAGAATCATTGAACAACCAGAAACAGCAATCTTTGAAGCTTCGTTAGTTGGCGAAGAGATTCTGGCTATTGATCGAAGAGGCAAGTTTTTAATTTTTCGTTTGACTCATTATGAATTGATCTCACATTTACGTATGGAAGGAAAATACCAATTTGTTGAAAAAAATGAACCGATCGATAAACACACGCATGTCATTTTTTTCTTTGAAGATGGTAGCCAACTCCGATACCATGATGTACGTAAATTTGGACGAATGACATTAGTTGAAAAAGGAGCGAGTGATGCTTACAAAGGCATCATGAAATTAGGTCCAGAGCCGTTGCCAGATACATTTTTATTAGACGGCTTTCGTTTAGGCTTACAAAAATCTCATAAAGCGATTAAACCATTATTATTAGATCAAAAATTAGTAACAGGTTTAGGGAATATCTATGTGGATGAAGCGCTTTGGGAAGCGAAGATCCATCCAGAACAGCCAGCGGATACATTGAAGCCCAAAGAAGCAGAGTTGTTACGAAAAGCAATTATTGACGTGTTGTCTCGGGCAATCGAGGCTGGCGGAACGACGATCAGGAGTTATCTCAATGCGTTAGGCGAGTCAGGTAACTTTCAAGTAGCTTTACATGTCTATGGTCAGACTGGTCAACCATGTGTTCGTTGTCATACACCGATCGTCAAAACAAAAGTAGCGCAAAGGGGGACGCACTATTGTCCAAATTGCCAAAGACTAAAAATCAGCAAGTAGGCTATGTCTTAGGTTTAACTGGTGGGATTGCTACTGGGAAAAGCACTGCAGCAGCTGTTTTTAGCCGTCACCAAATCCCGATGATCGATGGAGATATCATCGCCCGTGAAGTCGTCCAACCTCAGACTCCTGGATTGGCGGCAATCGTTCAAGAATTTGGGGAAGAAATCCTTCAAGAAGATGGCTCGCTTGATCGAGTAGCTTTAGCTAAGATTATTTTCGATTCGACAGAACAAAGACAAAAACTTGATCGCTTATTAGACCCATTTATCCGTCAAGCGATTACGGAACAGATTAAGCAACAAAAAGCAAATTATCCTTTAGTTGTCGTTGATATCCCTTTATTATTTGAAGGTCATTATGAACAGGAAATGGATGCTGTAGCAGTCGTTTACCTTCCAGAAGAAATTCAATTGCAACGTTTGATGAAAAGAAATCAATTGACACTGGACGAAGCAAAGAAAAGAATACAAAGCCAGATGCCGATTGAAGAGAAGAAAAAATTAGCAGATATCGTTTTTGACAATTCCGGTAGTAAGGATGAACTGACTTGTCAAATCGAACGTTGGCTCTTGGACTTCAACAATCGATTTCTTTGAGTATATTTAGATAGTTTGCTATGCTGAATATAAAGAAAAGAGGGGGATTGGTATGGGGACTTTTAAAAATCAAAAAGATAAAGTAGTCGGTTCTGCAAAAGAAAAACTAGGAGAGATCTTGAATAAAGATGAACTGGTAGATGAAGGACGGGCACAATCAGAAGCTGCAAAAGAAAATGATGAACGCTACAAAGCCAGAGTCGATGAATTAGAAGACCAACAAGCAGAAAAAGAAGCCAAGGAGCAAGATCTGACACAAGAACGAAAAAAAGATGATCCAACACACAAAAAAACACCTTTACCAGAAGCCGATCATATTCCTGAACAACAAAAAATCGATGAACAACGAATGAAACATTATACAGGGATTGAAGAAAAACTTTAATGGGTATAACTTAGACTGTTGAAACAGAGAGTGAGACAAGTTTTGTCTCACTCTCTGTTTTTTTGAAGTATGCACCTGAAAGAAGTTTTTAAGAAGCACTGTTTTACATGCAATTTTCTCGAAAGTCAAGCCTAATTGTTTTGCTTTGGAACAATTTCGATCAATCGATTGAAAAAAAGGTTCTTCTAACGAGGTTTTTTATACAGGAGAGTCGCCTGTAAGAATTGTTTCATGTTATAATACAACTAGTTACATGTGTGAAATTTTTTTTATGAAAAGCAGGAGTGAATCATAAAAATATTGTTTCATACGTAATTATTTACGTAACTATTATCGAATGAAAATTTATCCTTTGAATGTTCGTTGAATCAATACTATATAAATTGATTCAATATGTTAAATGAATGTATATCAGAAAAATTTCAGATTAAGAGGTGAAAATAATGAGATGTCCTAGATGTCAACATAACAATTCCCGAGTGATTGATAGTCGACAAGCGGATGATGGTCGAGCAATTCGTCGAAGACGAGAGTGCGAAAACTGTTCTTTTCGTTTTACAACATTTGAAAGAATTGAAGCAGCACCTTTATTAGTGATCAAAAAAAATGGGGAACGGGAAGAATTTAATCGTGACAAGATTTTAAGAGGATTAATCCGTTCAGCAGAAAAAAGACCAGTTGCGATGGAACAAATGGAGCAAATCGTAAATCATGTTGAAAATCGGGTGCGAAGTCTTGGTGAAAATGAAGTATCGACGACGTTGATCGGAGAATACGTGATGGAAGATCTGGTCAATTTAGATGAGATTGCTTATATCCGTTTTGCCAGTGTTTATCGTCAATTTAAAGATATGTCGGTGTTTTTAAAAGAATTACAAGACATCGTTGATAAAGCAAAAGAAAATAATAAAGAGAATCATAAAGAGAATCATAAAGAAAACAACGAATAAATCAGAAATAAAATCAAGTCATAAAAGGAGGCCAAATTCCTTGGATAACGCATGGAAAGAGCTTCAACCTAAAAATATCTACCAAGGAAGAAAAAGCTATCCGCTAAGAGAAGAAGGGAAATCCTCATTACTTTATCTCTACCAGCCATTAATCGGCAGTGAAGCTTTGAGTTTGTATTTTACCTTACTATCAGAAATTCCTTTACAAAAAGGCGTTGGACCGGAAGGATTACATGCTGATCTGTTAAGTAGCTTGAATTGTGGTATTCCTCAGCTTTATGAAGCACGAAAAAAACTAGAAGGGATCGGACTTTTAGAAGTTTTTTTCAAAGAAGACCCTAGCTTAGGGGGATGTTTTATTTATGAGTTACTTGAGCCAATTGAACCGTTAGCATTTTTTAAAGATACATTATTGTCTTTTCTGCTATTAGAAAAAGTCGGTCAACGGCGTTTCGATCAGTTGATCCAACTATTTCAGCCGGAACATTTTTCGACGAATGATTATCAAAAGATCACGAAGAAATTTTTAGAAGTATATCGCTTTAATGAAAAAACTTATGCTGCAGATCAAGAGAAACTCGAGGAAAACCAACAGTCATTTACAACCAAATCAACTGATCTGGGGAAGTCCATGGAACAATCCACTCTTGATTGGCGCTTTTTGACAGATTGGTTGGCAAAAAAACATATCATGAATCTAGATGAATCATTGAAGGAACAGTTAACAATGTATCATTTACTTTATGGCGTGGATGAGTTGACATTAGGTGAATGGGTCGTACAAGCGTATGATTTTTCTGAGCAGACAGTATCTGTCAAAGAGCTTCAACGCATCGTATTGATGAACCAACAGACGAAGCGAACAAATACATTGACTAATCAAAAAGAAGAAGCAACCTCTGCCAATCAGAATGAGACACCTAAGGAAGCAACTGATCTGACAAATGCGACACTACAGTTAGTGAACGAAGCCAAAAGCATTCCGCCAATGAAATACTTAGAGGCACTGAAACAAGCAAAAGGCGGCTATGTCTCAAAACAAGAAACTTGGCTTTTACAGGATTTAGTTTCACAATCGGGATTGTCGAATAGTTTGATCAATATCCTGATCAATTATGTCTTAGTAATCAAAGATCGTCCTAGCTTAACCGCAAGCTTTGTCAACACGATCGCTAACGAATGGGCACAAAAAAAGATCATGACCCCAGAAGAGGCCATTGAACATATTCGGAAAACCAATAGCAAAGTCAAACAAAATACTAAAAATACGAACCAGAATTATTCAACTAATCGTCGAAACGTTCGTCGTGAGAAACTACCGGATTGGGTCAACCAGCCTAAAGAAGAGAAAAAAATCAGTAGTGAGAAAAAAGCGGAGATCGAACGACGATTCAAAGAATATTTTGCCAAGAAGGAGGGAGATAGCTAATGGAAGATGTAGGAAAAGAATTAAAGCGGATCATCAGCCAGCGAAATTATCAACAAAAATTTGCTGAAATGATCGAAGAAGTCCTCAACGATCCAGATGTGCAAGCCTTTTTGGCGGATCACAAAGATGAATTAACACAAGCAGATATCGAAAAAAGTTATGCAAAACTATATGAATTTGTCCAAGAAAAACGAAAATACCAAAAAAATGATCCTACGATGATCGCTCCTGGCTATGAGCCCAAGCTAACCTTGAATTTTCATTATGTCGATGTGACTTATGTTCCAACAGAAGCCTTATTGGCGAAGAAAAGACAAGAAGAAATTAGGAACCGGATCAAAGCTGTCGATATGCCAAAAGATATCCAAGATGCTTCTTTCAATAATTTTGAGCGTACCGATGGACGGAGCTATGCAAGTTTTGAAGCACTAGACTTTGTTGAAAATTATAGTGCAAGTCCCAAAGAATATCACAAAGGACTTTATTTAGTTGGTAGCTTTGGAATAGGAAAAACCTATCTTTTAGGGGCAACTGCCAGAGAACTAGCCATTAAAGGCTTTACAACTACACTTGTCCATTTTCCGACTTTTGCTGTTGAAATGAAACAAGCGATTGGAAAAGATCAAGTCGCAGAAAAACTAGATGCGGTCAAACGTTCACCGATTTTAATGATGGATGACATTGGCGCTGATGCAATGAGTAGTTGGATCAGAGATGAAGTCTTTGGTGTGATCTTGCAATATCGAATGCAAGAGCAACTACCAACCTTTTTCTCTTCCAATTTTACAATGAATGAATTGGAACAACATCTTGCTGTGACACAGCGTGGAGATGAAGAACCATTGAAAGCCAAACGAATCATGGAACGGATTCGTTATTTGACAAAAGAAATTGAAATGACTGGACGCAATCGGAGAAATGGCTAGCGAAAAGAGAAAGCATAGAAGTCATAATTGTAGCCTTAGTAGGCTTAGAAGATGTGATCAAGAAAGACTTTTGCTGAATTAGTTATTGCCCTATTTCCTGCCTATTGCTTTGATGGGTAGGAAAATAAGCAATGCAAACAATTAATTGAGAGAAGTCTGCAAATAATTCTCTTTTCAATGACTCTCGATGTTCACTTAGTTATTTAAGAAACTCATAATTTGAGATGAAAGTGTATCTGAATTCATACTTAACGCCACTTTTATTGATCGTAACAAGCTACAAAAGTGGTGTCATACTGGATAGAGTGATGATTACAGAGAAGCTTATGCCTGATCAATAGTCATCATGGTAACGAAAAAAGACAACCATAAATTTCTGATGAACAAGTATCAAAAACAAAATTGAACGACTAAAAACAGAATGTATTGATTATCGTCAACTAAATAAAAAGTCAAAGAACGATCATCAATTGAAGTAATGTAAATAATTAGCCGGAGGATAAAGATATGAAAGTGATTTTTTCTTGTTTGTTGGCGACAGGGTTACTTTTTTCGCTAACAGGTTGTGGTAATGGAGATAAAAATGAGGCATCGATCGATTCGATTAGTGCGGAAACAACGACTAAAGCGAAGGATTCTTCTAACGAAGGACAAAGTATTTTTAAGGGTGAAATTGAAAGTATTGATGACTCAGTCGATGATACCATTCAAATCAAAGTGGTCAATGTAGATGAAATCGAAGACCCCGAGAATATTGGAACCTCTTTTGATAATGATGGTGTAACACTAAATGTTTCGAATGATCAATTAGTCGGAGGTAAGGAATCTTTTCAAAAAGGTGACGAGATCAAGTTTACTTTAAAAGAAAAACCAATTATGACAATGTCAATCCCTCCGCAAATTCCTGGTAATTCGATCGTTGAGGTAAGAGTTATTGAATAGTCAGTGTTAAACGTTTCGTAAAAGCAAATAGCTCATCAGGAGATTTGAAATTTTTCTTTTTCAAATCTCCTTCATTTATAGGGAAAATGTTATAATGAGGGGGAAGGAGTGAAGGTATGAACCACTTAGATTTATCGAAACGCTTAGCATTAGTGGGAGAACATGTCCCAACAGGAGCGTTTTTAGCAGATATTGGCTCTGACCACGCTTACTTGCCAGTTGCATTAATGTTAAAGGATAAAATTGAATTTGCTGTAGCTGGCGAAGTGGTAAAAGGTCCTTATGAGTCAGCAAAAAAACAAGTACAGAAAAATGGTTTAGAAAAGCGGATCGTTGTTCGTTTAGCTAACGGATTAGATGCGATTGAGCCAACAGATCAGATCAATGCGATCACGATTGCTGGTATGGGTGGGGCTTTGATTCGAGATATTTTAGAAGCAGGCGCCAAACAGCATCGTTTAACAGGGAAGGAGCGTTTGATTCTCCAACCAAATATTGGCGAGCAAGCAGTGAGAAAATGGTTGCAAGACAATCACTATCAAATCATTGCAGAAGAGATTTTAGAGGAAAACAAAAAAATCTATGAAATCATTGTAGCTGAAAAAACACCGACGAAGCATATCTATAATGAGGAAGAGATTCTGTTTGGTCCATTTTTATTGCAAGGAAAAACAGTGGTCTTCCAAAAGAAATGGCAAAGAGAATTAAAACAAAGGCAAGCGATTTTAAAACAATTGGCACAAGCACAGAACCAAGAAGAACGTGTTGAAGCGATAAAAAAAGAAATTCAGATGATCGAGGAGGTTTTAGCTTAATGGCGATCAACGGTAATGAATTTATTCGCAAATTTGAAGAATATTGTCCTCAATGGTTGGCTGAAGAAGGAGATCCTGTAGGGCTACACCTTGGAACGTTAAATAAACCGATTCAACGCATAATGATGACATTAGATGTTCGTCCAGAAGTTGTGCAAGAAGCTATCGAAAAAAAGGTTGATTTGTTAATTGCCAAACATCCTCCCATTTTTCGACCAATTAAACGATTAACAACGGATCATCCACAAGAAAAAATGTATGCTGATTTATTAAAACATGATATTGCTGTCTATGCAGCACATACCAATATGGATATTATCGAGGATGGATTGAATGATTGGTTTTGTGAAGCGTTAGGAATCAATGTCGAAAATTATTTGTTAAAGACACATACAAGGCATTACAAAAAACTAGCTGTTTATGTACCGATTGAAGACGCTGACAAATTACGTAAGGCTTTAGCTGAGGCTGGTGCGGGTGAACAAGGTCATTACGATCATACAAGTTTTACCAGTATTGGCGAAGGTCGTTTTCGATCGAATGAACAGGCACATCCCGCAATTGGTAAAAAGGGCCAACTAGAAAAGGTAGAAGAAGCTAAAGTGGAAGTGATTTTTCCTGAAGACCGTGAGGAAAAAGTGTTATCAGCTATGTATCGTGTCCATCCTTATGAAGAAGTAGCATTTGATTTGTTTTCAATTGACGAACCGACTCAAACCTGGGGGATCGGTCGAATCGGAGAATTACCAGAAGCGCTTGATTTAGATACCTTTGTATCTAAAGTAAAAGAAGCCTTCCAATTAGAAGGGTTACGAGTTGTTCGTCCAACTCATACAAAGAGCACTGTTAAAAGAATCGCCATTTGTGGTGGTAGTGGCGAAAAGTTCTATCCTTATGCAGTAGCTCAAAAAGCGGATGTTTATATTACTGGAGATATCTATTACCACACAGCTCAAGATATGCAAAGTGCAGGCTTGATTGCGATTGATCCAGGTCATTATATTGAATCTTTATGTAAAGAAAAGTTTGTCGAAAAATTTGAGAAATGGAAACAAGAAGAAAATTGGACCGTTGATTTCTTTGTTTCAGAAACGGATACGAACCCATTTCAATTTAACTAAAGGAGAGCTGTTGTATGTACGAAAATCTTTTACCACGTTTTTTACGCTATGTTAAGACTGAAACCAGATCTGATGAAAGTAGTCAAACGACTCCTTCGACACAAACACAAGTCGCTTTTGCGCAAGTCTTAAAAAAGGAATTAGAAGATTTAGGACTAACCAATGTATTTTACAATGAAGAAAATGGATTTGTTATAGGAACATTGCCAAGTAACATTGAAAAGAAAGTTCGCTCGATCGGTTTCATTGCCCACATGGATACCGCAGATTTCAATGCAGTAAATGTTAATCCACAAATCATTGAGAACTACGATGGGGAATCAACGATTGTTCTAGATAGTGAAGAACATTATACATTAAATACCAAAGACTTCCCTAATTTGAAAAACTACGAAGGACACACATTGATCACAACTGATGGCAGTACGTTGTTAGGTGCGGACGATAAAGCTGGGATCGCTGAAATTATGACCGCAATGGAAATTCTGCTGAAAAACCCAACTATCCCTCATGGTGAGATCAAAGTAGCTTTTGGACCAGATGAAGAGATTGGGGTAGGGGCAGATAAATTTGATGTCCAGCAGTTTGATGTTGATTTTGCCTATACCGTTGATGGTGGACCTTTAGGCGAATTGCAATATGAAACATTCAGCGCAGCTCAGGCTAATATTTCAATTCAAGGAAAAAATGTCCATCCTGGTACAGCCAAAGATACGATGATCAATGCATTACAATTAGCGATAGACTTCCATAATCAACTACCAGCAGATGAAGTCCCAGAAAAAACGACAGGTTATGAAGGGTTCTTCCATTTGATGGGATTAAATGGAAATGTCGAAGAAGCAACTATGAGTTATATTATCCGTGACCACGATCGAGAAAAATTTGAAGCACGGAAAGCGAAAATTACTGAAATCCAAGAAAAACTAAATAGTCGCTTCGATCAGACACGCGTGAAAGTTGATATGTATGATCAGTACTATAATATGCGAGAAATTATTGAAAAAGATATGAGCATTGTTGAATTAGCAAAACAAGCGATGATCGATTTAGAAATCGAGCCTGTGATTGAACCAGTACGAGGTGGAACAGATGGATCGAAAATTTCTTATCTAGGCATTCCAACGCCTAATTTGTTCGCAGGTGGCGAAAATATGCACGGCCGATTTGAGTTTGTTTCTCTGCAAGTGATGGAAAAAGCAACAGATGTGATTGTAAAAATTGCAGAATTGAATACAAACGTATAAAATCAAATAGGAACGTGGATGGATCAAGTAAGTGAACGAAGTGGATCTATCCTTTTAGCTGGGGGTGGGCGTATTCCAACAATGGAACGTCTGACCCCTTGGTTTTTGTGTAAAAATGGGAGGAAGAAAGAAATGGAAAAATTGCTAGTTTTTTATAATCAAAGCTCAGGACAAGATGAAGGTGAAAAATTAGCAAGCTGGTTTAAAGAATATGCTTTAAAGAAACGACCAGAACTAATCATCAATCTAACGGAAACAGGTCCTTCGATCAAGCATGAGACATTAGTCAAAAAAGCTGAAGAAACGCACGCAGATACCTTAATCGTAATCGGAGGCGATGGTACGATCCATCATATTGTACAGGCTTTTCAAGATAAACTTGAGCATTATCAAGTAGGACTACTACCAGGAGGAACAGTCAATAATTTAGCCCGTGTTCTCGGTATTCCATTAGAAAAGGAAAAAGCTGCAGACATTATCTTAGAGGGACAAATCCGTCAAATCGATTATGGAAAAGTCAATGATGAAGTCATTATCTCAACTTTAACGATCGGTATACTGGCAGATACAGCTGTTTGGATCAGTCAAAAAGAAAAGCAAAAATATGGTTCTTGGATTTTTATCAAACGGTTCATCAAGTTATTATTAAAAAAGAGAAAGTATCATTTAGATATCAAAACAGAAAAAGAACATTGGCGAGGAAAAACACAATTATTGACAGTCACAATGTCTAACTCAGTAGGTGGTTACACGAATTTTGATGATTCAGCTTCACCCGATGATGGTATGTTTCATGTCACAATCATCCCATCTTTAGATATTTTTCGATTTGTTTTTTATTTGCCTCGTTTAATCAAAGGAAAAATTTACTCTGTCCCAGGTATCAATTATTTGACTGCTAGTCAAATCAATATCCAAGCACGGGAAAAATCAGTTGGCACTCGTACAGATGGTGATACGACAGATAATCTGCCTATCGAATTAGTCGTAGTCAAAAAAGGGTTGTCGGTCTTTGCTCCTAAAGAAGAGCAAAAATGATGTGCTAGAGGTGGAGGAAAACACGTATGGAAGCTTTACTACACAATCCTTTGTGGTTTTATTTAGTGATTGTCAATTTATATTTATTTTGTTTGATGGGTTACGATAAGTATCAAGCAAAAAAAGGCGGTTGGCGCGTTCCAGAAAATAATTTGATTTTTGTTAGTTTATTAGGCGGTGGAATTGGGGGATTAATTTCTCGTAAAGTATTCCATCATAAAACGAGAAAAAAGAAATTTACAGTAGGATTTGTACTAGGTGTATTGATGGATTTACTGTTGATTTATTTTTTTCATTAAGGAGTAGTTGATGGCGACAAAAGGTGCAAAAACGAAAATAGCGTTAAATCTATTCTTAATGATTGGAATTTTTGCCATTATTTATTATTTGATCAACCAATCTTTTGCAGATATTTTCGCTGAATTGCTGTCTACAAGCTTTATCGTTCTGGTAGCGGCATTCTTGTTAGGAACGATCTATCAGGTGGCAGAAGGGCGTTCAATCAAAGAGATTGCCCAGCCTTTCGAACCAACATTTTCCACTTGGGATGGTTTTTGGACATCTTGCTATATTGCATTTTATCGAATCGTTTCATTTGGAACAGGCACTTTGATTTCAGAAATTTATTTTTATAATAAAAAAGGAATGAAATACTCACAAGGTGCAGGTGTCACTGCGTTGCATATGATTATGTATAAATTAGCCGTGATTACCTATGCGATCATTGGTTTGATCATCCAGTTCTCTTTATTTTATTCCAAAGGACCAAACATGATTTGGTTCATTATTGCTGGCATTATTTTAACTGGGCTGATCATTGCCTTTTTATTGATGGTCTCAATGAGTCTGAATCTACAAATTTTCTTTGTGAGTATCTCAAACAAACTGTTTCGAAGTGAACGCATCAGAAGTTGGGTAGATACATGTAATACACAAATCTATTCGTTGAGAGAAACTGTCCAGACAATTGTCAAAGATCGAACAGCTCTATTACGCATCTATTTTTGGAATATGGTCAAACTTATTTTTTGGTATATCATGCCCTATCTCTTTTTCGTTGAAAACCATCCCACGATCGACTTTCTCTTGACCTTTTCATTTATCAGTTTTGCGGTAGTATTATCTGGTGTCATCCCTACACCAGCTGGAATCGGCTCATTTGAATTTGTCTATCTGTTGTTATTCAGACCACTTGTGGGAACCGTAGATGCTGTTTCTTCTTTATTACTGTATCGGTTTAGCTCATTTATCTTACCTTTTATTTATGGGTTATGTTACGTGATTGCTGATCGTCGAAGGGTAATAAAACAAGAGATCCAAGATGTAAAAAACAACAAAAAAGAATCAAATTGATTATTACAGCGATTGTATAGAGTCATTTTATTAGATCTAAAACACAACAGTAAGTCCATCCAAGTTGGCTCTGTTGTGTTTTTTTGATCACTTATTTCCGATAAAATAAGCGAGGTTATCTTTTGACCAAGACTGACCAAAGAGGTATAATGTTTATTGGAACGAGATGTATCATATTGAATATTGAAATTTTATATTCAGGAGGTAAGTAAAATGAACATTGAAAAAATGACAACCACGCTTCAAGAAGCGATTGCTGAAGCGCAACAAATCGCTGTCACAAGAAAACATCAAGAAATTGATATTGCGCATTTGTGGAAGATTTTTTTACAACCAAACCATTTTGGGCGCAATCTATACACTGATGCGGGAATGGATGTTGATACGTTTGAAAAGGAAGTAGATCGTGTATTAGATGAATATCCCACAGTTTCAGGGGGAAACGTCCAATATGGTCAGAATCTAAGCCAAAATCTATTCCGTTTATTAAATGAAGCAGACCAGTTAAGAGAAAGTTTTGGCGATGAATTTCTTTCAACAGAGATTGTAATTTTAGCCTTGATGAAATTGAAAAATTATTCATTAACGGTTTATTTGACCAAAAATGGTTTATCAGAAAAAGAGTTACGTAAAAATATCGAAGACATGAGAGGAGGAGAAAAGGTGACATCTAAAAATCAAGAAGAACAATACAAAGCATTAGAAAAATACGGCGTTGATCTTGTTCAACAAGTCAGAAGCGGGAAAATGGATCCAATCATTGGACGTGATGAAGAAATTCGGGATGTTATCCGTATCTTATCTCGTAAAACCAAGAATAATCCAGTATTGATTGGTGAACCTGGTGTCGGTAAAACAGCAATTGTAGAAGGGTTAGCACAACGTATCGTACGAAAAGACGTGCCAGAAAACTTGAAAGATAAAACGATCTTTTCATTAGACATGGGGGCATTGATTGCTGGTGCTAAATTCCGTGGTGAATTTGAGGAACGATTAAAAGCTGTGCTGAAAGAAGTCAAGAAAAGTGATGGACGAATCATCTTATTTATTGATGAAATCCATAATATCGTTGGTGCAGGGAAAACTGAAGGCAGCATGGATGCTGGAAATTTATTGAAACCAATGCTTGCTCGAGGTGAATTGCATTTAATCGGTGCTACTACATTAGATGAATATCGACAATATATGGAAAAAGATAAAGCGTTAGAACGACGTTTCCAAAAAGTTTTAGTCAAAGAACCGACTGTAGAAGACACGATCAGTATCTTACGAGGATTGAAAGAACGTTTTGAGATCCATCATGGAGTCAACATCCATGATAATGCGTTAGTTGCTGCTGCAACTTTATCTGACCGTTATATCACAGACCGCTTTTTACCAGATAAAGCAATTGATTTGATCGATGAAGCAAGTGCAACGATCCGAGTAGAAATGAACTCTATGCCGACTGAGCTAGACCAAGTGACTCGTCGCTTGATGCAATTAGAGATCGAAGAAGCAGCATTGAAAAAAGAATCAGACGATGCAAGTAAAAAACGTTTGAAAAATCTACAAGAAGAGTTAGCTGATCTTCGTGAAGAAGCAAACTCGATGAAAATGCAATGGGAAACAGAAAAACAAGAAGTCAATAGTGTTTCTTCTAAACGTGCGGAAATCGATAAAGCCAAACATGAATTAGAAGACGCAGAAAACAACTATGATTTAGAACGGGCAGCTGTCCTACGTCATGGAACGATTCCTCAATTAGAAAAAGAATTAAAGGAATTGGAAGCAAAAGCTAAAGACAGTGAAATCAAAATGGTTCAAGAATCAGTCACTGAAAACGAAATTGCGCAAGTGGTTGGACGTTTAACTGGTATCCCAGTCACAAAATTAGTTGAAGGGGAACGAGAAAAACTAATCAAGCTCAACGAAACATTGCATAAACGTGTGATTGGACAAGATGAAGCAGTAGATGCAGTCAGTGATGCGGTCATTCGCTCTCGAGCAGGATTGCAAGATCCAAACCGCCCACTAGGTTCTTTCTTATTCTTAGGACCAACCGGAGTTGGGAAAACAGAATTAGCGAAAGCTTTAGCAGAAAACTTATTTGATTCTGAAGAACACATGGTGCGGATCGATATGAGTGAGTATATGGAGAAACATGCCGTATCTCGTTTGGTTGGGGCTCCTCCAGGCTATGTTGGCTATGAAGAAGGCGGACAATTGACGGAAGCCGTTCGCAGAAATCCTTATACGATCGTTTTACTCGATGAAATCGAAAAAGCCCATCCAGATGTCTTCAATATCTTGTTACAAGTATTAGATGATGGACGGTTAACTGATTCTAAAGGACGTGTAGTTGACTTCAAAAATACCGTTCTTATCATGACCAGCAACATTGGTTCTCAACTGTTATTAGAAGGAGTGTCAGCAGATGGCACTATCCCTGAAGAAGTGGAAGAACAAGTAAGAACGATCCTTCGAGGTCATTTCAAACCAGAATTCTTAAATCGAATCGATGATACGATTTTATTCACACCATTAAGTCTTGAAAATGTGAAAGGAATCGTTGATAAAATGGTGGCACAATTGGCAAAACGATTGGATTATCAAGAAATTCATCTAACAATCAGCGACGAAGCCAAAACATGGATCGCAGAAAATGCCTACGAACCAGCATACGGGGCTCGACCATTGAAACGCTTTATTACGAAAGAAGTAGAAACACCATTAGCCAAAGAAATCGTAGCAGGACACATCTTACCAAAATCTAAAGTAACGATTACCTTGCTAGCAGAGAAACTTCATTTCGAAACGGAAGAACTTGAAGATACGGAAGAGTAAAGAAACGGTGAACTTTCGCAAGGAAATGTGTGTTGATGAGAAGTAGAATTGATCAAATTTCAAGTTGAGTCACACACCATCTCAGCTTTTAATAAAAAAACAATAAAGTTAGGTCAACCACCTAGCTTTATTGTTTTTTTGTAATTTGGTCATAAGTCTGAATAAATCATTCATAAAATAAGTTGATTTCAATCGTTATCTCCAAGTTCATCTACTAAGGTAATGTTTTTATTCCCCATATAAATAGGCGTGGGCAGGTAAATATCTTCTTTGGTTCCCATCATTTCAACCCTTGTCACTAAGTACAATTTTCATTGGGAATGGTAACAAAATCACCGTAAGGGTTGATGATAAGAAATAAGTGGGTGAGACAAAATGAGATGCCACCTAACCATTGACGTTTTCACGCACCATTTTTAGGAAGCATCTCACTTTTGTCACAATTCTTTAATGTGATATTTTTTTTGCTCTATTTCAAAATTTTCAACCGATAATTTTCAAAATAATCACGATTGTTTCTTCCTTGGGTCCAAGCAAAGATTCCCATGACCAATGCACCAATCGTATTTGTGAATAAATCACCCATCGTGTCCATCAAAGCAGCTCGTCCGACAAATAAGGTGCCATCTGAAGCGGCAAACCGTTGGAGATTCATTCCTAAGAATTGATCACAGAGAAATTCCCAAAATTCCCAGAACACGCCACAGAGGCCAGCAAAGGCAAAACCAAACAGTAAAAACAACCATGGACTAGTCTTCGCAATTGGTGCATCTTTCAATAATAAGCCGATCAATCCGTAACCTAGGGCAGTCAATACCATAGGACTAACGGCGTGTAAAATTTTATCCCAGAATGAAATGATACTGATCAAATGCATACCGGTACCTAAGAACACGGAAATAAACAAGAAAAACCAATAAAATAAAACAATGGCATCTGGAACGTATAATTTTGCGATCTTTCTAACGATCTGAGGGAGAAAAATCAATAGAATCCCAGCTAAAGATTCGATGATGAAAGTAACTCCCTGAGTAGTTGAATATTTTTTAGTAATAAATTCATAAAGGTTATAACAAACCACAAACACACCAAAAGCAACAAGTGCAAGTTGGATTTTTTTCATTGTCTTATTCATGGCTCAAACCTCCATCTAAGTAAGTCTTTACTTGACTGAGTAGCGCTTCTTCACTAGTTACGAGAGCGCCATTTAGCTTGATTAACCCAATTGTATAAAGATTTAAATAATGGAATTGGTTTTCAGCTACTTCTTGTAAAGCAGCAATTTTTTGCGGGTGGGTACCGCCTTGTTGCCGACTATCTGTATACAATCCAATGACAGGAATCCCTTTAGCATAGGCAACACCAATTTCGGATGCAACACCAGGATCGATCGTCAAACCATCTAATAGTGCAATCATCAAATCACTTTCCAACACCTTTTCTGTATCGGCTAAAGCAATCATCTGACTATCAGCATAGGCTGTTTTATCATTGATCGCTTCGTTTTCTTGCGGAAGATAAATGGTTAATTCATTGGAAAGACTCCTGATTTCTTCTACAAGTTTCGCATTATATAATAAGTCACTTTTCGCAAAAAGCGGGGCAGCAAAATAAATATTCATTTTCATCGTCCTTTTCTTAGAAATAGTCACTGAAATAAGCTTCCATATTTGGAAGAATCAATTCAAGTGTTTTAAGTGTTTCATCATCTGTTTTGATTCGTTCGATCCTTGCAAGATAAGAAGGGCGACGATAATTCATCATCAAACAACTTAATGTTTGAATGGACAACTGGACCGATTGTCCGACAGGTTCGTCCACGACATCCAATTGTCCGTCTTCGTTCCAGACCAACCCAAAAACACCATTGTTCCATGAGGCGATAGGGTCCTCGACAACAAAGTGGAAAGGTTTCGCAGTAGAAACGAAGGGGAATTGCTTCAGAAACTCTTTGACATCTACGATTCTCGCCATGTAATAAGGCTCGATCTGTTCTTTTATTTGACTATCTTCAATCAAGAAAGCCAGTGGCTCATTTTTGTAGATGTCACCGTGAACCCAGTAAACCATTGAAAAGTGTGCTGAAATAAAATTCCATAAACCATTCCGAGCTTCTTGATTCAAGTAAAACATCTCTTTGACATGGAAAATTTCTTCAGCGACCCAATAAAATAAAACACCAATTGGTTCATGCTCTTTCGTATAGTAGATCGCAGCTGTCCGTTCCTCTTTATTTTCAAATCGCCAATATTCTTCCCAATGAAATTGGCTACGAAACAAAGCACCGTGATTTTGAGCCGCAAATTTCTGATACACTCGGTAAACATCTGGATGATCTACTGGTAATCGTTCAACCATTCCATCCACAGGAACATTCTTCGGTAATTGGGTATCACGAATTTTAAATGTCAACTTATCAGACATGATTTCCCAACCCTTGCGTCGATAATAAGGCACGCTATAGGGATAAAGATAAGAGATCCATTGTTTGTTTTTACGCATATTATCTAACGCAACCAAGATCAAATCTTGCATCAATCCATGATTTGCATATTCAGGATACGTTCCGACACCGGTAACGCCACCCATTTTGTATGGTTTACCGTGGATGTTGACTTCACATGGATAGATCGCAATTTGAGAAATCAATTTGTTATGGTGGAACCAGCCAAATACTTCCGATAGTTCCAAGATTGGGCGCTTGGAGCGAATAAATGCCCCTTTGCTTTCAAAACCACTTTCTTCGATGTCTGCTTCTGTTACTTGAAAGACATAAGACAATAACTCATTGAATTGATCAACATCTTTTTCAGTAACAGGTTTTAATTCAAGATTTTCTCTGAAATCTTTTTCATCCATTCTTTCATCTCCAATTATTTACTTGTTATTAGTATAGCAAATTTTCATAAAAAAAACTTCTAAAGCTGACTAGGTAAAAAGTCTTTAAATTCATGCTTTTCATTGATATAATGAGAGGTGCTGATTAAACGAAAAGAGGAGACGCTATGGATATAAAAAAAATGAAACAACGACAAGAGCAAATTCGAAATTTTTCGATCATTGCTCATATCGACCATGGAAAATCAACGCTGGCCGATCGTATTCTGGAAAAGACGAACACTGTGACGTCTCGTGAAATGCAGGATCAGCTATTAGACTCAATGGATCTAGAGCGTGAACGTGGAATCACGATTAAATTAAATGCTGTCGAATTGAATTATACAGCCAAAAATGGCGAAACCTATATCTTCCATCTAATCGACACCCCTGGGCACGTCGATTTCACTTATGAAGTATCAAGGAGTTTAGCAGCCTGTGAAGGTGCGGTATTAGTAGTTGATGCGGCACAGGGAATCGAGGCTCAAACATTAGCAAATGTTTACTTAGCTTTGGATAATGATCTGGAAATTTTGCCAGTCATCAATAAAATCGATCTTCCAGCTGCTGATCCAGAACGTGTACGACAAGAAATCGAAGATGTTATCGGAATCGATGCCAGTGAGGCAGTCCTGGCTAGTGCTAAAGCAGGAATTGGGATTGAAGAAATACTTGAACAAATCGTTGAATATGTACCAGCCCCATCAGGCGATCTGGATGCCCCTTTGAAAGCATTGATCTTTGATTCCGTGTACGATAGTTATCGAGGAGTCGTTCTGAATGTTCGAATCACAGACGGCATGGTCAAACCAGGCGATAAAATCAAATTGATGAGTAACGGCAAAACATTTGATGTGACAGAAGTGGGAGTCTTTTCACCAAAAGCTGTTGCTAGAGATTTCTTGATGGTCGGTGATGTAGGGTATATCACGGCAAGCATCAAAACGGTCCAAGACACACGAGTAGGGGACACAGTTACGTTGGCAGATAATCCAGCAGAAGAAGCGCTACCTGGATACCGTAAAATGAATCCAATGGTTTACTGTGGATTATATCCAATTGATACTTCCCGCTACAATGATCTGCGTGAAGCACTTGAAAAATTACAACTAAACGACGCAGCACTACAGTTTGAACCTGAAACCTCACAAGCCCTTGGCTTTGGCTTCCGTTGTGGATTCTTAGGTTTATTACACATGGATGTAGTCCAAGAACGTTTGGAACGTGAGTTCAACTTAGAGTTGATCACAACGGCACCTTCTGTAATCTATCATGTGAATAAAACAGATGGGTCTATGACAGTCGTCGATAATCCAGCAGATTTTCCAGAACCAGTAACGATCCAAGATGTTGAAGAACCTTTTGTGAAGGCACAGATCATGGTTCCAAATGATTTCGTTGGTGCAGTGATGGAATTATCCCAAAGAAAACGTGGAGAATTCATCACAATGGATTATTTAGATGATTATCGAGTGAATGTCGTTTATAATATTCCGCTTTCTGAAATCGTTTTTGACTTTTTCGATAAACTAAAATCTAGTACCAAAGGTTATGCTTCCTTGGATTATGAAATGTCCGGTTATCAAAAGAGCAAGTTAGTAAAAATGGATATTTTATTAAATGGAGAAAAAGTCGATGCGTTAAGTTTCATCGTTCACCGAGATTTTGCTTATGAACGAGGAAAAGCAATCGTTGAAAAACTGAAAAAACTAATTCCACGTCAACAATTTGAAGTGCCGATCCAAGCAGCTATCGGACAAAAAATCGTTGCTCGTTCAGATATCAAAGCATTACGTAAAAACGTCTTAGCAAAATGTTATGGTGGAGATGTCTCACGTAAACGTAAACTTCTTGAAAAACAAAAAGAAGGAAAGAAACGAATGAAACAAATCGGTAGCGTCGAAGTCCCACAAGAAGCCTTCATGGCTGTTCTGAAAATGGATGAGGATGAACCGAAGAAATAGCAAAGGGTCTAGCCATTGAGCTAGACCTTTTTTATCTGTTTTTCCCACGGTTTTCTCAGGCTCTTTGTCAAATGATGTTGGTAAAGAGAAATCTTAGAATAATTTGGGGCAGAAAGAAGAAAAACTTCTTTCTGTTCTTTTTATTTGGTTAAAATAGTTTTACCGTGTCGAATCATGATCCGTCGTTTTAATATTTTAATATGGTTGTTTAAACATTCGAGTGGTCCGTTTGAATAACTGTAGCGGAGGGCGTTTTGGATCTGTGGCAGAAACTTTTTAAATGTTCGCAAAGTTGTCGCCTAAGTTTCAGGTAGCCGGCTGACTTCTCTGGATAAACAGTCCTCAAATAGTGAATGATCTCTTTTCTTTTTAAGATTGATGACATCTATTCAGAGCTACTTGAAAGAGTAGCTCTTTTTAGTTGCTTTTGATTAATCTATTTTATAAAAATAGATTGTATTTCTATTCTGCCATTTTTGGTTAAATATAATGTTTTTTATTATCAGGTAATATTTTTTATATTAGATATAACAAAAACAAATAAAAAAACTTAATTTAATAGATTATAATTATAATGTGCTACAAGATATTTCATGTTGTATTCGCATTATTCAGGTTAAACTATGTAGCACAAAATAAATTTCGTAGTAACTACGATCAACCTCACAAAGATCTCCTGTATTTTACTGCGATTTATTATCTATGAGACTACTCATAAGAGTAGTCTTTACATAAAAAACTAATAAAGAAGGTATCACTATGTATTATGTAGAAGTACAAACACGAGGAGTAAAAAACAAACAATATGTCAAAAGTGTAATCAATAATTATCCACTATTAGGATCATGGAAAGAGGCTGAACCATTTTCAAAAGAATGTGCATTGCAAATAAAATCAGTTTTAGAACAAGAACTAATTTGTGGAAAAGCAATAGTCAATATAGTAGAAAAGTAAAATTTATTAAAGTTTTAAGTAAATGATGTAATATTGTAATTAGTGGCGTTAGTCGTTTATTTTCAAATTTTTCATCCTTTAATTAATCATTCTAAATATTTACTCCAAATTTTGTATTAAAAAGTGTATCAAGCAGTTATCCTTGTGTTACCATTGCATCCGTGTTATAGTAATTAAGTAATCTAATTTGAAACGTAATCTGAGCGATATATTCACACTATAAAAACTCCTTTTACCAAGTAATATTAATTGCAACAAAACACGTATTATATACGTATTAGGAGGAAATATATATGAATAACGGTACAGTAAAATGGTTTAACTCAGATAAAGGTTTTGGATTTATCACTGGTGAAGATGGAAATGACGTATTTGCACACTTCTCAGCTATTCAAGGCGATGGATTTAAAACATTAGATGAAGGTCAAGCTGTTTCTTATGACATTGAAGAAGGACAACGTGGTCCTCAAGCGGTAAATATCGTAAAATAATGTTGAACTTTAACCACCTCGATTGAGGTGGTTTTTTTATATAATGGCTCATAACCGTCCGGTCGTATCTTCGAGCCCTACTGGGGAAAAAATATTCTATTAAAGAAATAATTTCGCCGTTTTTTCGCCCCTTTATAAAATATCCATTATTATTATATGAGTATCAGCAAGTATTAAATAATAGGCTCTTGCTTAATATGAAAGTTGGTATAATAGGATTTATAATGATGTATAGATATTAGAAAAACTTTGTGAATAACACAATCTTATAGGAAGCCTTCATGGCTGTTCTGAAAATGGATGAGGATAAACCGAAAAAATAGCAAAGGGTCTAGCCATTGAGCTAGACCTTTTTTATCTGTTTTTCCCACGGTTTTCCCACATGGGAAAGGGAAGGATCAAAAGGCATTATCCTGTAGCATTTTTTCAAAAATGTCAACTGTATCTTTTTTCTTTTTTTTGTAACATGGGCATAGGTATCCATTGTTGTAGTTAACCTGGAATGACCTAATCTGGCTTGGATCTCATTAGGCTTTGCTCCTTATTCTAATAACATGGTAGCGTGAGTATGACGAAAAGGAAGAAATTGGAAGATAGCGACGTTTACACAACAGCTGAGACTGATGCTAAGTTTGTTATCATAAGTGGCTCTCAAGATATTTTCGGAATCAAAAATTTCTTCGACGGCGCGCATTCGAAAGGACAGGAAGACTTGTGATAGCTTATATGATGGTCGAGAATAAGAATGCGAATTTTGCTGGCTGGAAAACGCTAGTGCAATATCCGGATGGCTTCTATCCTGCTTACTACAACAACTGGGGCGGAGCTCTATCAAACAGAAAGTCTAGAAATCCCGCTTTAACGCTATACGCAAACGAAAAAGTTATGGCGCCGATAACGAATTTCCCTGCAGGACAGGAATGCGTTGGCTCTGTCATATATTCTACAAATGACGATTGGCTTCCATCGGAAACATTAAATACACCAGAGCGAATTGAAGACAATTGCAAGTTACCGCAAATGTAAATTACCTCCTTAAAAAGGAAACATCTATGATAGAAACCGACTTATTATTGCCCTAGCCTTTTTTGTGTCTTTTTAATTTGATATACTTGTTTTTGAGGTGATTCCGAAAGTGAGAAAAATATCAAAGATATTAATTATGTTTTCCATTGTTTTACCGGATGTGTTTACTCATCCAGTAGCTTATTGAACCATAAAGAAACTTACCTAGTAGCCCATAGAAGTGCACATATAGTTGCTCCTGAGAATACAGTTGAAGCTATGAGAGAAGCAAAGTCACTTGGCTATAATGCAGTAGAAATTGATGTAAGAACTAGTAAAGATGGAGTGAATTTCTTGATGCACGATGACACTCTTGATAGGACAACAAACGGAGAAGGACAACCAGAAAGGCTTACAATCAAACAGCTTAAAGAATTATCGATAGATACTTCAAATTATCCAAAATATAAAGATAAAAAAGTTAATATACCAACTTTTGACGAAGCAATTAAAGAAATAAGTAAAGACAAATTAATTGTTAATGTGGATGGATCAAAGGGAGATTGGAGTGACGATAAATTTGTTGCATCAATAGTAAATACATTAAAAAAATACAATGTATATGATCGTTCTTTTTTTGTCCTGACAAATAAAAAAATTAGAGATAAGGTAGTAAAGGATCATCCTGATTGTACGGTTTCATGGTTATATGATTCAAAAAATAACATTGACGATGATATACAACAAGTTGAGCAATACAATAAAGCTTTGCTATCAGTATTAAATGACTTAGCAACAAACCAAGTAATTGAAAAATTAAATAAATCTGGAATTATGTACCAGATTTATGGTGTTAATGATGCTGAAAGGTTTAAAAAGTTAAAATCATTAGAGGTACCTATAGTAGAGACAGATACAATCAATCCAAATAAAATATAGAATAAATTAGTATAGAAGCTCACTCAGAGGAGTGCGCTTTTTATATATTAACCAAGAGAGAGGAAAAGGTATGCATTTCATCGAACAACAATATTTAGCAATGGTTATTACTGCTTTAATTACAGCAGAAGGTCGATATATTAGAAGAGAAAGTCGAAAAATTGCAAGAGAAATATGAAAAGGAAATCAACTTATACAAACTCAAAATAGAATACTTGGAAACACAAAATGAAAATGAGTTTCTAACTAATGAGAATAAACAATTGAAAGACAGGGATAATACATAATCAACTGGAAAGTACGCATTAAAAATGAATCGTTTTGGTTGTCAGTATTGCCAGCAGCATTGCTTTCAGTACCTTTCGGTTACCAGTTCAAGCTTGATGTGATCAACAATTAGTTACTAGATATCATTAATGCAACCTTTGCTTTTTTATCTATTTTGGGGATGGTAACCGATCCAACAACAAAAGGGGTCACAGATAGTAAACAAGCACTGAAATATGACGCACCTAAAATTGACGAAAAGCCTGATTACGGTGATGGTCAAGAATTTACCGAACGAAAGGACATTAAGTGATTAGTAAAGAAGCGACGATCAAATGGATGGAAGATCGTAGAGGAAAAGTTACCTATTAAATGCCACATCGAATGGGTCCAATTAGTTATGAATACAGTTCGTCAGTATTTTTTTCGATGGTAGCAGGGGGGGGCTTGCCGGCTGGGTCGATGGGCAATACTGAAACTTTATTAAGTTTGGTTAGAACAAAGCTCAAGAAAATTAGTCGTTCAGAAGTTCAAAGAGGCAATATTTTTGTGTCAGGTACTTCTGGGGGCTCAAACGGATCAGCTGGTCATATAGGAATATTTCGATACCTCTGGCAAAGACAGCTTGGTCAGTCATCAGTATAAACAAGCATGCAGTCAGAACGTATACGCAGCGCAATTCGACAATACATTTGACTGGATCAAACGTGATCAAAGCGTTACAACAATGCTTAGGCGTTAAACCGGATGGCTTATTCGGACAAGATATGATCCAAGAGGTACAGAGATATCTAGAAATAACTCAAGATGGCGTGATCAGCCCTGTTTCAGATACAGTGAAAGAATTACAACGCAGACTAAACGCAAATAAATTGTAAAAAAAAAGCCCTTTGGAGAGAGTAAATGCAAAAAAGTTCAGAGAAGCCCATCTAGTTATTATATTTTGGTATAATAACAGTGAGGTGATGAAATGAGTTGGTATAAACCCGAATATATGGGTACTATTGCGGATTGGATAGGTATATTAGTGACTGCTCTTACCATATTTTTAACAGTTAAATATTATTTAAATGATAATAAAAGAGAATTTAGAATAGTATTATATCCATTATACGTAGAGGAAAATAATGGAATAAATATTGGATACCGTAAGCCTGTATTCTTTGAATTCTATGCAGTTAATTTTTCAAAAAATCCAGATTCAGTATATTTTTATACAATTAGACCAAAGCATAATATTTTAAAAAAATTATTTTTTAAAATACCAAATGATCAATTGAGTTTAAGCAATCCATTTGAAGAACGAATACCTGAGTATCAAACGTTAGATTCTAAGGAAAAAACCAAAATAGAGAAAGTTAAAATAGAGTTGCTATATCAGTATATTTCGTCTTTATATGGGCGTACTAAAAGAAATAAATATTTAAAGGAAATGACCTTAGAAATTGTCTATTTAAATGTAGAAGGCAAAGAATTCAGTAAGCCGATAGTATTTTCGATAGAATCAATACAGGAATATATGGAAGAACGAAAAAGAATGGCTAGGGAATTTCAAAAAAAGTAACGCCATTAAAAGGATTTCTGAGTGATGGGAATAATACTGAATGATTTTAATAAGTGACACAAAATAAGATTACAAGATTTTTATGATAAGTAATGGAGTTTGATTATTCCACAACTTAGTAAATTTAAGTTGAATTTAAACGTATGTTCCGTATTGTTAATAACATTAAACAATATTATAATTTTTAATATAATATTGACAAGATGAAATTAGGTGAGTATAATACGAAAAGTTACGAATTATCTAGGTCGGATATCTAACGGAGTAACTCAACCTGTTCGAGTACAGGCTGATGATGGAAAAGTTTATGTAATGAAATATTTGCATGACTTTTGCAGTGCAAAAATTTTATATAATGAGTTGATTGCTTACAGGATTGGAAAATTGCTTGAAATTCCAATGCCTGATTGTATGGTCGCTGAACTATCTGAAGCATTCATTTCTAAAACTCCGTATTTATTAGAAATGAATGCTCTAGCCTGTACTTGCTTTTTAAGCGAATATAGAGTTGGTACTCCAAAAATTTCACCTATTTTAGCACGCAACACTGTTAACGGAAAAGATATTTCTAAAATTTTAGTTTTTGACCAAATAATTTTAAATAACGACAGAGCTAAAAATGATGGGAATTTATATTATGATAAAAAAGAGAAAAAAGTTTTGGCAATTGATCATTCTCACATATTTATCAACGGAGAAATTTGGTCTGCAAACGAGCTCAAACAGTTAAAAGAAAAAAGTCCTATGGTGGTAGATAATTTGCTTGGTCGAAATTATCGTGCATTTTCTTCACATCTTACAGGTTATAACTGTTACAATGATACTAAAGATAAAATAAAAAAATTAAATAAAATGGATGTTCAAAGTATATTTCAAGGGATTCCAGCAGATTGGGAAATAGATCAAGAGGAAATAGAAAGCTCATTTGAGTTGATATGGGAACAAATGAAGCAAATTGAAGGTATTGCAATTCAATTACAGAATGCTTACTCAAAAAGAAAAGGTGGGTAATGATTATGAATAATGCAATAAAAATAAATTATTCTATATGTAATTATATTCCCAGTATAGTTCGACAAGAATCTGTAATTTTTGGTATTGTTATTCACTGCCCTTCTGAAGAGTATTCTAAATTTTATAGGACTAAGAATATTAATAGACTTAAATCTTTTGATGATGAATTTGATAAAGATTATATGGAATTAATGAGCGAAACGTTTTCGTACTTTTTCAATTATCCTTCTTTAGATGAAGAAGATTATGATGAGGAACGATTCGACAATATACATTTTGACAATTTTATCTCTGAGATAACAAAATACTATGTTAATGAATTTAAATTTTCAGAAGTAAGAGAACTAATATCTTCAAAAGAGACTTTATTGGAGGATATGAACGATTTGATTCGAACATATCTGTATTATGATAGACCTAAATCAGAAAGAATTACAACACCTGAAGTTAAAAGATTATTGAGTAAAGAACTTAGACATTTAAATTTAAAAGAATATGTTAAAATACCAGAAATCCAAGATTTGGCAGAGCGAGAAGTAGCTGATTTTGAATATAACAATACTTTAATTAAGGTGTTAAGTTTTGACTATAAAAGGAAAAATGACATAGTTGATCAAATTAATAAATTTCAAATTGATATGATAGATCATCACGACTACTTTTATTCAAAGAAAATAAAAATAGTGATGGGTAACTCTGAATTTTATGATAAAGAATTCATGGATTTAGTTTTAAAAAGAATATGCCACTTACACTCCAATATTGAAGTTGTTTCGATTGGTGAATATACCAATAACTTGATTTTTGAGGGGTTAAATTAGAACTACGAGTAATTTTTATATATTAAAGACCTCAACCAATCATTCTTGGCTGAGGTCTTTTTTGCGTTCTGCTATCAACTGTTCTAGTTCCTCTAAATCCTCAAGAGTAGCTTGCTTCCGAATAAATGATCGAGCGGTGCTGCGATTCCGTAAATAACGAGCGTGTTCTCTATTTTTTTCTTGCCATTTTTTGTTGGCTTCAGTTTGTTTATTTTCGTTCATTATCAGATCTCCTTTTTTCAAACTGAGTTAGAATACCTACGATTAGAACAACTACTAAATAAGTTAACCAATTAATTACGTTAAACACGAGTAAGACTAAACCGATTAGTACACAAAGAAGTAGTGTCCATATATATGCTTTATTTTTCATAAAATTCGTGATACACCGATGGAAATGTAAATACCGAATTGTAATTATTTTTTACCGTGAAAATTTACCACCACTTTGCCACCGATAACTGAGATTTTCATGGATGGTTTGAGCAAGTCTAAAAACAGCAGAGTATGATCACTTCCTTTGGATTGCTGAATAATAGGGGTTTTGAATACATTTTAGATTATGAGAGAAGTGTTCAGTGGGAACCTAGCGAAAAGAAGCCTTCATGGCTGTTCTGAAAATGGATGAGGATGAACCGAAGAAATAGCAGTGTTTGTTTGAAAATAGTGTAAAAATTAGACCATGTTTACATGGATTTGCCACCGGTGTTTTTTTGGTGGCAAACCTCAAAAGTTCTTTCTAAGCTTCACCATAATGTCGACCGTTTCATTATCTTAGCACCATTTTCAAGAAGAGTAGCGTGAGTATGCCGCAAAGAATGAAAGTTGAATGAGAGGGGGAGTGCATTCTAGATTTAGTATTTCATTTCACTACACTTTGAATGATCAGTTTCATGCTTCCCCTAATCCTTGAACTGAGCGATTACTACTATTATCACTACTCAATAAGAATAATAGACACGATTGCGCTGATATTTATATGGGGTTATGCCTACGATCTTTTTGAATACGGTTGAGAAATGGCTCTGGGTGCTAAACGATAGTTCTTCGGCAATTTGATTGATGGATTTGTTAGAAAATAATAAAAAGTACTTGGCCTTTTCAATTTTCTTCAAATGCATGAAATCTTTAAAATGCATCCCAACTTCTTTATAAAATAACCTTCCCACGTATTTTGAATCCCGATTTAAAACATCACAGATATCTTTTAAAGAAATAGCTTCATACAGATGATTTTCTACATAGTTAAGAACACATACGGTAACAGGGCTATAGGTTTTTTTAGGAATATTGGTTGGATGAGCCAAAAAGTCATGAATGGCTTGCTTAGCTAATGTTTCAAACTTATTGATATCACGAATTTCCTGTAAATATTCATAGTACTGAAACTGTCTATTAAAAACTTTGCTTACCGGTACACCTTTTTCAACTTCCACTCGTGTAAGTAATGTAATGAGCGCACAATAAAAACATTTAAGTTGATCGCTTGTAAGGCTCTTATAGTAATATTTGATAAATAATTCAAGTGTTTTTATTGCAGCTAATTTATTGCGATCTTTTACATGAGAAAAGAGCAGCAACTCTAACTTATAGTATTCTTCAATATCGTAAAAAGTATTATAAGAGAATGTTTGTGATTGGTAAAATTCTTCTAGATTTAATTGCTTATCGTCGATTTTTTTTGGTGAATGATGATTTGCTAATATAAATAGATTTGTAAGGATTTGTCTGAATTCTTGTGTGGTATCCTCGGCTTCTTTTAAACCAAAATTTACCTCAGCCATGAGTAATGGGCCACAGGTAATCTGCATATAACCTGTCTCTGATGAACTGTCACTATATAAAAAAGTTCCATAGATTTCTCGTTTTATATTATACATTTGAATAGCAGAAAGCTGATTTTCTTCTGTTTTTAGTGTTTTTTCAACCACACTGACGGGAATGCCTAGTTTTTCTGTTATGGATATTAATGAAATAAGGATTGGCGACATACTAACACCTCCATTCAAAATATAAAACACTTTCTTAATAAAAGAAACACTTTTTTGGTATATCTATTCATAATCATTGTTTATACTATGGATGATTAAAGTACTTGATCAAAAAAACATTTATTTAAACATATTAGAATGGAGTATTGAGTAATGAAAAAATTCGAAGCATTTTTAAACAACAATTTGTTGCCGCTTTCAGCAAAGATGCAAAACAATAATATCTTAGGAGCACTATCTGAAGGATTTATTCGAACAAGTCCAGCGACGATTGGATCTGCGTTCATTTTAATTTTAGCAAATTTCCCGATTCCTGCTTGGCTTAAATGGTTACAGGATATGAACTTAGCACCTGGTTTAGCCGCTGTTAGTAATGCCTCTATTGGTCTAATGGGTTTATTTGCAGTTTATAATATTGCGTATGCATATGCGAATCGCTTAGGTGTCCATTCACAAAATGCAGGTCTAATTTCTCTCGCTTCATATTTTATTTTAATCCCTCAACAAGTTGTTACGCATGTCAACGATGGGGGAAAATGGGTGGAATCAACAGTCAACGCGGTGAAATTTGATTATTTAGGAGGACAAGGTATTTTTGTAGGAATGATCGTTGCAATTGGAATTACCAAATTGTATTCTATCTTGTCAAAGAAAAATTTTACGATCAAATTACCAGCATCAGTGCCACCAATGGTTTCTGATTCCTTAGCACCGACGTTTATTGTGACCACGATTTTCTTATTTGTATGTGCCATTCGGATTGCTTTTTCGTTTACTGATTTTGGAGATATCTTTACTTTTATTACAGAAATGATTAGTGCACCATTGAATAGTTTGATGGCTAATCCAGTATCAATGATTTTTATTCAAGTATTGATTGCTTTCTTGTGGTTCTTTGGTATCCATAATGCTGTGTTATCTGGACCACTTTCAGCTGTAACCTTAACAATGATGACTGCTAATATCGATGCTTATACCAATGGCAGCACGTTGCCTTTTGCCATGGCTTCTCTTGTGTATGGTGTTTGTGGAGCGGCAGGAAATGCGCTTGGTCTGGTTATTTGTTTATTCTTCTCTAAGTCAGCTCGCTATAAAGAAATGTTTAAGTTAGGTGCGTTGCCAACGATTTTTAATATTACCGAGCCGCTAAACTTTGGGATTCCGACAGTAATGAATCCAATCTTTTTCTTACCATTAGTTTTAAGCCCACTTGTTGCAGGTTTTGTTTCTTGGGGATTAATGAGTACGATCTTGCCAATTCCCTATAATCCTACGGCAGAAGCGATTCCTTGGACAACACCAGGATTTGTTAAGTTTTCATTGATTGGTAACTGGCAATTCCTGTTGATTTACATTATTATCACGGCAATTGTGGCATTGATTTGGTTCCCATTTGTTAAAGTGGCTGATATGAAAGAGCTACAGGAAGAAATGAAAAATAAATAATTGTTAGGAGTAAATCCAGTGTTAGGAATTTCCTTATATCCAGAAAAAGCTTCATTTAATGAAATGAAAAACTATTTAGCTTTAGCAAAATCGTATGGCTTTCAACGTGTATTCTTGAGCTTGCTTCAAATTGATCGGAACAATGTCAGTGAGTCCATGGAAAAATATTTAAAAATAATCAAAGAAGCAAGAGAGCAAGAATTTGAAGTAGCTATTGATTTTATCCCACCAATATTTGATCTTTTAGGAGAGTCCTATAAAGACTTAACATTTTTAGCTGATTGGGGAATTAATTGTATACGCTTAGATGCTGGTATGACAGGGAAAGAAGAAGCTGAAATGACTAAAAATCCTTATGGTATCAAGATTGAATTAAATATGAGCAATTATTCTCATTATCTTGATCAAATTTTGGATTATGGTCCGAATCGAAAGCAGCTTACTGGTTGCCATAATTTTTTCCCACAGCAATATACAGGGCTATCCAGAGAGCAGTTTAAGCAGTATTCAATAAAATTCTGTCAAAGTTATTTAACGACAGCAGCATTTGTTACTTCTCAGTTCGGGGAACAGGGCCCTTGGCCATTACAAGAGGGGCTTTGTACCTTAGAGGAACATCGTCACCTACCAATAGGAATACAAGTGAGGGATCTTTTACAAAGTGGTCTAATAGATGATGTCCTGATTGGTACGATGTTTGCCTCAGAAGAAGAATTACGTCAAGTCAGTGAAGCTGCCAAAGATTCAATGAAAAAAATAGATATCACCTTAGTGGAAGATATTACTGCATTCGAACGACAGCTCTTATTTGACTACACGCATAACTATCGAGGAGACTCTTCGGATTATATGATTCGTTCAACTAGGCTTCGCGCTAAGATTGTAGATAAACCATTGCCTAGCAATCACCCAGTTCAGATGATCAAAAAAGGGGATATTCTCATTTTAAATGAGGCTTATGGGCAATATAAAGGTGAAGTTCAAATTGCTTTGAAAGATCGCCCTGGTGATAAAAAAATCAATCTTGTGGGGCATATTCCGGAAGATCGGTTATTTGAGATGAAAAACATACAACGCTTTGAAGATTTTAGATTTTGTGAGGTGAACAAACAGTATGACTAGCTATTACTTAGGTGTCGATATCGGGGGGACCTTTATTAAATTAGGAATAGTTGATTCTACAGGACAGATAATAAAAAAAGAAAAAATCACTAGTACAAATGATATGACACAAATTTTGACCGATTTGAAAAATTATTTAAACGAGCAACAACAGTATTTAGATATTTCTGGTGTAGGAATTAGTTTACCAGGAGTTATAAATCATGATGGAACGATGCAAACAGCAGGCTCCTTAAAAAAATTGATTGGCTTGAACGTTAAAGAAATTGCTCAAGACCATTTACAACTACCAGTGGAAATCATTACTGATAGTAAAGCGGTTGCCTTAGCTGAAGGTTGGCTTGGAAATGGGGCGAACTATAGTAATTATGTCTGCGTGACTTTAGGCTCCGCTATTGGAGGGGCGATCGTGATTGATCGTAAGCTTTATTGGGGGCAAGGTGGTTTAGCTGGTGAGTTCGGTGTTTCTTTAATGGGTAGAGAAAATCAGGAATATAAACTGGATTCTACTTCATTACATGCGGGTGTTGTCGGCGGTTTATGTCGCAAATATAGCTTAGCGATTGGGAAAGAAGTGAAGGATGCCAAGTATATCTTTGATTTGGCCGCACAAAAAGATGCATTAGCTAAAAAATATGTAGATGAATTTTTAGATGATGTTGCCCGACTTCTAACCAACATTAGTGTGTATATAGCACCCGAAGCTATTTTGATAGGAGGAGGGGTTAGTGGAAATTCTCAGATTATGGCGGAGATACAAGCAGCTTATACAAGAATTATTCATGAGTACCGAGTATTATCCAGCGTTCAAATGCCCCAAGTCATTCCTTGCAAATTGGCAAATGATGCCGGTGTAATTGGTTCAGTAAAACAAATCATAGATATGCAACAGATAGGTGATAATCAATGACAGCTCTTTTTGATATTAATTTTTTTTCCAAAACATTGAATATGAACACGACAATGAAGGTGATCGTCCCTCAAAGACAGAACCATTCAATCGGTGTGTCACAAGCTCCCGAATCTGAAACTTATAAAATTTTATATTTGCTTCATGGAATGACTGATGATCATACAATTTGGTTAAGGCGCTCTAATATCGAGCGTTATGTCTCAGATAAAAATATGATCGTAGTAATGCCAAATGTACACTTGTCATGGTATACAGATACAAAATACGGGCTGAATTACTGGAAATTCATTTCGGAAGAATTACTACAGGTTTGTCATGAATTTTTCCCATATATTTCCTCAAAAAGAACTGATCATCTCGTTGCTGGACTATCAATGGGGGGCTATGGCGCGATCAAACTAACGATGAAACGTAGTGATTATTTTGCCTATGGAGCTTCATTGTCTGGCGCATTAGATGTGGTTAACGGGTTAAAGAACAATAACCAGCAGTCTTTGACTGGGCAACCATTGTCTGACCAGGAAAAACTCTATTGGCAAGGGATTTTCGGAAATTTTGCACAAGCGGAATCAGAAAATCTTTTTACAATGTTGGAAGCGGGTCTCGGTAAAGAAGCAACGAACTATTTTGCTTGCTGTGGCTATCAAGATTTTTTATATGACCATACAAAAGCTTTTGAAAAAGAATGTCACAAGAAAAAGTACCAATTGACAACCGATTATTCTAATGGAAGTCACGAATGGGGCTATTGGGATAAACAAATTTTTAAGGTACTAGATTGGTATGAAGAAAATGAAAAGGGTGTAGAAAATGGAACATCAAAAAATAAATGACTTCCCAGAAGACTTCTTGTGGGGATCTGCTTCAGCTGCCTATCAAGTAGAAGGTGCTTATGATGAAGATGGCAAAGGAGAATCTGTTTGGGATAAATTCGTAAAAATTCCTGGTAAAACATTTAAAGGAACAACAGGAGAAATTGCAGTTGATCACTATCACCGTTTTAAACAAGATATTGCATTAATGAAAGAACAAGGCTTGAAAACTTATCGATTTTCCGTGTCGTGGACTCGGATTTTCCCTAACGGCAGAGGAGCAATCAATCAAGCTGGTTTAGCCTTTTATCAACGTTTAGTGGATGAATTGATCGACAATGACATTGAACCTATGTTGACGTTATATCATTGGGATCTTCCTCAAGCATTACAAGAAGAGTATCAAGGATGGGAATCTCGAAAAATTATCGAAGATTTTACCAACTATGCCCAAGTATTGTTTGAAGCATTTCGTGGAAAAGTTCATTATTGGATAAGCTTGAATGAGCAGAACATATTTATTTCCCATGGGTATTTGTTAGCTGTTCATCCGCCAGGAGTTAGTGATCCTAAGCGTATGTATCATGCAAATCATATGGCAAATCTTGCAAATGCAGCAGTAATCAATAAATTTCGTGAATTAGAGATGCCAGGTAAGATTGGACCAAGTTTTGCTTATTCTCCAAACTATGCCATTGATAGTAATCCCCAAAACGTTCTTGCTGCAGAAAATGCGGAGGATCTACTTGCAAATTTTTGGATGGATATTTACATGCAGGGGCGTTATCCGCTAGCTGCTTTGCGCTATTTAGAAGAAAAGGGCTGGGCTCCTGAAATTGAACCAGGAGATATGGCGTTGTTAGCAAGTGCCAAACCAGACTTTTTAGGGATCAATTATTATCAGTCAACAACCAATGGATTTAATCCGCTAACAGGAGTTGGTTTTGGTGAAATGAATACGACTGGTAAAAAAGGAACTTCTGGAGAAAGTGGTTTACCAGGAGTCTACAAAAAAGTCCCAAATCCTTTTGTTGAACGAACAAATTGGGATTGGGAGATTGATCCAAGTGGGCTGAGAATTGCTTTAAGAAGAATTGCTAGTCGTTATCAAACACCCATCATCATTACTGAAAACGGGCTGGGGGAATACGATAAACTAACTGAAAATAACCAGATTCATGACAGCTATCGAATCACGTATCTCAAAAGTCATATTCAAGCGATTCAAGAAGCTTTAACAGACGGTGTCGAAGTTTTAGGTTATTGTACTTGGTCATATACTGATTTACTTAGTTGGTTAAATGGCTATCAAAAGCGCTATGGATTTGTATATGTTGATCAAGATGAGTTGCAAAAAGGAAGCCTTAAGCGTTACAAAAAAGACAGTTATTTTTGGTATCAAAAGGTCATTGCAAGTAATGGCAGCAATTTGGAAGGGGTATAACCATGGGCATTTTAGCTTTAGATTTTGGGGGTACATCAATCAAATACGGACTTTGGAAAGAGGAATTGATTGAACAAGGTGTGACGCCACTGCCCAACACTTGGGAGGAAGCTTTAAAAGCAATCGAAATAATTTTGGAACGTTATCGAAACGATGAGTATCTGATTGATGGGATAGCAACTAGTGTACCTGGAGCTGTGAGTCAAGAAGAAGACAAAATTTATGGATTAACGGCAATTGATTACATTCATCACAGAAGTTTCACTCAGGAGCTATCTGATTATTTTCAATTACCTGTTACTATGGAAAATGATGCGAATTGTGCTGCTTTGTCAGAAATATGGAAAGGGCATGCAGATGATGCCCAAAGTATTTTATATTTTGTTTTTGGTACAGGTGTAGGTGGTGCTATTATCCAAAATAGACAAATTCAGGCAGGAAAACATCAATTTGGGGGAGAATTTGGCTATATGATGCTAAATGAAGAGGGTTCATTTAGTGAATTAGCAAGTATTGTTCGTACAACTGCCTTATACAATCAACGTCAAAACCAGTCGATTGATGGGCAAGAATTGTTCGTACGTGCAACAAATGGGGATGAATTAGCAAAATATTTAATCACACAATTTTGTCGGTATAGTGCTAGAGGTATTTATAATTTGATGATCAGTTTTGACCCAGATAAAATAATAATTGGGGGAGCCATTTCCAGTAACTCATTATTTATCAAGAAGATGAAAGAAGAAATAGAATGTTTACGGACGCGGACAGGAGCACAGCGAGTGGAAACGGAGATTCTACCTTCAAAATTTGGAAATAATGCCAATTTAGTTGGTGCTGTGTACAATTTTATGATCAAAAAAGCTAAGTAAAAAATCGTCTATCGTTCACAAGTAATATTTTTTCATAATCAATATATCCGAATAGAGAGATGTCAGAGCTTCTTCACTGTAAGCGAAACACGTCTCGCTATTCGGATATTTATTTTGTTTGTGTGAAACGAATAAAAGATAAGAGAGTTAGAAAATCAAAAATTGGCAGCTGGAGTAGTTCGAGTTGTCCATCTAGTCTAAAAGTAATTGATCAGATTATAAATGGAATTAGAGCAAAAAGCATGTTTGAACTTTTGTTGACTATTCATAGTTTTGTTTTAGTTAATAAATCGTAGTTTTATAGAAAGAAAGAAAAAACGGCTCTTATCTAGGGCTTTTTATTTTGGACAAAACATTATAAATAATGTTACCCGAATGGTAGATTTTTCTGATTGTCATGGGAGAATGGATTTAGCTTTGTGACTTGAAAAATGACTCGTTAATTTCATATGAATTGATCGTAAACCAGTGTATGCTATAATCCAAAACGTTAACGAACAATGTCTTTTGAATGTTAAGAAAGTTAAAAATATTTAAATTGGTGGTGATTGAATGCAAACTTTTTTGACGAAATCCTCCCAAAAAAAAGTGAAACTAATTCGCTTTTTACTTGAAGCGGACAATGGGTATACGATGGATGAGATACAGCAATATATAGGAGGATCTGTTAAATCAATTTCTCTTTATATGAAGGAATTATCAGAGCTGTTTGAACAGTTTAATGGGAAAATTGTTTTACAAAATGAGAATAATCAGCGCTTTTGTATCCAAAAGGAAGAAGACTTTCCAATATATAGTATTTATCTTCCCTATTATAAAGAATCATATAATTACCAATTAATTGATTTTATGTTCAAATATCCCGAAAAAAGAATCGAAGACTTTGCAGAAAAACAATATACGAGTACATCTACCGTTTTTAGATATGCTAAATTATTAGTTCCTTACTTTAAAAGATACAAGATCGGTTTTCACTCGTTTAAACTGGAAATAGAAGCTGAAGAGATCAATATCAGAAGTTTTTATTACTATTTTTATTGGGAATCAACACGAGATGGTCACTGGCCCTTTTTGATTGATTGTGACAGGATCATGAAGTATGTTCAATGTTTTGAAAAAACTATGGATTTAAATTAGATGCTTTACAAACGAAAACGCTGAGTTTTTGGTTAGCGATTATACTTGAAAGAACTAAGAAGCAGATTATTTCACTAGATGAAGAGGTGAAATCAACAATCGAGAGTGATCCAAACTTTGAATTGGTCTCGATGTGGTTGAAAGAAAGCCAGTTGCTATTGCCAGACAATGAACGATATTTTCTATATCGGGTAATCTATGCTTTCGGTATTGTTGAGGGAAAGGAGTGCTATGAGCAACAAGCGGTGCGTGCTCATACAAAAAGTCAAAGTTTAGCCTATCGTTTAGTTGAATTGCTCAGTTGTTCGCTAAAAGAAGTCTTTGATTACGAATTTGATCGAAGGAACCAGAACCATTTGTTTAGCTTGATTGCGTTTTATGAAAGAAGCTGTTTTTTCTGGGGAAATCCCGATGTTTTTTTCAATAAATCATATATATCTGAAGTAGAAAAGCTTGATCCTCAAATTTGCCGAATGGTTCAGAAGTTTCATGACTCGATGATACAGATAGCTCCCGCAGAGTTATTACCCCATTTAAAGAACAC
This sequence comes from Enterococcus sp. C57, assembly GCF_040887305.1. NCBI lineage: Bacteria > Bacillati > Bacillota > Bacilli > Lactobacillales > Enterococcaceae > Enterococcus > Enterococcus sp. C57. Next base: position 257,568 of record NZ_JBFOFP010000002.1, on the reverse strand, counting down.
GCACCAGCTGTTTTTAAATTATTACTATTTGCTGGATTATTATGGATTGTTACTCAAAAGTATTCAACCAATAAAAATTTTGCTCACGGATGATCTACATCGTCCTCATCGATTATGGTTAATGAATAAAATCAAAACATTGTTTAGTAATGTTTATGCTCTTTCTTTTTTTGATTCTGAAACCAAATTTGAAGAGGTTGATTTAGTGATCTCAAATTATTTCTTGGATACGAAAGATACACCGTTACTGTTAATGAAAAACATTCCGACAGAACGTAACTGGCGAAATCTTGAAAAAATCTTATATGAGTTGCATAGAGAAAGAGCTACAAACAAATAACTATTTTTTTTAAACTTATCAACAATCAAAATTTTCAAGGGTTTATTTGTCAGAGTCTGAGACATAAAACTCACACTTTACTCTAAACGATGTTTAAGCATCAGCTCCTTGAAATAAGCCGAAGAATTCCAAAAATAGGAAAACTGTCTTTGGATTCTCCGGCTTTTTCTCAAATCTGGACATATCACGACCTCTTTTTAATTGAAAAATAGATTGAGTCAATCAGCACTTTTGGATTTGATCGTAAATGGCTTAGCTGAGAATAAGTCGAATTGGCACCTGTTTTCAATCAATTATTGCAGTATCAATAGGAAATCAAATGAGAGACGAAACGTTTTTCAAAAAAGTACTTCTAATTTTTTTCCAGATTCCGGAATTTTTTTACTGTTTTTTTCCTCATCAAGAAATGGAAGAATAGTTGTAGTCGCAATTGCAGACTAATTTTTATTAGGAGGAAGAGAATTATGAAGAAACAAGTTATTAGTATAGCTGGACTTGCCTTATTGGCATTAGGGACATCTAGTTCCGTGGTTTGTGCAGCTGAAAATGAAGGACTAACAAGTCAAGTCACAAATAAAACAAATGTAACTTTGAAGGAAGGTTCGGGTAGTGATGTTCAGCCAGTGGTACCAGATGATACCCATGATGACGATCCAAGCACAGGAGCGAAAGGCTCATTGTCTATTCCTTTCGCATCAAACATTACTTTTGGTGAACAAGAAATCCAACAAGGAGATGCGGATTATTTTGCATTGAATAAAAAGCCATTTGTCCAAGTGAATGATACTCGTGGGGGAGCGAAAGGCTGGACATTAGGTGTATCTATCTCACCATTTACTTCAACAGATAAAGATCACTCGGAGTTGACAGGCGCACAGCTATCTTTAAGCAGTGGTCAAGTAGTAACGAAAAACAACTCATCCAAAGCACCTCATTTGATAGAGTCAAAAGATCATACATTTGTACTAAACGAAGTCAATCAAACCGTTATGTTAGCTCAACCAGGCGAAGGTGCAGGGGCTTTTGCTGCAGTATTCGAAGGAACAGATGGCAAGAACGAAAATGTGAAATTACATGTTCCCCGGGCAGGTGTGGAAGCAAAAAATTATACAGCTGAGATTACTTGGACGTTAAGCGATGCTCCAGTATAAATTTAGGCCAGGATGGGGATGGATAGTCTCCATCCTTTTTATGACAAGTTTACTGTTTGCTTGCCACCCTGCCTCAGTTTTTGCTGAAAAAACAGAAGTGAACTTTGAAGCTAAGGCTGTCTTGCCAGAGAATCAACGTTCAGAAGCAAGCTATTATGATCTTAAAGTTGAGCCTAACCAGTCCCAAGAGTTGACGATAAAGCTTAAAAATACCAGCTCTGAAAAGATAAAAGTCAAAGTAGCAGCCAATAATGCGACTACCAATAAAAATGGGGTGCTAGATTATTCACAACATGATCAAAAATTATTAGGTGGTCCTTCTTTAGAAGAACTGATTTCAGGGCCTCAAACGGTTGAACTGAATCCGAATGAAGAAAAAGATGTCGTGTTTCAATTAAAGATTCCGCCAACTGGATTTGAGGGGACGGTTCTGGGTGGTTTTTATTGCTATGAAGAAAAGAATAAGGCAGAGGATCAACCAGCTGGATTTAGCTTAGCAAATAAATTTGCGTATACAATTGGTATCCAACTCCAATGTTCAGACAAAAAAATTGCTCCTGAACTAAAACTCTTGGAGGCAAAGCCAGGACTAGATAATGGTTATTTAACAGTCTATGCAAAATTGGCAAATCCACAACCAATGATTATGAGTCAATTGGATCTTCATGCTTTCATCACAAAAAAGAAACAGAAAGAAGTACTACACGATGTTAGTAAGCTGGTTTCTTTAGCACCACGAAGTACCTTCAAATTACCGATTAGTTGGGAAAATGAACCTTTAAAAAAAGGAGAGTATACGTTAACTACCGTTTTGAAAGAAAAGTCGGGGAAAGTTTGGACGTTGAAAAAAGACTTTACGGTAAAAGGAAAAGATGAAAGTCTTAACGACAAAACGGTTAAGCTTAAAAAATCGAAGAACAATAACTACCAATACTTATATGGGGGGCTAATTGTTTGCTTACTCATTATTGGCTTGTTACTGTGGCATATTACAAAATTGCGAAGGAATAAAGGAAATTAAAGGAAGTGGCACATTTATGAAAAAACGCTGGCTCAATATACTCTTACTGGCTTTCTTAGTTGTTTTCCCACGAATTGGTTTAGCTGATAGCCAGGTCAATAGTCAGGTAGGAATTCGTTTTTACCAACCAACGAGTGCGCACCAAATTGTCCCAATGGAAAAAGTTCTTAATCCAAATGAGAGAAATAGACCAGTTACTGATGGACAAGCGAAGTCTGAAGAAGCTGGAAAAATAAAAATGTATCCCAAAACAAACCAATCTAACCATCATTTATATCTCTTTATTGGTGTAGCTCTATTGACTTTAATCATCCTGTATTGGTGTAAAAAGAGGAAGAAATTTGTTCGTAAGTTTAATAAAATTTGGTTACTTCCTTTTTTGTTAGGGTTGATTGGCATATTTCCAAAAGAAGTTCGAGCAGCTGGAAGTATTACAAATCTTCCGTATTTCAGATATGCAAATACGATAGAAACTCCCGCCAATAACACATTTATGATGCATTATGGTAGTTTTACAACTGTGGAACAAGTTAAAGGTCAGTATTCTGGGAATTGGCTGGTTGTCAATCAGGAGAATCCAGAAAGTAGTGCGTTGATCAAAAATGTTGGCTTTTTCAATGGGAAACCAGTAGATGTTAAAATAATAATGAAAAAAAAGGATGGACAAGCAGGTGGAGAGATCGGTATTGGCAATCCAAAGAGTTTTTTAGATATCGATATCTCTGGCGAAGTCTTTCTTACTTATGAATTTTTCGATCAAGCGGGGAATGCCTTTCCAATTGAAACTTCTTTTAATTATTTTGGGATCAATCGAAACAAGTATATCGGCTATAATCATATCGGTAAGGTGGCAAAATATCTTGTTGCGAATAATCCAACAGATATCAGTTACCATACGTGGAGTGATGATCATTCTTTCTGGACGTATTTTGAAAATAATTTTTCGAAACCATGGGGGCATCCTACACAAGAGTTTCAGATTATCACTAAACCAGTAACTAAAATAGAAACGGTTGTTAAAAACTTAGATAATACGCCATCCTCTCTCATGTATGAAACAGATTTTTTGGCTAGTCCAGAGTTTCCTGCTGCTGAAGCAGTGGATAAGCGTTTTGATAAGGAACAACAAAAGGTTACTTTAAATGCGATGCAAACCATACCGAATGTGGGACATGGGAATAAAATGAAAGATTTATCTGTGGCTTTTTCATTGGATGATGTGACAACTCACTCACAATATAAGATTAAAGATTTTAACGTAGTGAAGTTTGATGGGACGGACATTAGTGATCTTTTTGTGGGGAATCAAAAAGATGATCATTCCTATCAACTAACGTTAAAAGACCCTAACAATGAAAATCTTTATGATACAGTTTTGAATTATCAACTTAATCTTGAGTGGATTGGGAGTAAGCAAAATCCGGTAGATAAAACGAATTTGAAAGAAGACTATTTAAACATTCCTTTCACTGTTACTACACAGATTAATCACAAACAGAAAGGAACGAGTTCTGCCTATTCTTCTGTATACTACGTGGGGAAGGTCATACTGAATTACTTGGATGAAAATAACCAACAACTTTCTGATCCTAAAATCATTTCAGGAATCATAACAGATTCTTTTGATCTATCACAAGAATATCCAGAATTGAACGGATATTATCCAGTCAAGGAAATAGTGGAAAGGGATCAAGGAATCTTTACTCCAGAAGAACAGCAATTCGTTCATCATTATAAAAAAGGTTCGCCAATTGAATTTACTTTGATGCCTAAAGAAAATCCTTTACTGTTTTCTCGTTTCTCAAAAACAAGAGAGGTGACGATTCATATTTCTTATGAAGAGAAACAGAATTTATCATTTATGGCGAAATGTGGAGATGAAGTCTTAAGGTTAAAGGACTATCCAAGTTCCGAAAACGAGATCCAAGATAAAGTGAATGTTCAGCTTCCTGAAAATTGGTTGAACAAGGAAGTTGCTTTTTATATGGAAAACGAAAAAGGACAAAAATCAAAGGAAGAGAGCCGTCAGGTTTTAATTGATCACGGGGTTAGGCTTAGATTACCGGAACAGTTGACGTTTGGGGAACAACAGATTCCGGGTCAAGATCAATCGGTACAAGCAACGAATCAAAAAGAAATTCAGCTTATCGATGAAAGTATGTTGGAGAAGAGTCATTGGCACGTTAAGTTAAAAGAAGAACGACCTTTAACTAACCAAGAGAATGACCAGTTGCATAATGCTCTTCATCTGCAGAGGAGTGGAGTGGATCAAACGATTAATGCAGAAGACCAATTAGTTTGGCAAGGAGACGGTAGTGCGAGCTTTACTGATCATCATACGATCCAGTTAAATTTACATCCTTTTTACAAAACTGGGGCATATCAAGGAAGCCTAATTTGGACACTAGAAGATGCGCCAGGTTAAGATGGTTTTGACCAAACGATTCTTTTTTATATAGTCCCTCATAAGAAAAAGGATAAACGCAAAGGACACGAGTCAGAAAATAGTTGATTCGTGTCCTAAGCTTTGGTTATCAAGAGACTTATCAAAGACTTTGTCGTTCGATTACTCCAACTAGAAGAATACAACCGAGGTTTATAAAATGATATGCGGGAACTATGAAATACGATCGAAAAATTAGTTCACTTATGTAGTATAAATTTTATGTAATATATAGAAGTTAGTATTAGGAAGGATGAGATGAAAAAAACTAAACAAAACTAAATGAACGCAAAATGCACAAACTGTTCAAAGCAATAACAGATAGTGACTATTTAAAAGAAGGACAGTAGATACTCGCTATTTCTGAACTTGTTTTTCACCAAAAAACGACGGTTAACCATATCAATAGTTAACCGTCGTTTAACTTTTTTTCTAAAATGTCCCGATATGAATCTATAAACTAGACTGTTGCTTTAAATTTAGCCGCTTTTTCGATAGAAACTAATGGGCTAAACTGAATTTCGATGTCTCCAGTTTGATTTAGACCAAAATGAGCAGTACAATCCATTACTTTATCAGGAGCAACTGATCCCATTGTATTGTCATTTGGATAAGAAGAAGCTTTTTTATCGTCTGAGCCATAAACTTCTACATCCATTCCTACAGGAAGGTCATTTTGACCATTGTTTTTAATTGTGTAAGTAATCTTGACTACTTGAGCAGGTTGTTCATCTGCAAATTGATTTCTTTCGTCAGTAAGTTCCACACTGTTTAATGTGTACTCAGCATCGCCAACTTTTACAGTATCCCCAACTTGGTAAAAACTTTCTTGCGCTTCTTTTGAAGAAGAGCTTGATGTAGCTTCTTTAGTAGAACTTGTTTTTGTCACTTTTTCTCCGCCGTTATCACTTGCTTTATTGTCATCTGAGCCACCCAGTGCAGATCCAATTATTGCTACAAGAATGATTGCTAGTACCCAAAACCAAACTTTTTTATAAAATGGCTTTTTCTCCTTTACTACGTAACGTTTGCCATCTTCCCCTACAACACTTTTTTTAACCATTGTTTCCTCCATAATAATTATCTAATTTACTCCCACTTAATGGCAGGTAGTGATAGTCGCCAAATGATAGATATCTTGTGTTTCATTTATTAAGAAATCTTTACTACCAAATATTCAGTTTTTCACAAATGAAAAGCTTCAAAAAAACACTTAATAGTTCTCATTGAATAAGAATATTCATTTTTTACTTACATATAGTAACATGATGTGTTTGATTTGGAAATATATAATTATAAAATTTGTTATTTTTTATTATTCGAAAGATCATGTTAGGTATCGAGAAAGTAATAGAGAAGTAGGATTATCAAAAAAGATGTAGGAGATGATAAGCATCTATTGATAAGTGGTTAATGTCATTTATGTGACAAATTTGAAAGATAAATAAATGGAAAAAAAAGCTCAAAAAAGATAAAATAAGTTAAATTTATTGATGAGGTGAGTTTATGAAAAAGGGAATATTCGGGGTTATTGTATTAATTTTATTAGGAGTTGGAGGATTTTTCGGTTACAAATATTATAGCGTAACGTATAAAACAACTACTGCATACACTAAGATTCCAGCAGAAGTGCCAGAAAAAACGAAATCAAAGAACAGCGATGGGAAAATCATTGCGGGTGAATATAGTTACCATTATGACGTGACTTTTGTAAAAGCTGATGGCAAAGCAACTAAACGAACATTTAGTGTGAGTGGAGAAGCACCACAACCATTGAAACCAGGTAGTTACGTGCAAGCTGACATCAGTGACAAAAGAACAAGTTCTCCTAGAGTAATTGCAGAAGAAAAGATTCCTAAAGAAATCAAAAATAAAGTAGACGAATTAAATTAGTTTTCAAAAAAATGAAAGAGACGATAAAAAGTCTGATTCAAAATCAACTATTAAATCTAGCCGGAGCATGTACTGGTTAGATTTTTTTGTTGGTCAGTTATTCCATGTGATGGAGCATTGACGCAATTTGATGGAGAAATAGATTAGCAGGGGATTGTCCAAATACGCATTCTAGGATTCACGAATGAAATTTTGACAAAAAATCATTAATATGGTTTATTAAGAATAGAAAGATGAGGTGAATGAAATGGATAATGACCAGAGGTACTCTAAGCTTGCTAAGGATAAAACCTTTGTAACTTGGGGAATGATTCCGGTAGTCGGCTTTTTTGGACTTTTAGTGTCGTTGATGATTTTCATTTAAATATCTTCAAATAGTTAGGTGAGGCTTCTATGTAAACATAAGCTACTGCCCAAAAATGTCGAGAGACGCCAATGGGTAGAACAGGGATTGTCGATAGCAAGGCTTTTCTTAAGGTAGCTAAGTGCAAACTTTACGTTGCATAGTGCCAAAGCTCAAACGTGACGTAAGTCAAACGAAAACGGTAGCAAAAGCATCAATCAGTTCTTCAGACAGGATAAAAAAATGAAACGTTGGTAGACGTTCAACATTTATCCTGTCTGAAGAGCAGATGCTGGAGCGCCGTTTATTTGTTATTTTGCAGCAGGTGTTCCAAAAATTTTTTTACTAATTTTGTTTAGGTTAGTTTTTTAGGCTGTAAGATTATTTTTATTACATCGATTGAATATCGCTGGACACCTTGCATAGTTTTCTCTGTTAGAATGCCAGTAGTTACAGATTTTAAAAAGTGAAAAATAATATTCTTGTCATTAAAACAAGTGAGCTATTTCTTCTTTTTGATAATAATGAAAACAAGAATGGAATAGAAGATGGTGGAAAAAGCGAGTCCTTTAAGATAGAAATCGAATAATTGAACAGGTTGACTATAGGAATATTCTAAAATTTGGATCATAAAATAGATAGACGGAAAAGAGGAGAGAAGCATTAGTATGTCATATTTGTTCCATTTTGTATAAAGAGACAAAAAAAGAATAATACCAATAAAAGGGATCCAAAACAGTAATTTACTCATCGTAATCATATGACCCATCCTTATACAGCCTTTGCATAATTTAGATAATAGCACGTAGTATATAACCGACAAAGAGTTTTGTATTACCTTGTCCAATTTTTAATTGTATACTCATTAATGGCGGAATAAGTTAAGGAGAGAACTGAATAAAGTGAGGTAAATAGACGACAAAAAAGCACCTACCATTGAATGAATAGGTGCTTTTAAAGTGAACTAGAACTGTAATCGTTCATTTGGGGTTTTCACTCCTATGCGGATTTTTTCAATTCTTGCACTGCTTGTTCAATCGTCACTCCAGTGGCTACTCGATTTTCATTTGTTTTATCAAATACCACAAATAGATTCAAATCAGTATTTAGAGTTACACGATATTGTAAGTCTTTGTTATAGAATGTCATAATCATTCTCCTTTCTTAAATTCTTGCGAAAGGCAACGAAACGTTGATAACGAAATTCCATTTATTATTATAGCATAAAGAAGAAAACTTTGCTAATTAAGGATTGTTTAACTTTATATAGAAGATAAGATAAACAGGATAGAAATAGCCTATTCGCTTTAATTAAAAAACTATAAAAAAAGTAGAGGTTTATTCTTGTGTTTCTCATTTATCTATGCTATATTAAGTAAGTAATCTATTTTGAAACGTAATTTGAGCTAACTATTTTAGTTTATGACTCCTTTTGCCTATCAATAATTTATTGCAATAAAATCGTACGTTGATACGTATTAGGAGGAAATATATATGAATAACGGTACAGTAAAATGGTTTAACGCAGACAAAGGTTTTGGATTTATCACTGCTGAAGATGGAAATGATGTTTTTGCACATTTCTCAGCTATCCAAGGTGACGGTTTCAAAACATTAGACGAAGGTCAAGCAGTGACTTTTGATATTGAAGACGGTCAACGTGGCCCTCAAGCAGTAAACATCGTAAAAGGTTAATACTGTCATAATAAAAACTACTCTTTCATTAGAGTAGTTTTTTTGTTTTTTCTTAGTAAAGAAAAATGCTGCTCTGCCGCTCAAGTGAATACTATTGAGGAAGGGATACGGGCCTCTCCCTATTCAATAGCGAAGAATCGTGATCGACGAATGAATGTGTCAGTCAGACAGTTTAAATGAATCCTAATATAATGAATATGAGAGTGAGAAAAGGTTCATACTCTCATATTCATTGCGCTTATTTGAATCAATAAATGAGGAAAATCTGATGAACTTTTAAGAATCCGTAGCTTTTATATGGATTAAATCAATTCCTTTTTGTTTAAGGTTTGTTAAACAGATCATCAGGTAGTCCTCGTCATGCTCAGGATAAATAGGTGAAGTTTGTTTTTGAGGAGAAAGATAAGTATAAGGATCACAGGCTTTCCCACGGTACTCCGGGACAGACCATTCTGGAGAAGGAAGATAATGGCGCTTTTTCATTTCAGTAAGAATAAGTTGGTGATACTGATAAAGCTTGTAAGGGGAATGTTGGAAGACATAATCAACTGTTGCATGCTTTCTTCCCCAACCATTACCTCTTAATGCACAACATTCTCTATGTTGACCTAATAATTGTTTTCTAGGAAGCAAAGGGATTAATTCTTCATGCCATAAGCGCATTTACTCACTCTCTTTCATTTAGATTAGATGGTTTAATTTACGCGGTCTGGTTTTTCTGATCGTCCGATCAAATAGTCAACAGATACATGATAAAAATCCGCAATAAAAATCAGATCGATAGCGCTCGGACAACGTTTTCCCTGCTCTAATTGTAGATAAGTTTCCAACGGGAGTGAGGTTTGTTCAGCCACTTCCTTAACGGTTAAATTCTTTTTTTTTCGGAGATAATCCAGCCGACAGCGTAGTGTATCTAATAAAATCGCTTCTTCAATACTCATAAATTCGCTCCTTTTGTCATTCAAATAAATTCATCGATCAATGCTTTCTATTTAAATAAACCAAATAAGCAATTGGTAATAACAAAGCTAGAATCAAACCAATCAGTTCTGCTACGAATAATTGATCTGGTTCAAAATACTGATAATTTAAGATTTTATATGAAAAAAAGATTGCTGGTAACGTAAAAAACGCTAAAATTAGGCGTTCCTTGTTCCAGTTGATTAAGTAACAAATAATAGGGATAAGAATTAAGGTAGGAATAAAAAAAATAAGTCGACTCAATGTTATCATAGTACTAACTCCTATAGATTTCGTATTTAAATAATCATTGATTTTCAGTCGTAGGTTAACAACGAACAACCACTTATACTAAGAGGTGGAAAACACTTCGAAAAGTGATTACGACTTAAATAATCATAAGAATAAAAAAACAACCCAAATACAAGATAGCACGTTCCGAGTAACAGAACAAATAATATGCTACGTGTTTGAAAAAACAAATGATTCAAGCAATTTATATACCAAGTGATAGAGCATTTGTGGTGAAGAGGGAGGGGGAGAGCTGGAAATCGTCTGATCCAAATAGAATATTTGTTATTTTATGGAATGCTTTTGGAATTTTATTAATTAAGCTTGTTTCGGATTTTTATTCATGCTATAGTAGATATAAGTTATTTTTATATCTTAAAATTTTTACTGTACCCTTAGCTCAGTTGGTTAGAGCTGACGGCTCATAACCGTCCGGTCGTAGGTTCGAGTCCTACAGGGTACATATTAAAGCGCTCGTTTCTTTAAACAATGATTAGATAATCATTGTTTTTTTATTTTGAAAAGTTGCATGCTTTTAGAAATGACTAATAACTGACGTTTCAACTATTGTTTATTGGAGATGAGGAACCTCATTTGATATTTTTTATAAACGCTATAGGAAGTTTAGTAGTAAAAAAATCCTAACCGTTACTTTCCATAAAGTGAGGGAACGATCAATACAAATTTTAGGAAATAGATAGTACGAACAAAGAAAAGCCTTTAGTAAATAACGAAATAAAACGCCCACAAAGTTAAATTTTGTGGGCGTTTTATTTTCGGTTACTTCAACTCAACATTAAAATCTTTGAGTAGTTTTAGCGCTTGATCGCCATGCTTGTTTTCAGAAACAAAAGCTGTATCCACTAAAAAATCAGCTTCTGGAAATACGCTTTGTAAAGCAATGGTATTCGATAAGACACAGAGATTCGTTTCTGTACCAACGACTTCAATGTGCTTTTCTTTTTCATCTTGGTCAAAAGCTTCTTGTTTAATCTCAAGTAAGCTTTCCGGTGGCATCGTGAAGTAGTATTTCTTGACGACTTTTTCATTTTCTTTAGGAGCAAGTGTAGGAATGATTTGCAAATCTTCGCCTTCTTCATCCTGCTCTTTTCGTTCGACTGGTATATCTCTGGTAAAAAGAATATATTCGTTTTTTTTACGTGCAGCTTCTAAACGTGAGTGGATTTGTTTGATTAACTTATCTGCGTGCTGAACATAATATTTACTCTCAGGATCTAGAATATGATTTTGCATATCGACGATTACTAACAATTTTGTTTCCCTCCTTAAACCTTAATAATAATTGTTGATAATATACGCTACACCAGCTTCTTCATTTGTTTTGGTTACTTCATCCGCAATATTTTTTACCTGTTTCTGTGCATTTCCCATTGCAATACTTGTTCCACTGACTTTTAGCATCGCAATATCATTTTCCTGATCACCAAAGGCAACGATCTCATGAGGATCGATTTCCAAGGTCTCAGCTAAAAAGATTAATGAGTGAGCCTTTGTTACGTTTTTAGGTGTGATTTCCAAAAAATGGGGGTCTGAAAAGACGGAATCAATCCCTTCACTTTTTAAATCTTGTTGCAGTTTTTGCAATTTTGATTCATCTTTATCTGTTAATGCCAATTTTAAATAGCTGACAGATGGATCTTCTAGTAACTTAGTAATTTCAGCAAATGTCTGGTTCTGTAAATTGAAATGCTGATAGTAAGGATCATCTTTCACCAAATTTGACTCATCAAAGGTTAATTGATCATCTTGAGTTTCTCGACTAGCAATAATTGATATTTTTGCCTCTTGTGCTAAGAAGAAGGCCCGTTTAAGGGTAGCAAGCTCAATTTTAGAACGTTTCAATACGTGAAGGATCTCGCCTTTCATCATCTTTGCCACGAAAGAACCATTAGATGAAATCAAATAGCCGCCGATCCCAAGTTCTTCAAATACATCTTTAGCAGAGATGCTATTTCTACCAGTCGCAATCGTGACGATTCCACCATGTCGATCAAAGTTTTGAAGTGCCTCGATGTTTTCTTTTGGTATCTTTCCATTCCGATCGAGTAAAGTACCATCTAAATCAATTGCTGCTAATTTCATATTATTCGCTCCCTTTATCTATTGCTTACTCTAAGGTTAAATGAGAATTTCCTAAAATAAAAATAAAATGCTTTGTGTTTTTGAATTTTTTCAAAAAATATTCTTAGTTTTCATTAGACATATATAGGTAGTATTTCAAATCCTATAATTGAATAAATAGGCAGAAAAACGATTAAGTTAACGTTTTCAATTCGATAAAAAAGGTTTATTTTTATGAATTATTCAATGAAAATGAAGCATATCTTTTGCTTTAAAGTTTATTGAGGCATATTCTGGATATAGAAAAGGTTAGAAAAAGATTAGAAAAAGGAGTGATTTTAATGGAGATGAAACAAGGTATCGTTCCGGTAGTAACTGCTTCAGATGAAAATTACGCTCCTTACTTAAGCGTGATGATTGCCACTGTACTGGAAAACTCCACTAAAACAAGACACATTTATTTTTATGTCATTGACGACGGTATTTCTGAATATAGCAAAGAAGGACTTAGACAAACGGTTAAAAAACATTCAGACAATGCAACGATTCAATTTTTAACAGTTGATAAAGATGTCTACGAAGATTTCCTAGTAAGTGACCATATTACTACTACAGCATACTTAAGAATATCTTTACCTAAGATCTTAGCTAAATACGACTATAAAAAAGTGCTTTATTTAGATTCAGATATTTTAGTACTGGATGACATCGTTCATTTATATGATCAACCATTAAATGGTAAAACGATTGGAGCTGTCATCGATCCAGGTCAAACGAAAGCTTTGAAACGGTTAGGAATTGAATCAGATGCTTATTATTTTAATTCAGGCGTGATGGTTATCGACATTGATCGTTGGAATGAAAAAATGATCACTGAAAAAACAATCAATTATTTAAAAGAAAATGGTGATCGAATTATTTACCATGATCAAGATGCGTTAAATGCAGTTCTGTATGAAGACTGGGAGCAATTAGAACCAAAATGGAATATGCAGACTTCCTTGATTTTTGAACGTCATCCTGCTCCAGATGCTGCGTATGAAAAATTATACAAAGCAGGAAATGAATCGCCGTCGATCGTTCATTTCACAGGGCATGACAAACCATGGAATACGTTAAAAGATCATCCATATACAAATGTCTATTTAAAAAAATTAGCGCATAGCGTTTTAAAGAAAGTGGGAGAGGTAAATGAATAGAAGAAAAGAAATCGCAATCGTATCAAGTTGTAATACCAAATTTGTGCCTCATCTAGCGGCGCTGTTCGTTTCAGTATTAGAAAATAGTGATCCAAAAGTTTTTGTACGATTTTATGTCATTGATGACAACATTGATAATGAAAGCAAACAATTATTACGTTTCTCTGTTAAGAATTCTCGTATGAATACAGAGGTTGAATTCTTGAAGATCAACAAAAAATTCTTTGAAAATGTAGTGACAAGTGATCGTATTCCGGAAACTGCTTACTATCGTATTGCTATTCCTGAGTTATTTAGAGGGAAAAATGTCGAACGTCTTTTATATATGGACTGTGACATGATTACCGTAAAAGATGTTACACCATTATGGGATCTTGAATTTAATGGTGCGATCTTGGCCGCCGTAGAAGATGCTGGTTTCCACCAACGATTAGAAAAAATGGAGATTCCAGCAAAATCAACACGCTACTTTAATTCTGGATTGATGCTCATCAATGTTGAAAAATGGTTAGAACAAGACATTACTAAAAAAGTTCTAACATTCATTGAAGAAAATCCTGAAAAATTACGTTTCCACGATCAAGATGCGTTAAATGCAATTTTACATGATCGTTGGATTCCATTACATCCAAAATGGAATGCTCAAGGATATATCATGGCAAAAGCGAAAAAACATCCAACACCACAAGGAGAAAAGGAATACGAAGAAACACGTAAAGATCCATCGATCATCCACTTCTCTGGTCATGTTAAACCATGGAGTAAAGATTTTGAAGGGCCAACTAAAAAATACTACGATAAATATGCAAACATGACAGCTTTCCGTTGTGTTGCAAAATTTCCTAAATATCCACTTTATGCCAGAATCAATCGTAACACAGAAGTGAGCCGCTGAGGAAAAATGTCGTAATTTATATATAATCTGAAGGAGATGATGATGATGGAAATCACGATGACAAAACATGCGATGGAGGCATTGACAAAAAAAGTAGGAAAAGATTCAAAAATTGCTTTGGCATTGATTGATTCTTCAGATCCGTTTTTAAGAGATAAAGGGGCTTGTGCAAAAGGCAGTTTTTTCCAGATTATTCCTTTCTTTGTAGAATTTGGGAAATACGTCAATAAAATCGAACATCCCACTCTGGAAATCTACACATCTAAATTAGAGCAATCTTATTTAGGTAGACATTTGAATCTTGCATATGACCACCAATTAAACAGTTTCTCTTTAGAAAATGAGATTGTTGTCTTGGATCGTAACATTAAATTAAGCAACTGTTTCTTTAGCTAACATCCTTTGTAGAAAGGGAGATTGATCATGCTGGACTATTACTTTATTGGAAAAGAGAAAGTAATAACGACAGACAAAAACAACTATAATTGGCTCGTGATCGACAGTAGTGACACTAAGGAAATCGAACAGGTGATTGAAAAGTATCGTTTACCAAAAGATATCTTTGTTGGAACTTCTCTACCAGAAGAAGTTTCAAGAATTGAAGAGCTTGTGGGGACGAATTTGAACCATCCGATTTCCTTAGTGCTACTGAATTTGTCCAACCAGGAGCAGAAAATCGAGAATCGATTAATGCCTATTTCGTTTATTTATTCGGATGAGTTATTGATTAGTTGTATCGATAAAAAAACGGACTTTTTTGATCGAGTATTAGCAAAACATGGGAATAAGATCAATTCTTTTGAAACACTTATTGCATATTCTGTCTTGAACATCTATACCCATTACGTGAAAGAACTAACAGAAATGAAAAAGAGGATTGATTCCCTCGATCAAGAAGCGCGTAAAACGACGGAAAACGAAGAACTATATAAGCAAGCGGATTTAGAACGGGACATTGTTTATATTGACCATACGTTGAGAGATCAAAAAGAGACTTTAGATACCTTATGGCAATCAGAAGATTTTGTTGAGAAATTAGCTGATGCTCGTCTACTTTATGACATCCAATTGAGACAAAGACAAACAGAAAAAATGATTTTGATCTATCGTGACTTGTTAGAAAGTATTGGGGATCTTTTTAATGGAATGATGGACAATCATTTGAATCATCTAATGAAATATCTTGATTCGGCGGCACTAGTGATCTCTGTTCCAGCATTGATTGCAGGGATTTGGGGGATGAATACTGGCGGATTACCTGGTAAAAGCTCTGGCTTAGCCTTTTTATTAGTTATCTTTGGCTCGATCGTTGTTGCAGGAGCTGTAGGCTACCATCTTTACCGAAAAGATTATACAAAATAAAAAAGTACCAAACTATGAGGAGGATACACATGACAGAACCAAAATTAATTGATCCACGTAAACTTTACCATACTGAGGAATTTCCTAAACAAGACCAGGATACACCAGCATTACAAAAAGAAATGCAACCAGTTCCTGACTGTGGAGAAGAATCTTATGAAGGATCAAATCAACTAGAAAATCGCCGTGTTCTGATTACTGGCGGAGACTCAGGGATCGGGCGCGCGGCAGCTATTGCTTTTGCAAGAGAAGGGGCAGATATCGGCTTGCACTTTTTCCCAGGAGAAGAAGAAGATGCCAAACAAGTAGCTTCCTATATTGAAAAAGCAGGACGAAAAGTTGTCTTACTACCATATGATCTTAGAGACGAAACAGCGCCTAAAGAAATCGTTGAAAAAGTTGTCAGTGAATTAGGTGGCTTAGATACATTAGTATTAAATGCGGGACAACAAATCTCTTGCCCGGCTATTGAAGAAATTCCATTAGAACAAGTGAAAGATACTTTCATGGTGAATATCTTAGCGATGTTTGCGATTGTTAAAGAGGCGGTTCCGCATATTCCAGCAGGAGGGGCAATTATCAACACTACTTCTGTTCAAGCGTTCAATCCAAGTGAACATCTTTTAGATTACGCTTCCACGAAAGCAGCTATTGCAAACTTTACGATTGGCTTAGCAAAACAATTAGCACCAAAAGGCATTCGTGTTAATGGAGTAGCTCCTGGTCCTATTTGGACACCACTACAGTTAGACGAAGGACAACCGGAAGATTCTATTCCTGAATTTGGCCAACAAAGCTTGCTTGAACGTGCCGGCCAACCAGTAGAATTAGCTCCAGTTTACGTTTTCTTAGCTTCAAATAAAGCGAGCTACGTTACTGCACAAATTTATGGTGTAACTGGTGGGGAAGCTATCAACTTATAAAAAATGGGAGGTGCCAGGATGAATAAAGGGACTAAAACAATTGGTGTCATTTTTTCTCTGCTACTTTTGTCTATTCTACTATTTGTCGTCTTGATCAGTGCGGTCTATCCTTTACCATTGATGCTTGAACGATTCCGTTTCTTTACAATAACGAATTACTATATGCAGCAATATATTTTTTGGGTAGCAGTCGGCTTAGCGATTCTACTAATTATTGCATTATTGATCGTCATTTTTTATCCAAAAACGATCGGAACCTTCTTATTGAAAAAAGGGGACGGCGAATTAACGTTAGACAAAAAAGCGATTGAAGGTATGGTTCGTTCACATTTACATGAAGATGAATTCATTCACTCACCTAAGGTCAATATCAAAGCCACAAAAAATAAGATCGCAGTTACAGTTAAAGGTGAATTAAAACGGACTTCTTCATTGATCGGGAAAACAAGAATATTGATGGATGAAATCGAAAAAGAAGTGAAACAGTTACTCGGCACAGATGAGCAAGTAAAAGTGTCGGTGAAGTATACAGGTTACCAAGCACCTACCAATAAATATCAAACAAACGAACACGCTCGTGTGGAATAAGGAGGGGCACAAATGAATGAACTTTTTGCTGCTTATAAGCTTCCGATCATTTGCGGGGCAATTGGGTTGATTCTCGCCGTACTATTGATCACAGTGGGATTCTTTAAAACCTTGTTGCTGATCCTTATGGCGATCATTGGCGTGGCGGTCGGAATGTATTTAAAACAAACGAAAATTTTTGATCATAAATCTTAGGAGGAAATTCTATTATGGATAACAACAAAACAAATAACCAAAACAAACCAGTATCTGCACATCCAGATCCAACGACACCGAACAATGCAAATGGTGTTCATGATGCCAAAGATAAAACAGCACCCGTTTCAGCACATCCAGATCCGGTTGTACCCAACGTTGAAAACAAAGTGGCTCATGATAAAAAAGAAAACGAAGGACAATCAGAACAACAAGGAAAACATGAAAATTTTAGTAATCCAAAAGAACATCATGGAGATCAGCCAAAACCTCCAATGCCAGGGCATACACCACCTAAGCCAGAAGCCCCAGCAAAAGATCCAAAAAACACAACGGAAAACGGTGAATCTATGAATGGTGATGTGACATATGAAGATAAGGTCATTCAAAAAATCATAGGCATCTCCTTAGAAAAAGTGGATGGATTATTAACAGCTGATGGTGGCTTCTTCTCTAACGTGGCAGAAAAATTAGTCAACACTGATAATGTAACAGCCGGTATTGACACGGAAGTTGGGAAAAAACAAGTCGCTGTTGATCTTAAGATCGTTGTTGAATACGGCAAAGACATCGAAGAAATTTACCAACAAATCAAAAAAATCATTGCCAAAGAAGTTCATGAAATGACACATCTAGATGTCATTGAAGTCAATGTCGATGTTGTCGACATTAAGACAAAAGAAGAATATGAAGCAAACAGTGAAACAGTTCAAGATAAATTGACAAATGCGGCAAAAGCTACAGGAGAATTTGCATCTGAACAAACGGAAAAAGCCAAATCAGCAATTGAGCAACAAAAAGAAAATAATCAATAATCAACTGATTCAAGCACGAATTAACTGTTCGTTCAGTCGCTAAGTAGTTGAAAGCGAAGTAACTAAAAATTAGTTTATTTATAGAGTCAATAGAAGAGACCGAGACAATTTTTTGTCTCGGTCTCTTCTATTTTTGGCTAAGGCTCCTTTTTTAATGGTAAGTAAAATGTTTTACATAACAAAAACATCTTCTGTCTTTTAGTGTTTGTCCATTGTGAAAAAGTGACATTACATATTCTTGTGATTCCCATTAAACTTAAGAAGTAGGGTTTTATTGAAGTTTTTCCATAAAAATAAACGTAAAAGGGGCGAATGGATCGAAAAAAAAAAGAACTTAAGAAACATAACGTTTTTACTTTACTACATTGGCAGAAATAAAGGAAGAAATCAAACATCAGTATGGCATAAAAAAAGATTTTTTTTATAAAAAAACAGACATTGCTTTTCTATTGCCATTTAAAGATATAGCCTTAAAAGGAGGAGTACATTGAAAACCAGAAAAAAGTTATTACATAGTACATTAATATTAGCGCTAGCGCTTGGACAAACCAGCGGGACAGTTGTTGAAGCTGTTTCGATGTTAAGCTCAGTTGAAAGTAGTGATATCAAGAAAATTTCAAAAATGAATGAAAAGAAAACTACGACCAAGAAAGAAGTAAAAAAAGACGAGAAACGCACGAAGGAAAAAAACACCGAGAAAGACAAAAAAGTTGCTGGTTCAACAGAAAGTAATAAAATAAAAAGTTCAATTGAAAGTTTTGCTAATCCGACATTTGATTTACCAATACCTGTTGGAGCTGACATTATAGCAGCATCTACTGACTCAGAAAAAGAAATTGGAAAAGCTGTAAATGAATTTCTTTCTAAAAAGTTGAATCATATGATAGATAATTCGACAGATGATTTTAAAGTAGGCGATACAATTACTTATAAAATTCCTGGCGTCTTTCTAGGTGGGAATACGAATGGAGCTGAAATCATTTCTAGTGAGTTCAGTGATTTCTGGGAGAACTGGGAAAACTCTAGTAATTATAGAGTCACTCTTCTAAATATTTTAAGAGGTACATATGCCTTGTTTTATGTTACTAGTGAATCAGAAAGTGGAAATTGGCAAATGAAAATTACAACGTCTGATCAAGCTAAGGGACTTTATTATGTAGCACCTTCAGATAATAATTTATATGTTACCTTTACGCGACTAAAAGTAGCTATTCCTCAAAAAGAAGTATTTAAAGTAAGTAAGTTCCCTTATAGTAATATCAATCATGATTATGGGGTAGCTTATACTACTCGTTATGTTCCGATGACGTTTAACGTTGATTTTCCTAAAAGTAAAGGAACGCTTAAGGCAGAGGTAAAAGATGGTCCTCATGTGGTCGAAGAAAAGAGCTCGCCTAAACCAGAAGATTATGTAGAGGTGAAAGATAGCCTTGGAAAAGTGACTTATACATGGATAACAAAACCAGATACAAATAAACTAGGAAATCAAAACGTTAAGGTATTAGTGGAAGATGAAACAGGTCGGTCAAAAGAACTAACATTTACGATGACAGTTAAATCTCTGCTCACAGTAAAAAAGGAAGCAGGTGAAATCTATCAATATTCTCTTTTGCCAGATGTCAATGATTATTTTGAGGTAACCACGGAAGGATCCTATACGCTTCAATGGTCTAATAACCCAAACACAATGACAGCAGGAATACATAAGTGGGAAGCTACAGTAAGAACCTCTGATAACCGAGAAATAACGAAATCAATAACCATGAGAGTGCTGCCACATCCTGAGTTACAACTAAAATTAAAACCGATTGAGGATCGTACCGTAACCTTGGTGGAGTCGTCTGATACGTTAGCCAATACGTTTAAAAACTATATTGAAGAGGCAACACTGTTAGGGGAACCTGTAGCGATTGATGATCTTGAGTTTGTTGCGAACGAATCGTCCAAGACTGAATTTCAATCGGTTGGTACCCATGAAGTACGCATCACTGTGCAAGCGAAGCATCCTAATTCTAATGTTATGATCAAAGGATCTGGAACTACTACCGTGAACGTACTATGGGGTAATACCATCTTAATACGTTCGGTTGATGGCTATTCCGCCGGAGCTTTTGCGTTAGATGGTAGTAATTCTAATAATGCCCCAGCTACGCTATCGATTCGTCAGGGCATTGCGTCTCCTTTAAATGAAGGAGTTGGCGATATGACCGATCCATTTGGTCTTTATTATCATTTGGAAATCTTGCGTAATGGCAATGAAATTTACAAACAAGAGGTGCCGAAACGTGCCACGTTACAAGAAATCATGAATGATTATGGAGATGCTAATAACAACACTACGGTACAAATGAATGATATTATCCAAATCACATATCCAAGCAAGACACCTAATGCTTCGGTTGTGATGATTAAGGAAAAAGAAAATGATTTTACGTATGGTACGGAGATCGCTCGTTACCGCGTAACTCCTTATGGGTTTGATCCAGCACCTGTCATGACGGCAGAAAGTGCGGAAAAAGCGTTCGTTTTAGGCGAAGACGTGAAGCAAACGAATTTGAATGAACTAGTAAAAAATGTGCGGATCAACGGTGGGGTAGCGGACAATGAATTTTATACAGTAGAACCTCTTGATGAGTTTGATACCAGCACGATCGGTAAACGAAATATGCGGGTCAAAGTCACAACAAAAGATAAACTGGCTTCTGAAATCATTGAGATTTCTTACCAAGTGAAGTGGGGAGACACTTTTGTTATTAAAGGATTAAAAGAGGCGACAGTTGGTGCGTTTAGTTTATTGAAGAATCAAAATCAATGGCAAATCCAAGCTTCTCAAGGAGTGGACGGCACAAACTTAAATGATCCGGTGGATAATTATTTTGGGCGTGATACCTACTATTCTATCGAAGTTTTACAAGGAGCTACCAGCAAGTTCCGTTATGAAGTGGCAGGTAATCAGTCGATTCGTGAATCCATTCAGGGATTCAATAATGGGCAACCGTTGACGGTCAGTAATGGCGACGTGATCAAAGTGTATCATGCCGATCCTCTTGGGAAAAATCTTTTAATGAAAGATGAATTAGTCAAGGACTATACGATTGGTTCCAATTATGCCTATTATGAAGTCACTGACCATGGCTTGGAACCAATTTTAGCGGTTGCGGCTGATTCGATGGCTCAAGAATTTATCTTAGGTGAAGATAGTAGTAACGTTGATGGTGCGAAGTTGATCAATAGCATTACGATCAATGGAACGGCAGTGGGAAGTAATCAATATACAGTCAAACAAATGAGTGATTTTGATACTTCGGTGGCAGGATCACAAACGATCAACGTGCGTATTGATACGAAAGATGGACTCGTTTCAAAAGAAATCGAGGTTCCTTATGAAGTTAAATGGAACGATACGATTTTGATGAAAGCTCAAAATGGTCAATCAGCCGGAGCCTTTTCATTACATTCTGGGACTTCCAGTACGAATCGTGTATTAGTCTTTAACCAAGGATTAAAAACCGATCTCAATGCACCGATTAGTACCGATTCTTCACTTTATTATTCCATTGAAGTATTGCGAGATGGACGTTCTGTCTATCTACAAGAGGTACCGGGACGTGCTTCTCTCCAACAGGTAATGGACAATTTTGGGACGAAACAAACGTTAAATGTCCAAGCTGGTGATGTCGTTAAAATGTATCATCCTCAACGTTCAGAAGGTAGTTCGGTGTTAATGGTAGATGAAATGGAAGAAGATTATACCTACGGGTCGCAATATGCCTACTATCGAGTAACATCCTATGGTTTTGAGCCGATGTCAGTGATTGAAGCTGTTGGCTCCAACAAAGCATTCTCATTAAAGGAGAATACGAAAACGACGGACTTGAGTCAATTGTTAGCACAAGTATCGATCAATGGCGAAATTGTTACGAGTGAAGAATATACAGTGGAGAAACTTTCTGGATTAGATACCGCAACTGTGGGCAAAAAGGAGGTCAGATTAAAACTAACGACAGCGGATGAGACCGCAGATATCGAACTGGATGTTCCTTACGAAGTGGTTTGGGGAAGTACCTTCTTGCTTAAAGGATTAGATGACCAGAATGTGGGCGCTTATAGTATTGTGGAACAAGACGGAGAGTGGACGATCCAAGCTAGCAAAGGGGAGGATTCCACCGTTTTAACCAATCACGTGAATAACGTTTTTGGTCGCGATACTTACTATCGGATCGAGGTAGTAGCAAGTTCAGAAAATCAACCGAAGGAAGGTTCTGGTGTAACCGTTGAAAATATTATGGGCTTAGATCCGACGACTCGATTATCGGAACAAATAAAATACCAGTATGATGTGACTGGAAACATGACTGTGGGTCAGGCCATTAACGGGTTTAATAATGGGCAGCCGTTGTCAATTGAAGAAGGGGACATCGTAAAAGTTTATCATGCAGAGGCGAAGAATAATTTATTGATGCGAGATGATTTGACGAAAAATTATACAGCGGGTTCAAATTATGCCTATTATCAAGTAGCCAATCAAGAATTTGAACCGATTACTGAGATGAAAGCTGAAACAATTTCACAAGAATTGACATTAGGCGAAGATGCTAGTGATATTGATGGAATGGATTTGATCAAAAATGTTACTTTCAATGGTCAAAAATTAGATACGACATTATATGATGTCGAACAAGTTTCTGAATTTGATACGAATACCGCTGGAGCGAAGATGTTAACGGTGAAATTATCTACCGCAGATGGTGTCACTTCTACGGATGTGGAAGTGCCTTATGAAGTCAAATGGGGGAGTACGATCCAGCTCAAAAATAAAAAAGGTGAAACCGTTGGTACTTTCGGCTTAACAAAAGACAAAAAACAATTGAAACTCCAGGCGTTACAAGGAAAAGAAGGAACGAACTTAGCTAGTCGAGTCACTGAAGCCAACGATGCAGATGTGTATTATGGGATCGAAGTCTTTACAAATAACACTAGTAAATATAAATACGAAGTGCGAGGCACACAAACGATTGCTCAAGCAATTGAGCGATTCAATAGTGGGGAGCCATTAAAGGTTTCTGCAGGGGATCAAATCAAAGTGTATCATACGGATCCAAGCGGGAATGTCTTGATGGCAGAAGAAACGGAGCAAAATTATACCTATGGTTCCAATTATGCGTATTATAATGTGACCGAATACGGCTTTGAACCAACTGGAGACTTTACCGTGACACCGGCAGAAGCAAAAATAATCATCAATACCAAACAAGTGGATCTTAAAGATCTCTTGAAAGAAGTGAAAGTCAACGGGAAAGAAGTACCGAAAAACGCCTATACAGTGAAATTAGATCCTGAAACCGAAATCGATACTTCAAGTTTAGGAAATCGTGTCGCTAAATTAGTGGTCAAAGTTGACCGCTCTTACGGTGGATTTTCTACTGAAACTGAAGCGACTTATGAAGTAGTGAAAGAAGGAACACCAGGAGCGTTAGGAGAAAGTTCAGGCGAAGGAAATACAGAAGAAGAGACCAACGGGGAAGGTGAAGGAACAGAAGAAGCAAACGGTGGTAACTTACCAAAAACCAATGAAACCAAAAATGCAATGTTCCCTCTATTAGGTACCGTGCTAATTAGTTTGGTAGGAATGTTTTTGCTTTGGAAAAAGAAAAAAACAAAAGAAGAACCAAAAAAGTAGTATAATCCCATTGAAATAAATAAAGCACTCATTAGTTGTCGTAAAACTTCTGATGAGTGCTTTTTTGGCACTGGGCTTACCATTTGCACAAATAAAGCTCTATACAATTCTGAGGATAACAGCTATCGTCTATCAATATCCGAAAAAAATTCTTTGGTAAGCTTTGGAAAATAGCTTTTCAACGATTTTACTGTATGTATAACGAAAATTATAGTTATTATAACAAAGTTAAAAATGATATTTGCTTAACTAAACGAACATGTCGGTTTCAAGTTACTACGATAATCATCCTATTGAAATTTATTCATTAACCGCATCTAGAGGGAGGGTGAATTCTATCTAAAGTGAATTTTATTGTAATATCAGTTTTTCTCAGCATTTTTACTATCTGAAATGAAACGGAAAAATCAATGATGATTCATCAATTCCATAAATATCAGTTTTTTTCATTTCTTTTGACATTTATAGTACAATTTAAAAAATAACGATTTGAAGTAAGTCTATTTTTCCTGGTTTGTTGGTAAAATATGACATTGTACGATAAAATAATTCCTTATATGCTTCTTGATGAAAGAAAAATTTTTTTCTTAATAGAGTAATCAAGGGAGGATTATGTTGAAAGATAAAAAACGATTATTGAAAAGTGCGTTGATTTTTGCATTGATACTCGGTCAAATTAATAGTGGGACTATCGTGGGAGCAGGTTCGATGTTGCCTACAAATGAAAGCAGAGCTATAAATCAAAAATCAAAAAGAACTGAAAAAATAAATCAGGGAAAAGAAAAAAAACAAGTGAAAAAGCAGAGAATGATAATATAGTAGATCCAGAAGATGATCAAAAAAATACAACAATTTCTTCTAGAGATTCTGTGCTAACCAGTTATCAACGTGGAGAACTTAGGAAGACAGCTTCTTCGTATTTAGGAAAATATTTGAATTTTAGGATAAGACTTACAGTAGATGAGATTAACTTAAATTATAAAGTAGATGAACAAGTAAATTTAAAATATATACTTGTTTCAGACTTTGATTATAGCAATCAGATAGGTCTTGCAGAACCAGCTTATGACCCTGATCTCCCTCGTGATGGCATTCTGATAAAGAGGGACACAATATATTTATTACCTCAAGGGGCACCACATAATGGAACTATTCCAGAAGGTAAACATTTTAGTGTAGATTCAAAAAGCGGAAATTGGCGAATGAAATTGGTCCAATTAGATGTTGCGGCTTATCAAGTTACATTCACTCGTCTGAAAATTGCGCCAAACCAACCCGAGATTTTCCCTATGGAAATCTTTTATTACCCTACTTACTTTTATGGGATAGTTAAAGAATATGATGCAATTGATTTTTCAGTAGATTTTCCTGATGCAGAAGCAAGTATTGGGAAATTGAAAGCTTCAATAAAAGATAGCGTACATACGCTTAAACAAGGTGATGAGGTACCTAACGCTGTAGAATATATTGAGTCAGTAGAGAATACTCGAGGAAATGTAAAATATGAATGGAAAACGTCTCCTGATACGAGTCAGCCAGGAGTGCAAGAAGCGAAAATAGTAGTCAGTGATGACTCTGGAAGAACACTTGAAGTCACTGTGCCGATTACGATTATGCCTTTGCCGCTAGAGATGTTACCAAAAGCAGGAGAACATAAAGTCATACAATATGGTGCTGTTCCAAAAGCAGCCGATTATTTTAATGTGGTGAATCATTATGAAGAGTCTACATATAAAATTGAATGGGTCAAAGCCCCTGATATGAATCAAGAGGGTGTTCAAACTTGTCTGGCGAAAGCGACCTCCTCAGATGGGCGTACTGCAGATAGTGCAGTACAAATTGAAGTTATCTCCAATCCAGGTTTAGAAGTTAAATTAAAACCATTAGAAGAACGAATATTAGGAGTATCCTACCCTTCTTTAAGTTCAAATTTTAAAAATTATATAGAAGAAGTGACACTGTTAGGTGAGAAAGTAGACGTTAATGAGCTAGAATTGGTCGTGGACGAAACAACCGATACAAATTTTCAGACTATTGGTCAAAAAGAAGTAAACATTACAGTTAAGAAAAAAACTTCTGAGGCGAGTGTCTGGATTAAAGGAACAGGAACCACTACAGTCAATGTATTATGGGGCAATACCATCTTAATGCGTTCAATTGATGGCCATTCTGCAGGTGCTTTCACTCTTGATGTCAGTAACTCAAATAATGACTCCGCAGCTCTTTCGATTCGCCAAGGATTAGAATCACCGTTAAACGTGGCGGTAGGAAAATTACAAGATCCATTTAAACTGTATTATAGGTTGGATATTTTACGTAATGAGAGAACGATCTATACGCAAGAAGTAACAAATCGGGCAACTTTACAAGAAATTATGAATGCTTTTGGAGATAAAGAGAATAAAATAGACGTTAAAATAGATGATATCATCCAAATCACACACCCAGGGAAAACAGCTAATAGCTCGGTCGTGATGATCGATGAAGAAGAAAAAGATTTTACATACGGAACAGAGAATGCTCGTTATCGTGTAACAGCGTATGGTTTAGACCCAGCTCCCGTAATAACAGCTGAAAGCGCAAGAGTATTTTTTTTAGGCGAAGATATCAACCAATTGAATCCACAAGAGTTCATCAAAAATATACGTCTTAATGATCAATTAACTTCGAATGAACAGTATAAAATCAACCTTATCGATGGGGGGGATACTCGAACAGTTGGTAAGCAAACGATGAGAGTCAAGATTACCACAAAAGATGGTTTAGTCTCTGAAGAAGTTGAAGTCACTTATCAAGTGAAATGGGGTGATACTTTCGTTCTAAAGGGGTTGAAAGAATCGACTGTTGGTGCATTCAGTTTACTAAAAAGTAATGATCAATGGCAGATTAAAGCTAGCCAGGGCGTAGAAGGTACAGAATTAGACGAGCCAGTCAATAACTACTTTGGCAGAGATACCTTTTACTCCATTGAAATTTTACAGGGGACAACTAACAAGTTCCGTTATGAAGTGGCAGGCAATCAGTCAATTCGTGAATCCATCCAGGGCTTCAATAATGGGCAACCGCTAACGGTTAGTAAAGGCGACGTGATCAAAGTGTACCATGCCGATTCTGTTGGGAAAAATCTATTAATGAAAGACGAATTAGTCAAGGATTACACGATGGGTTCCGATTATGCGTATTATGAAGTCACTGAATATGGCTTGGAACCAATTTTAGCGGTAACGGCTGATTCGATGCCTCAAGAATTTATCTTGGGTGAAGACAGCAGTAACGTTGATGGATCGAAGTTGATCAATAGTATTACGGTCAATGGAACGATAGTGGCTAGTAATCTATATACAGTCAAACAGATGAGTGATTTCGATACTTCGGTAGCTGGTTCACAAACGATCAAGGTACGTATTGATACGAAAGATGGGCTGGTATCAAAAGAGCTTGACGTTCCCTATGAAGTCAAATGGGGGAAAACTATTTTGATAAAAGCTCAGAATGGACAATCAGCCGGGGCCTTTTCATTATATGCGGGAACTTCCAGTACGAATCGGGTATTAGTCTTTAACCAAGGATTAAAAACCGATCTTAATGCACCAATTAGTACC
Source organism: Enterococcus sp. C57 (assembly GCF_040887305.1). NCBI lineage: Bacteria > Bacillati > Bacillota > Bacilli > Lactobacillales > Enterococcaceae > Enterococcus > Enterococcus sp. C57. Next base: position 230,090 of record NZ_JBFOFP010000002.1, on the reverse strand, counting down.
GATTCTTCACTTTACTATTCCATTGAAATAGTGCGTGAAGGGCGATCTGTTTACTCGCAAGAGATACCGGGTTATGCGACTTTAGAAGAGGTAATGGCTAATTTTGGCTCGAAACAAAAATTGAATGTCCAAGCAGGTGATATCATAAAACTATATCATCCCCAACGTTCAGACGGTAGTTCTGTCTTACTGGTAAATGAAACAGAAAAGGACTATACCTATGGTTCTCCATATGCTAATTACCGCATAACTTCTTATGGTTTTGAGCCCATGCCGGTAATTGAAGCTGTAGGACCAAATAAAGTTTTTTCTTTAATGGAAAACACTCAAAATATAGACTTGAGTCAGCTATTAGCGAATATAACGATCAATGGTGAACGGGTGGAAAGCAAAAATTATAAGATTACGCAACTTTCTAAAATGGACACCTCTACTGTTGGTAAAAGAGAAGTCAAATTAAATCTTAAGCCAGAAGATGGCTCAGCAGATATTGAACTGGATGTTCCTTATGAAGTGGCTTGGGGAAGTACTTTCTTACTTAAAGGGTTAGATAACCAGAATGTGGGCGCTTATAGTATTGTGGAACAAGGCGGAGAGTGGACGATACAAGCTGGCAAAGGGGATGATTCCACCGTTTTATCGGATCATGTGAATAGTGCCTTTGGTCGCGATACTTACTATCGAATCGAAATAGTAGGAAATCCAGAAAATCAGTCCGAAGAAAAAACAGGTGTCACTGTCGAAAATATTATGGGCTTAGATCCGACTACTCGATTATCGGAACAAATAAAATACCAGTATGATGTGACGGGCAATATGACAGTGTGGCAGGCGATCAACGGGTTTAATAATGGCCAACCATTACCGATTGAGGAAGGGGACATCGTTAAAGTTTATCATGCAGAGGCGAAGAATAATTTATTGATGCGAGATGACTTGTCGAAAAATTATACAGCGGGTTCCAACTACGCCTATTATCAAGTGGCCAGTCAAGAATTTGTTCCCATCACTGAGATGGAGGCTGAAACAGTTTCGCATGAATTTACCTTGGGCGAAGATACCAGTGACATTGATGGAATGGATTTGATTAAAAATGTCACTTTCAATGGTCAAAAATTAGAGACGACATTATATGATGTCGAACAAGTTTCTGACTTTGATACAAATACCACTGGACAGAAAATGTTAAAAGTGAAATTGTCTACCGCAGATGAGGTGACTTCTACAGAAGTGGAAGTGCCTTACGAAGTGAAGTGGGGAAGTACGATCCAACTAAAAAATCAAGATGGCGATACTGTAGGTGCCTACAGTTTGATAAAAGAAAACAAACAAATCAAACTCCAATCATTACAGGGAGAAGACGGAAGTGACTTATCGAACCGTATCACAGAATATGATGACATGGAAATTTACTATGGGATTGAAGTTTTTACAAATAACAGCAGTAAATATAAATACGAAGTTCGCGGTACGCAAACAATTGAACAATCGATTAATCGATTCAATAGTGGGGAACCATTAAAAGTTTCGGTGGGAGATCAAATTAAAGTGTATCATGCCGATCCAAGTGGGAATGTCTTGATGGCAGAAGAAGAAGAGCGAAATTACACTTATGGTTCCAATTATGCGTATTACAATGTGACTGAATATGGGTTTGAACCAACAGGAGATTTTACCGTGACACCAGCAGAAGCGAAAATAGTTATCGATACGAAACGTGTGGACCTTAAAAATCTTTTGAAAGAAGTTAAAGTCAATGGCAAAGAGCTGCCGAAAACTGCTTATACGGTTGCATTAGATCCTGAAACAGAAATCGATACTTCTTCTTTGGGGTATCGTGTTGCTAAACTAGTCGTGAAAGCTGACCGTTCCTATGGTGGTTTTTCTACTGAAACTGAAGCGGCTTATGAAGTGGTGGAAAAAGGGACGGATGGTGCTTTAGAAGATGGTACAGAAGATAGCATGACTGAAGATAAAGAGATCACAGGAACAGATTCAGAAAAAAAGAACTCAAATGGAGACAATACAAGTGGCGCAAAAAATGGTAATTTACCAAAAACCAATGAAACAAAAAATACGGTTTTTACTGTATCAGGTGTCTTGATTGTTAGTTTAGCGGGAATCATCCTGTTTTGGAGAAAAAGAAAAGCAAATAAAAATTCTAAAAAATAAGATAATCAGTTATTAAAAAGCCCACGTTAGCTAGACTACAGCTGACGTGGGCTTTTTTGTCGATCTTCAGATTGATTAGAAAGTAGTTAGCTTTCATTGGTAAGTAGTTAGCTTTCATTGGTAAGTAGTTAGCTTTCATTGGTGTCACTCAACTAAAGAAATGAGCTACTCTCTCATTTGGCTTGTATCTTGATATTCGAGGATATCACCTGGTTGGCAGTTTAAAACTTCGCAAATCTTATCGAGCGTAGAAAACCGAATCGCTTTTGCTTTACCATTTTTTAAAATAGAGATATTAGCCATCGTAAGACCTACTTTTTCACTCAGTTCGGTCACGCTCATTTTTCGCTTGGCTAACATGACATCTAAATTGATAATAATAGACATTCGACACCTCACACTGTTAAATCATAGTCATTTTTTAAATAAATGGCTTGTTTGAGTAAATCAATCAAAATGCTTGAAAGGATGTAGATAAAAAAAGGGATAAAGAGTAAGACGAAAGCGATGAGTAGGATTCCTGGACTATCGCTCATATCAGCTATTTGGTAAAATTTTGGCAAAATACCAAATGCAAGGATCGTGATACATAAAAGGCAAGATCGGATTTTACTGCTAAGTTTGAGACTCTTTTTAGTAAAAGTTTCCTTTGAAGGGAAGGTTTTGACTAAGCGGAGCAGGAAGAAATTGAGCAACAAAGTTACTAGAAGGATCAGGTAAAGAACTAGAATAAATAGTGTAGTTTGCCAGTTGCTAAATGGATTTGTAGGATTTGTACTCAATTGAATAGTTAATAGCGTTCCCAAGAGAAGGGGAACAAAACAAAAAACAGAAACAATTAATTGGATAAAGAACAGTTTGGATTTCATAAAATGCCTCCTAAATTTTTATTAGTATAGCATGAGGTTTGTTCATTATCAATAATTATTTATCGATAAACAATAAATGGAAGGATGGACAAACGCCTTTTTCAATAAAGAAAAGGCGTTCTAACGAATCATATTATATTTTAAAGCTGTAAAACTATTACTAAAAATGGACTATTTCTCATTTAAACAATGTATTCCCTAACCACTAATACATCCTTGTAACCCTGAAGTTACGCCAGTGGGATTAAATTTCATCAAAACAAATCAAAATCTCGCATAAAATATTTATCGCAATAGATTAATTATAACATATCTTTTGCAAAAAAGATATTTAATTTAGATTACATTTACGATAGTTTTAAATAACAGAACTTTTAAGGAGAAAAACGTATCATTATCATGTTTATACCCTCCCAAATCTAAAGTAAATATGCTAAAATCACAAATAACAGCGGAGATCATGATTGGTTGGGAAAATTTATTCCTATTTTTCGTTATTAAAATTAGGTGTACAAATAACTAATTGTTTTATTTTGTTTGGTTGGGGGGAGTGGAGAAACAAAATACGCTAATATAAATTGTTATATAAGTATGGATAAAAAATTCAGATAAAATTATTAGGTTGTTAGGGGAAGTTTAAATGAAATTAAATGAAGAAAGTTTATTTATCCTAATTTTGATTGGTCAGCTTTACACTGTTTTTATGGCTCTTGGTTATCTAAGGAATCTTTTATCAAATAAAAAATTTCAGTTGTTTTCGTTTATTAGTGTAATCGCTTATATTGCCTTATATCAATGGATCAATATCATTGCGACAGTTATCTTATGGGCTGGGTTATGTCTAAGTATCTATATCATTGATCGAAACATTGATATAGCGATATTTTATCCTTCGATTATTTTATTTTTCTACATATTCATTGATGGAACAGCCAAATATCTATATAAAATTTTAGGGTGGGATATCAGCGATTTTTTTACAGCTGTTTTAGGAACAGGTTGTTTGTGGATCGTTACTGTTTTTCTAAAAAAAATGGTCATACCAAAGATTGTTAGGGATAAAACGACTTTAAAAATAGCGGCCATCGTTGTTTTTTTTACGATTATTGTTTATTTTATTAACATTTGTAGTGATCGTTTTTCTGTTTTAGCAAGATTCCTAGTTATCAGTAATGAATTATTTACGGTTCTTTATGGTGTAATGTCTACCATAATTTATTGTGTACTACTTTTTATCAAGAAAAAAGAATTCGAAACACGAGAACAGCAAAAAGAAATGCGTCACCTGATTGAATACAGTGAACAGATCGAAAATAACTATCTTGCGTTACGAAAATTCAAACACGATTATAAGAATATTTTGTTTTCAATAGAGGACTATATTCAAACAAAGGATATTGAAGGGCTGCAAAAGTATTTTTATCAAAGTATCAAAGCAACAGAAACGATTTTTGAAGAAAACAATCTCCCAATTGCTTCGATTTCAAATCTTAAAATTAGAGAGATAAAAAGCATTATTTTGAGTAAATTATACGTGGCTAGCCAAAGGGGTGTCGAAGTAAACGTAATGATTCCAACACCCATTACGGATATCGCTATCTCAACAGTCACACTTGTTCGTATGCTAGGGATTATACTGGATAATGCAATTGAAGAATCAGCCTTTTTAGAAAAGGGAAAAATTGAATTGACTATTATGGAGGAAGACAAAAATTGTTTTTTTGTCTTAATGAATCAATGTCGTTCGAGTATTCCTAAATTACATGAATTGAAAAAAGTAAATTTTACTACTAAAAAAGGAAATCAAGGACTAGGTCTAACGAATCTGGACGAGCTTGTTCATTTGAACGAGAATGTTTTTTTAGAAACAAAAATTGAAAACAATCGCTTTATACAAATCATAACGATTAGTGGAATGAGGGGCTAGTAATGTTAAAAATATTTGTTTGTGATGATGAAATTGCTCATCGAAATAAGCTTACTCGGATGATTACAAATTATTTATTGATGAAAGACTATGATGTTCAATTCCAATTTGCTACGGATGATCCAATGATGATCTTGTCGTTTATTTCAAAACATAAAACAGAAGGAATCTATTTTTTGGATATTGATCTAAAAACGGATTTAAATGGGATCGAGTTAGCAAAAAAAATCAGAGATTACGACCCAACAGCAAAAATCATTTTTGTGACAACTTATACAGATCTAGTCTATTTAACTTTTTTATACAAAGTAGAAGCATTAGATTACATTGTCAAAGATAATATGGATACTTTTCAAAAGAGAGTGACGGAATGTATTGACGTCGCAATTGAACGCTATTTGAATACAAATCTGGAAACTAGACCCCAAATTTGGATTAAGAATGGTCCAATTGATGTAAAGTTATATGTCGATGAGATATTTTATTTTGAATCTAGTCCAACACCCCATAAATTGATCGTCTATTTAGATAACCGCAGAATTGAGTATATAGGGAAGATCAAAGAAGTAGAAAGTATGTATGAGGTATTTTGTCGTTGCCATCAATCTTATGTAGTTAATCTGATGAATGTGAAAGAAATCAATAAGAAAGAACGAGTGATCACTATGTCCAATGGAGCAAAATGTTTAGTTTCTACTCGTCATTTAAAGAAAGTAGTAAATCAGTTCAAGAAATTAACCAGTTGTTGATTACATCTCCAGGTATTCCGCACTTTTGATCAAATAACGTTCACTTTTGATAAAACCAACTATCTTATAAAAAAACAAATATAATATAGATGAAAAGGAGCGGATCAAATGTCGGAAGAATCTATATCTTTAGAAGAAAAAGTTTCAAAAACAATTAGTAAGCGGATAGGAAGACAATTACAATTGTCAGAAATTGACTTGGCAAAAATGGAATATGGATTAGCTGTTCTTTTGGTAATTAGTTCAAAGATATTTTTTATCTACTGTTTAGCTAGGTGTCTTCATATTATTCTGCCGGTTTTAACTACCCATTTGGCATTTACACTAATGAGAAGAACAACAAAAAGTTTCCATGCAAGAGATAGTAATGTATGTACGGTCTTAAGTCTATTTTTCTTTGTCTTATTACCATATCTAGTTACTACTTTTGCTGTAGATATCACAAGAGCCAGCTTTGTGATCTGCAGTCTCATGATTTGCTTGATCTTGTGGTTCAAAGGGATAGTGATCGCACAAAAACCGGCGAAAAGTTCTTTGCTAAATGGAAAGAGCCAGATGATAGTGGTCAGTTTGTTCCTTACTATTTTTGGTGGGATTCAATCAAATAACCGTATTCGTACCTTACTGTTGTTAGGCATGATGATCTCAACCCTTTTAATGTTTGTTCAAAAAAGAAAGGATGAAGAAAATGTTAAAAAAAATTAGCTCAAGAAAATTAAAATATATGCGAATTTTAGCAACTGTTGCTATTGCTGTTGCTACAGAAGCTATAGGTAAAGGAACAATGTGTACAGGAATTATTTATGAACCAAAAGTACCTGAAGCATTGAAACAAATCGAAAAATAAACTTGTAAATCGAAATACTAGTGGAATAAAAAGAATTCATCATACGAAATAAGTCTTAGGATCAAAAATAGTAGTTGCTATTTTGACCCTAAGACTTATTTTTTTCGATAATTTTGTAAGAGCAAAACAAATATAAAAAAGAAAAAAGATTCCCATAATGTCGTTGTCCAACTAAATTCTTTTGAAATTCCAAAAAATAAATTCCCTGCATTAGAAACGATTAAATAAATTAAGGTAGTTATTAGAGCATAAATTATTTTCTTTACCATAATCTCACAACACCCCTTTTTTCAAAAACATGGCTAAAGCGTTCCATTTCTTCAAATGATCTTTACTTAAGTATAATTCATTTAAAAGATATTTGGAAAGAAATTTTATCTGTTTTTTACAGATAAGAAAGAAGAAAGAGAGTAGGAAACGATAAATATTAGAAAATTTTCATAGCAACTGATAGTTTTTTGTAATAATAACTGAGCATTATCTTTGCATTTTTTAATGTAGACTACTATCCTTTAAATATACCCAATAGAAAAAAGGCAACACAGTCTATTGGAGGGAAACGTTATTTATGAATGATTGTCATAGAAAGTGAAAAAAGGCTATTAGTATTAGCATGGCATGGTAGCGCTTTCTATAAAATCTTGTAAATAACATGTGTGATCACGGTCAATTAGAAGTAGGAGGTGGAGAATGAATAAAGGGTGGAAGATCGTCGGTATTCTTGCAAGTTTATTCTTGCTGACGGTGCTTTTAGGGATTGCGTTGATCAACGCACCGTATATGATGCCAGAACAGTTGGAACGTTTTCGATTTTTTGTCATAACGAACTACTACGTGCAACAATATCTATTTTGGACAGCTGTCGTTTTTGCTATACTTGTGCTTATTTTGTTATTAGTTGTTCTTTTCTATCCAAAATCCAAAGGAACGTTTGTTTTAAAACAAAAAGATGGAAAACTGACTTTAGACAAGAAAGCAATCGAAGGGCTTGTGCGATCACAATTACATGAAGAAGAATTTGTTGGTTCACCAAAAGTTCGAGTACGCTCAACAAAAAATAAAATCAATGTCCATGTAAAAGGGGATTTAAAACGAACATCCTCTTTAATTGGTAAAACAGGAGAATTGATGCGTGACATTGAACAACAAGTGGCACGAGTACTTGGTACTGAACAAAACATCGCTGTAGCTGTTACTTATAGTGGATTTGAAGATTACGACAGTAATGCACACAAGCACGCTCGAGTAGAATAGGAGGGGCCCATCATGAAAGAGATATTTTCAGCGTACAAGCTCCCTATTATCTTCGGGGGACTTGGCTTACTGTTAGCTGTTTTATGGATAACAGTTGGATTTTTTAAAACACTTCTAATATTAATCATGACTGCTATAGGTGCAGGCATTGGTTTTTATTTGAAAGAAACAAAAATATTTGATCAATTTTTTAAATCTTAGGAGGAACTGGACATGGAAAACAAAGAAATCAAAAACACAAATACAATGACATCTGAGAATAACCATATTTCACGTGGAGAATTAACTTACGAAGATAAAGTAATTCAAAAAATCATCGGTTATGCTTTGAAAGATGTTGATGGGTTATTAACATTAGATGGCGGTTTCTTCTCAAACATTGCTGAAAAATTAGTGAACACGGATAATGTCACAGCAGGAATCAATGCAGAAGTTGGTAAAAAACAAGTAGCTGTTGACTTAGATGTAGTTGTAGAATACGGAAAAGATATTGAAAATATCTATGATCAAATTAAAGACTTGATCAGCCGTGAAGTGAATGATATGACACATTTAGATGTAATCGAAGTGAATGTGAATGTAGTTGATATCAAAACACAAGAAGAATATGCAAAAGATCAAGAAACTGTCCAAGACAAAGTGACAGACGCTGCTAAATCAACTGGTCAATTTGCTTCAAAACAAACAGATAAAGCAAAAGCAGCTATGAATAAAGGAACACAAAAAGTGAAAGAAAACACTGAACCACGTGTTCAGTAATTGATTGTTAGTAAAAGAAATTAGGAGGAAATTAAAATGGGATTTATTTGGTCATTAATCGTCGGTGGTATTATCGGAGCAATTGCAGGGGCTATTACAAATAAAGGTTCTTCAATGGGAATCATTGCTAACGTAGTCGCAGGTCTAGTTGGATCAGCGATCGGACAAGCTTTACTTGGCACTTGGGGACCAAGTATCGGGGGCATGGCAATCGTTCCATCATTGATTGGTGCAATCATTCTTGTATTGGTCGTATCATTCTTTGCTCGTAAACTGTAAGAATTTGATCGGATCATTTGATCGATCATAAATAAAATCAGAAGCTGAGACAATAATTGTCTCAGCTTTTTTTATCTACTTTAAAAAAATTCGGTCTAGTTAGTAAAATTTATTCGTGTAAGCTGTTTAGAATAAAAATATCATTGTTATTGTGAAGTTTTACTCAAAATCCTCTTGACTTAGAGTTGACTCCAAGTAGTACAATATCTTTTGTGGTAACAATTACTAAGGCCGAAATGAGTTATTCTTTTCGGACATGTTATTGCAAAAGGAGAGAGAATAGTGAGTATAAAGACAAACATCTTAGACCAAATCAATGGTCCAACAGAGGTAAAAAAACTAACGATAGACGAAATGTCTGAATTAGCTACAGAAATGAGAGAAAAGATTTTACAAAAAAATAGTGCGATCGGAGGACATGTCGGCCCAAATTTGGGTGTCGTGGAATTAACAATTGCTTTCCACCATGTGTTTGACTCGCCCAAGGATAAAATTGTTTGGGACGTTTCCCATCAATCTTATGGACATAAGTTATTAACTGGTCGTAAAAATGGATTTGAGGAGGGAAGCTACCACGAAATTAGTGGCTATTCCAATCAACATGAAAGTGAACATGATTATTTTACTGTGGGGCATACTTCAACTTCGATCAGTTTAGCGGTCGGTCTTGCAAAAGCCCGTGATTTGAAACAGGAGAAAGGAAATATCATTGCTTTTATCGGGGATGGTTCCTTAAGTGGAGGCTTAGCTTTTGAAGGTTTGAATAATGGTGGAACAATCAATTCTAATTTGATTGTTTTAGTGAATGACAATGAAATGTCCATTGATGAGAATCAGGGAAGTTTATATCGTCATTTAGCAGAGCTTCGTGAAAGCAATGGGACAAGTAATGATAATTTATTTAAAGCGATGGGGTATGATTATCGCTACATTGCGGATGGTAATGATTTAGAAACAGTAATTGAGGTTTTCAGAGAAATTAAAGACATTGACCATCCAATCGTTTTACATGTTCACACCGAAAAAGGTCATGGCTATGAGCCAGCCGTCGAAAACAAAATGAAATATCATTGGCATGTACCGTTTGATTTAGAAACAGGCGAAGCGAAAAATGCTCCTACTAGTGAAAGTTTTAATCAAATAATTATGAACTATCTTGATGAAAAAACGAAAACAAGTGCAACGCCTATCGTGGCTGTGAATGCTGCGATTCCAGGAATGTTTGGCTTAAAGGAATTTCAAAAAAAACATCCAGAACACTACTTTGATGTGGGGATTGCAGAACAACATTCGATCACATTTGCTTCTGCTTTAGCATCTCAAGGGATTCGACCTGTGGTATTCCATTCAAGTGTGTTTTTACAACGAGCATATGATCAATTATCTCATGATTTAGCGATCAACGAAAATCCAGTAGTCATTCTAATTGGAGGAGCAAGCATTTCAGGAAGTGATCGTACCCACCAAGGGACTTTTGATATTCCTTATCTTTCAAGTATTCCTAATATTAAATATTTAGCGCCAGCTACGAAGTAAGACTTACTTTCGATGTTGGATTGGAGTTTATCGCAAACCGATTCACCGGTTGCTATTAGAATCCCTGCTCATGGTGTGACATCTGGTGAAGCAATCGCAAAAGACTACGCTATTCCAAGTTACCAACGCTTGGTTGCTGGAGATAAAGTTGCAATCTTAGCACTAGGTGGCTTCCTTGAATTAGGTAAACAAGCTTTAGAAGAATTTGCGAATCAGGGGATTTCAGGCACTTTGATTAACCCTGGAACGATCACCGAACTTGATCATGAAACTTTAGAAGGATTAAAAGAAAATCACCAATTGATTATCACTTTAGAAGATGGTAGTCTTTCGGGCGGATTTGGTGAAAAAATCAGTCGCTATTATGGAGATTCAACCATCCAAGTTCTAAACTTTGGTTCTCAAAAAGAGTTTACTGATAGTGTACCTGTTCAAACATTGTATGAACGTTATCATTTGACACCAAAACAAATCGTAGCAGATAGTCTTAGCAGTTTAAATCAATAGAATAAAACAGAGTAAATTCGTGATATCCAACGAATTTACTCTGCTTTTTTAAGAAATCCGACTTAAATAAACTATATTTATATTATGTAAACAAAGTTAGGGATAAACCGAACGAGTAATGAAATAAACATTGCTTTTATCGATAAAAATCCCATAAAATAGAAAAGTAAAGAAATAATCTATTTTTAAGGAGGTATTTTTTTGATTGATTTGCAAGAAATATTTACACAAAACCAGATTGCGTTTGAACTTTATCGCCATCGCCCAATTTTTACCAATGAGGATGCGTTAGTTGTAAAAGAGGAACAAGGGTTTAGTGGTACTGAGACGAAGAGCTTGTATCTAAAAGATAAACAAAACAATCGCTATATTTTTTTAACCTTCACGACTAAAAGAAGCGACTTTAAAAAATTAAGCAAACTGATTGGTAAAAGAGTGTCAGTTGTTTCGGCTGAAGAAATGGAAGCGGAAACGGGACAAAAGCCAGGTGCTGTTTCACCATTTGGTTATGAATCATCTGTTCCTATCATTATTGATGAAGAAATATTCGCTCAAGAAAAATTAGTATTTGCACCTGGTAGACCTGATCAAACCATGGTAGTCAAAGTGGCAGATTTAGATAAGATCATTCAAGTATTAGAAATAAAAACGTATGTATTACCAGCAGTGGAGTGACCTGTAACCATAATGAAACAGGTTCATCTTAAGTGAAATCTTTTGTTTAACGAAGGTTTCGTGATAGAAAAACTGCGTATGAGTAAAGGCGCAGATGTGACGTTCCATACCAAAAAGCTTAGCTGATCAGAAAGTAAACCGAACATGGTTCATACAAAAACGATGAGACGATCGTGAAAGTAAAACAAAAAAGCAAATGTCTAAGCTATAAACAAAAGTGTCAATTTGTTATAAAACATCGATCATCAGCTTTTTTATTTGGAAATTATTTTGTTCCTGTAATCAAGTTAATTGAGATAATAGTTGATCATATCCTAATTCTCTGGCATAATCTTCGGCAGTTTTTCCTTGATTATCACGCAATTCTTTATTTGCACCATGAGCCAATAATTCTCGGACGATGTCTTGGTAGATCTTTGAGCCATCTCGCAAAGCCACAGCTTCAATCAATGCAGTATAGCCATAATGATTTTGATGGTCAATATCAACACGACCATCAGTTAGCAAAAGTTTGACGTTGGCTAAATGTCCTTTTTCGGCAGCTGGTATCAAGGCATTACCACCAAAACGGTTAACGATCGACTGATCAGGTTCACTATTTTCAAGCATATAAGCAAGAATCTCAGTTTTTCCTTGTGCGCCAGCATATAAGTAAGGGCTATCTTGAATATGATCTTGTAAGTTGATGTTCGCACCGTGATCAATGAGGATTTTTGCAATATCGATCATATTATGGTGGACAGCAATCAATAATGGGGATTCTCCTTTTTCATTTTGTTCATCAATCATCGCAGTTGATTGGTCTAACAACGTTTGAACTAGATTTAAATCCTCGGCACTAACAGCTTGTAACAAGCGACCTGGAGCAATTGACATTGGTGTTTCCTCCTTTGATGGATGGTTGGGATTAGTTGGTAAAGGCGCAGAAGTTGTAGAATCCAAAACAATCGAATTCGTGCTAGTAGTAGCACCATTTGACTGAGGGGACTGATTGGCGCATCCTGCAAATACCAATAACGTAGGGAATAACCATAGGATTGAATAAGGTTTCATGAAAACGCCTCCTCCATATTATTTTAGTTGAAATAGCCATAAACAGCAAAATAAATACTTGCTAAACAATGCACAGCTCTTTATATAGAGGCAAAAACGTAATAAGCAACGTTTCCAATACGGATTCTTGACAAAAAAAGAACAATGATAGATAGTAAAAAATAGTGTCTGACTAAATCTAGACAGGTGAACAGCTTTTGATTCTGTCAAATGAAAGTAGGGGAGTAGATGTTTACACGTTTGTCATCTCAATTAACAGAAAGAGAAAATTATAAATTACTGATTGGTTCAATTATTCCCAGACCAGTAGCTGTTGTTTCAACATTAACTGAGAAAGGGAACTTAAACATTGCGCCATTCAGCTATTTTAATATCGTTAGTTCAAATCCACCCATCGTTTCGTTAGCTGTCCAAAGAAAAAATGAGCAGATGAAAGATACTGCTAAAAATATCTTAATAAGGAAAGAAGCAATTATCCAAGTTTTAGATGAGCAAAATGTGGTGGAGGTCAATAAAACAGCAGCAACTCTTCCGCAAGAAGAAAGTGAACTAACCTTGACTAACTTGACTACGAAAACAAGTAGGAATGGTTCAATTCCACCAATCAATGAGTCAAAAATTGTTTTTGAAACGGATTTATATGACCATCTCGAAATTAAAAATGAGCAAGAAGTTACTGCCGATCTTTTTTTATTAAAAATCCATACGTATCAATTAAATGAAGAGGTATATGATCCAGTATCTGGGAAGATCGATCCCAAGAAACTACAACCAGTTAGTCGATTAGCAGGGAATGATTATGCAACCTTAGGGAAAATCTTTACCATCCCTAGGCCAAAGTGAACCACATGACGATAAATATGTTATTTTTAGAGGATGTATAATCCTAAAAATATTATTATAATATTGGCGTAAGCTCATTTCTTTCATGAATGGAGAAAGAAATGAAATTTAGCTAAAACATTTTTTAGTTATAAAAAACAATAAAGTTTTTTTAGGTAAACCGAATGATTTAAAGTTTTATTTAAAATAGGCAAGTAAAAAGGCAAATATGAGACTTTTTAATGTATGAATAAACTGGTATGTAAATGTTAAGATAACTTGAAATTTTATTCCGAAAAGTGAAAACGAGAAAAGTAAAACAGAAAAATCAATCAAGTCAGCAAGGTATTTTCATACTAAACGACTTCCTAAAAAGGGGAAATATATTAAAGATTGATTAATTTTGTTTTTTTATCAAATAAATGATTGCTAAAATAGTTAAAGAAGCTTACTATTAACTCTGTAAAAAATAAAAATAGTAATAACCTTGTTAGGTGAGGCTCCTATACAAACATATGCTATTGCTCAGAAACGTCGAAAGACGCCAATGAGTCAAACAGGAATTGTCGGATTAAGGCTTTTTCAAATAGCTAAGAGTGTTTCTTTACGTTGTATAGTGCTAAAACTCGGACGATGAGATGATGCTAGGTCAGAATTCTTGTTCGAAAAGGTTTCTGACCTTTTCTTATATTCTATAACTGATTCTATATTTAACTGCTCGTGTTCGCCTAACTTGTGTAAGAGGAGGGGGATATGCGATGTGGAAAAACAGAAAGATCGACTGGTTGATTTTAGGCCCTTATTTGGCTTTGTCAATTGTCGGTCTTTTAGAGATATATAGTGCTAGTTCCTATCGTTTATTGGTAGCAGGAAGTGATCCTAAAAGCTTATTTATTCGGCAATTTTTGTTTATTATTCTTAGTTGGGGCGTAATTGTATTGACCTATTCCATCAGATTACAAGTTCTACTGAAACCAAGAATAATAAAAGCTGGATTGATTGTATCGGGCTTATTATTAGCGATGATGAAACTCGGGATTTTTGCTGTAACAGTTAATGGTGCCCAGCGGTGGGTTTCAATCGCTGGAATCCAGTTTCAACCGTCAGAAATCGCAACCATTTTTTTGATTTTATATTTAAGTCGTTTTTTTAGAAATGACCGAAGTGTTCCTGAGAAACTTCATATACCAGTGTTGATTGTGGGCGGAATTGCCGTGCTTGTTTTGTTTCAACCTAAAATTGCGGGAGCACTGATGATTTTAGCTATTGCTGGAGCTATCTTTTGGGCTGCAGCTATTCCCATTAAAAAAGGGCTGATAATTATCGGAGTAGCGATTGCTAGCTTGATCTTAGTAGCTGGCTTAGTTTTACTACTTGAAAAGCATCATTTGTTACCTTCATTTTTTGAACACGCTTATGACCGAATCGCAATGGTTCATAATCCATTTTTAGATGAACATGGTGCAGGATACCAGATGAGTAACTCTTACTATGCACTATACAACGGTGGCCTATTTGGTCGAGGAATGGGGAATAGTATTACTAAAAAAGGTTATCTCCCTGAATCCGAAACAGATTTTATTTTCTCAGTCATTGCTGAGGAGTTTGGATTGATAGGCGCATTACTTGTTTTGTTTTTGCTTTTCTTATTATGTATGCGAATCTTCCAAAAGAGTACAAAACAAAAGAACCAACAGGCAACTTTGATCTTAATTGGTGTAGGGACATGGATACTCGTTCAGACAAGTATCAATATTGGAAGCATCCTTGGTTTAATTCCAATGACAGGTGTACCATTGCCATTTGTCAGCTACGGAGGAACAAGCTATTTAATCTTGTCTTTTGCTATTGGATTAGCTTTGAATATCTCGTCTCGACAAGTGAAAGAGAAAAATAAGCAGGTTGAGAGGTTACAACTCAAGAAACCTGAACTGTTAAACAAGAACAATTAAGAATCTCTCAATTGGACTATCATAATAAAAAAATGGCTATATTTCAAGTAAGAGGTTCGGTTAGAAAGAGGAATCGAAAATGAAAACATTTCAAAAAGTGATTTTAGGTCTATTGACGGCAGTCGTCATTGTCATCGGCTATTTTTCTTTTGAGTTTGTTCATGGTTATTCTTCAACGAGTCGAGCAGACGATGTACCAAAAGTAGAAGCCAAAAGTGTTCCTAAGATTATCAATGTGGCATTGATTGGCTCTGATGCCCGGTCGAAAGAAGAAAATGGACGTTCAGATTCTTTGATGATTGCTCAGTATAATCAAAAAACTAAAAAAGCAAAATTGGTTTCGATTATGCGTGATTCTTATGTAGATATACCTGGGCATGGTCAAGATAAGATCAACGCAGCTTATTCATATGGCGGGATTGATCTTTTGAACCAAACATTGAAAGAAAATTTCAAATTTGAAACACCTTATTATGCAAGTATCACCTTCCAAGATTTCATTGATTGTGTCAATGAGCTATTCCCTAACGGTGTAGATATCAATGCTGAGAAAGATTTAGACTTGGATGGTGTATACATCAAAAAAGGTGAACAAACAATGGATGGGAATACCTTATTGCAATATGCGCGTTTTAGAGAAGATGCTGAAGGAGATTTTGGACGGATCAGAAGACAACAACAAGTGATCAAAGCAATTTCTAAGCAATTAAAAGATGTGACTTCCATCCTTAAATTACCAAAAGCAATCGGTCAACTCTTGGGAAGTATTAAAACGAATTTACCTGAAAGTGTATTAATTGATTGTGGCATTGATTTCTTAAAAGATGACAAACCAATTGATACGTTATCTGTACCAGTTGAAGGTAGTTGGAATTTTAATGATTACACACCTTCTGGTAGTGTACTAGAACTTGATTTAGAAAAAAATCAATTAGCAATCAATCAGTTTTTAGACCAATAGATTTACATTTTATTTAAAGTGTAAGAAGTTAGAAACATGCGATTGTCGTTGTGTTCTAGCTTCTTTTCTTATGGTAAAATGGATAGAAGTTAAGATAAGAAAATGTGAGCGGAGGGACAAAATGAAACGAAGTGACAATCATCGTAGGAGCAAGACTGGTGTTTATCTAACAAGCGCCCTTGTTTTAGTTCTTGCGGCTGGTGGCGGGTATTTTTACTATCAAAAAACGCAAGAAGAGCAAGTGGTTTCAGCAGGAGAAAAAACGATCCAACAGTTTGCGGAACGTTTAAGTACTGGCGATTATAAAAAGGCGATGTCATACACGCAAATTGATTCACAGACTAAGAAGACAATTTCTGAAAAAGAAGCTCTTGAAAAATACCAAAACATTTACGGAGCTGTGGCCATAAAAGGCTTGGAAATCTCTAATTTAAAAGTGACGAAAAAAGATAGTGAAACCTATTCTTTTTCTTATAAAGCTAAAATGAATACAAGCTTAGGCGAATTAAAAGACCTATCATATAAAGGAACTTTGACAAATAAAAATGATCAGATCAAAATCAACTGGCAGCCGAACTTGATTTTTCCTCAAATGGAAGATACAGACAAAGTAAGTCTGACTAGTGAGGAAGCTAAAAGAGGCGATATCCTTGATCGAAATGGAAAGAAATTAGCAACGACGGGCAAATTGAAACAGTTAGGGATCGTTCCTAGAAAGCTGGGAGAAAAAGAAGAGAAAACAGCAAACATCAAAGCAATTGCTGCAGCTTTCGATCTTTCAGAAGATGAAATCAATCAAGCTATCTCTCAAAGTTGGGTACAACCGGATTATTTTGTTCCTCTAAAAATCATTGATGGACAAACCCCCGAATTACCAAGTGGAGCAGCGATCCAAGAAGTTGATGGTCGCACCTATCCGTTAGGCGAAGCAGCAGCGCAATTGATTGGTTATGTTGGTGATATCTCAGCAGAAGATATCAAAAAGAATGCTGAATTAAGTAGTAATGGTAAAATTGGTCGTTCTGGTCTGGAAATGACTTATGACAAAGAACTACGTGGCACCAATGGGGGGAAATTGAGTATTACGGATGCTGATGGGACAGAAAAAGAAGTATTGATCGATCAAGAAGTGAAAAATGGTCAGGATATCAAATTAACTCTTGATGCCGATGCTCAAAAAATCGCATTTGATAGTTTAGGTGGAAAAGCGGGTTCAACAGTAGCGACTTCGCCAAAAACGGGTGAGTTGTTAGTATTAGCGAGCTCTCCAAGTTATGATCCAAACAAAATGACAAATGGAATCTCCCAAGAAGATTATCAAGCCTATACGGAAAATAAAGATCAACCATTTATTAGTCGTTTTGCTACCGGTTACGCTCCCGGATCTACATTTAAAATGATTACTGCCGCAATCGGATTAGATAATCAAACGCTGAATCCAGACGAAGTATTGACGATCAATGGATTGAAATGGCAAAAAGACCAATCATGGGGATCGTATCAAGTTACTCGTGTCAGCGATGTGCCTCAAGTCAATCTGAGAAACGCAATGATTTATTCAGATAATATCTATATGGCTCAAGAAACCTTGAAAATGGGTGAGAAGAAATTCCGCGAAGGATTAAATAAATTCATTTTTGGGGAAGACTTAGATTTGCCGATCAGCATGAATCCCGCACAAATCTCAAATAAGGATAGTTTTAAGTCAGAAATCTTATTAGCAGATACTGGTTATGGGCAGGGAGAACTGTTAATCAATCCGATCCAACAAGCAACGATGTATTCTGTTTTTGCTAATAATGGAAATCTCGTTTATCCAAAATTAGAGATGGATAAAGAAACGAAAGTTAAACAAAATGTCATTGCTTCAACAGCTGTACAGACGATTCTGCCAGATTTGAAAGATGTTGTTCAAGATACGAATGGTACCGCTCATTCTTTAGCTGCTTTAGGCATACCAATAGCAGCAAAAACTGGTACAGCGGAAATCAAAGAAAAACAAGATGAAAAAGGACAAGAAAATAGCTTCCTATTTGCTGTGAATCCTGATACAAATGGTTATCTCATGATCAGCATGTTAGAAGATAAAGCAGAAGGTGATTCTGCAACGAAACGTGCACCTGAGTTGCTCCAATACTTGAATCAAAACTATCAATAGACGAATGAATAAAACTAATCAATGACTGTAGTCACTACTTACATTTGGGCTAGGAAACCTAAATTATTTAGAATACTACAGTCACTCGATTAGTTTTTTTATATAGGGATGCTTTAGAATGATCTTTTTACTTTTGGTTTAACGATAAAAGTAGCTAAGCCTAATAAAATGAATCCAATAATGAATGGCATCGTATGATGGAAAGTAGCATATAGTTGACCACCAATCATCGGACCGATCACTCTAGCTAATGCTTGGATGCTTTGTGAAGCCCCTTGGATTTTCCCTTGGTCCTCTTTGCTAGCATACGTTGAAATCAAACCATTATAGGAAGGACTAAAAATCGCATCACCTAGCCCGAAAAAGACCATGCCGATGATAAAGCAGGGGATCGATCTATAAAAAGCGGAAAGGATGATGACAGAATAACCAATCATTTCACTGGTAATACCCATAGTGATGATCTGGTTTTCTAGCCAAAATTTTAATAAAATCGGCATAATCAACAGTTGAGCAAAAATGTCCATAATGCCAATTAACGAGAAAGTAAAACCGATGATGATTGGCGATAAATGGAAAGTATCAATTGAAAATTGAGCAAAAATCGCTTGGAATGAACCGTTGGGTAGCCAAATCAAAAAACCTGTGATCAATAACCATTTGACTGATCGAAAAGTGAAAACCAATTGGAGTTGCTTGAAGGGATTGATTTGCTGAAGAGAAAGATTTCTTGTACGTTCACGTTTAGTCAAACTTTCAGGCATGAAAAAATAACCGTAAACCGCATTACTCAAAGACAAAAAGGAGGCAACGTATAAGGGAGTTGCTGGTCCGTACTGTGCCAAGAACCCACCAATCAAAGGACCTGCTGCAGTTCCAATCCCAACAGTCGCGCTAATCCATCCAAAATATTTTGTTCGACTTTCAATTGGTGTCAAATCAGCAAAATAGGCAAGAATAGCTGAGATTTCGCCGCCGGTTAACCCCTCAATTATTCTACCAAGAAAAAGTATCCATAAAGCTCCACCAAAGCCAAATAAATAGTACCCAATCGCAGAGCCAAACAAACTACTGATCAAAATAATTTTCCGACCAAACCGATCACTGAGTGCGCCTAACATAGGGGCGGCTAAAAACATGGAAAAAGCATAGATCGCACTGAGTAGTGTCACCGTGGTTGCTTGTTGCTGTGTGTTTTTTGTGTATTGCTCTACCATAAATGGGATGACCGGATTAACGATTGTTAACCCTAATCCAATCAAAAAGACCGAAGTGAAACCAAAAACGAGTGCATGTTTGTTGATTGTTGTATTCATATCAAAACTCCTTAGCTATAAAATGTTTCCTAGGAAACATTTTATATAGTATCTGTTTATTGTTTCCTTGTCAACAATAAATAGAGAGATACTACGATAGAAGAATGAAATCTAACGAAGCAGAGAGCAAAAAATCAACCGTGATCTTAAGATCACGGTTGATTACACATGCACTTTATTTTTCTAGTTTTGTTCTTTTTAAATTTTCTCTAAAGCGACCGATAAAACGAAAAACAGTATCAAACTCTTCCTTAGTCATTTGTTGAAAAACGACCTCATTTTCTTTAAGAAATTCTTCATGGAGCTTTTGATGCATTTTGTTAATACGCTGACCTTCAGCTGTCAGGCGAAAGTAACGCTCTTTTTTATTTTCAGGTTTCTGATAGCTTTCAAGTAAGCCGTTAGTGATCATTTTTTTAGTTAGCTTACTAATCGCTCCACGAGTCATGTAACTAGCATTTGCTAATTTGGTTACATTTGGATTTGGAATTGATGCTACTTTTTCGATTAAGTCGATCTCATTTAAAGAATAGCCTTCGAGTACTTGTTCTAATTTTGGTTTATTACGCCAAGTGATCTCGTTAGTCATATCGACCATCTCACTAATCAATTTAAGTCTTGAGTCCATTTTTCACCGTCCTTTTTCTCTAGTATAACGAATGGACATTATCATTACAACATTCATTGATAGATAGTAAGTTAATTGGCGTATACTTTTTTAGTGAAATATTTAAGAATCAGAGGTGAGATCAGAGTACTTAACAAAACAACGATCACTAAAGGAGAGTAGTAGTGATTTTCAATCAAGTTGCTTTGTTGTCCGATCTGTAAAATAATCAGTGCCATTTCACCACGAGAAATCATACCAGCTCCTACCATGAGTGCACTGTTGGAAGAAAAACCAGAGAATTTTGCTCCAATATATCCGCCAATAAGTTTAGTCAGAATCGCTACGAGTGTCAAAATCAAAATAAATAGTATCTGTTCACTAAAGTTAGAAAAATCTACTTCTAAACCAACACTCACAAAAAAGACGGGGATGAATACTGCATATCCTAAAGCTTCAACATTATTGTAAACTTCATGTTTTACTTTTGTTTGACTCACTGCAATCCCAGCAAAAAATGCCCCAATTACTGAACTTAACCCAATCAGGTCTGCTAAATAAGACATTCCTAGGCAAATGACTAATGACATAATGATAATGGCTGAATTCGCATAGATTTTTTCTGCTAGCGACATTAAAAAAGGAGCGATCCATTTCACTAATAAAAAGATAAATAAGAAATAGAATAGTTGTTCCAACAAGAGTAAAGGAAGGGGTAGGTTGCTCGTAGACTTACCTGTTAAAAAAGATAAACTGAAGCTTAGCACTAGAACAACCAGAATATCATCAACAACAGAGGCACCTAGAATCGTTGATCCTTCCTTCGTATTCACAACATTCAGTTCTTTTAGTACTTCGACAGAGATACTAACAGAAGTCGCAGCTAAAATAATCCCAAAAAAGATTGCTTCATTGTTCGCTACTTGAAACGCCTCGCCAGTAAGCCAACCGAAAAAGACAGGGAAGAGGATTCCTAAAAGTGCTACAAACATTCCTGGTTTAAAATATTTTTTCAATAAGGATAAATCACTTTCCAAACCTGCTAAGAACATCAGCAAAATGACACCAATTTCAGAAAAATCATGAACTAAAATATTAGGATGAACCCAGCCAAGTCCTGCTTGTCCTAGTAATACACCAACTAACAATTGTCCAATAACAGCCGGAATTCCAAATCTTCTCGAAATATGCGAACCAATTGTAGTTGCAACAAGGATTAAACATAAAATACCAATAAACTCCATAAGATAGTCAAACCTTTCTTTATTCAATAGTCTCAAATATATAATAACATTAATTATTTTATTTGTGGTGAAAAGAGATTATCTAGAAAACTGCAAAAAGAGACTCGAAAATGAAAAATTTTTAAGAGCAAATAAAAAGAGGCAGCATTCAGAAAGTTTTACTCTTAGAAATGAAAAGCTTTTAGAAAATTAGCTTTTTCTATCTTCTAGTTAAGCAAACTAATACACATGCAACCTCTTTTTTCCTTAAGAATATCTCTTGTTCACTTTGAAATAGGTAATGATTTCTGAGATACCCATGAAAATTAATAGCCCACCAAATAATTGGAAGAGTATCATGACGCTTTTGAATGGATTGAATAATAAAATCAAACCACCAATCAATAAGAGAATACTATAAGCACTCCAACCTTTCGAACGGGTGTTAAGTCCGACGAATAATTGAAAGAGACTTTTTAGGATAATAACTAAACCTAAGATAACTGGTAAGAGCGAGACGATTGCTGCTGCAAAGACCCACACGATTAGTGCGAGAATAAAAAATGCAATCCCGCTAATTAAACCAAATCCCCATGCACCCGTTTGTTTTCGGTTTTTATTTGCTTCTAAAAGATTCAAAATCCCCAATAAAACAAAATACGCTGTAATGAGGTAGCCAATAAAATGGAATACAGCTGTCGGATTGATCACAATTGCAAGTCCGGCAATGATGTAAATGGCTGACCTTAGCAATGCGTAACGCTGAAAATTAGTACGTATCATTTCAAACATAACATAACCTCCTTTTATTCTATTGTAACGGTAAACGGTTATTCTACCAAACAAAAACCAGTTTTTTTATTTAGCTTCTTAATATTTTATCCATTTTCTTGCCTTTTGCAAGTTCATCAATTAGCTTATCTAAATAACGTATTTCCTGCATCAGTGGGTCTTTGATCGTTTCCACTCGCACACCACAAATCACCCCAGTTATCAACTGTCTGTTTGGATTCAGTTTGGGTGCTTGTTCAAAGAAGACTTGGAACGTTACTTCATTTTTCAGTTGTTTTTGTAATTCTTCTTCGGTATAACCAGTCAACCAGCGGATGATTTCATCCACTTCTGACCGAGAGTGTCCTTTTTTCTCAGCTTTTTTTACATAGAGAGGGTAGACACTTGAGAAACTCATGGTGAAAATTCGTTGATTCATGATAGCACCTCCTACGATAAGTTTTCTTTTATTATATTCGTTTGTTCAATAAATGTGTACTTATCGCAATTGTAAAAAAAGAATAAATAAAAGGCTAAGGCAAGTTGATGAATAAACTTGTCTTAACCTTTTGAGATTTGTAGCAAAGTTATTCTTTTCTCATCAAATAGTCAAATGCACCAAGGGCTGCTGTAGCACCCGAACCCATAGCAATAATGATCTGTTTATAAGCACTATCTGTGCAATCACCAGCAGCGTAAAGTCCTGCTTCACTGGTAGCACCATGGGCATCAGTGATGATTTCTCCTCGATCATTTAACTCTAGTGTTCCAACTAACCAATCCGTATTAGGAACCAAACCAATCAGAATAAACACACCTGAAACAGCTATTGTGTGTTCTTCCTGGGTGGAACGGTCGATATAACTCAACGAATCAACCTTTGTCTGACCACTGATTTCTTTCGTCTGGGCATTTAGAATGACAGTGACATTTGTTAAAGTAGCTAGTTTATCTTGTAATACTTGGTCTGCTTTAAGTGTCGGAAGAAACTCTAAAATATATACATGTTTCGCCAACCCAGCTAAATCAATGGCAGCTTCAATCCCTGAATTTCCGCCACCAATCACTGCGATTTCTTTTCCGGCAAAGAGGGGACCATCGCAATGAGGACAATAGGCAATTCCTTTGTTTTTAAATTCTTTTTCACCAGGAACATTGATTGAACGCCAATGAGCTCCTGTTGCAACAATCGTTGTTTTTGATTTCAGCTGATTGCCGCTTTTTAAATTGATTTCAAAGAGATCTGCTCCTTTGTTTAGTGACACAACTTGTTGATTTGTCATAACATCAACAGGATAAGACCGTAAATGTTCTTCGACTTGTTTCATCAATCGTGGACCTTCTGTGTAAGGTGTACCGATTAGATTTTCGATGCCTAACGTTTCTACGACTTGACCGCCAAGTGTATCAGTTACGAGTCCAGTACGGAGGCCTTTTCTAACTGCGTAAATCGCTGCGCTGCTTGCTGCTGGACCACCACCGATAACTAGAACGTCAAATAATTCTTTTGTATTGATTTTCTTTTGTTCCATTAGATTCGGGCCAGCTATTTTTCCTAAAATTTGTTCAATCGTCATTCGTCCACTAGCAAATTCTTTTTCGTTTAAAAAGACGGTTGGCACGGCCATGATTTGTTTTTCAGTGATTTCATGCTGATACATCCCACCTTCGATCATCGTATGGGTGATCAACGGATTCAAAACCGCTAAAATGTTTAACGCTTGAACAACATCAGGGCAGTTGTGACAAGTTAAACTGACATAGCTCTCAAAATGTAGAGGTTGATTGATTTCTAAAATGGATTGAATCAAAGTATCAGCTATTTTAGGTGGTCGTCCACTTACTTGTAATAAAGCAAGGAGGAAAGATGCAAACTCGTGGCCTAAAGGAATACCTGCGAAAGTGATCCCGCTAGTCTTTTGTAAAGAATTGATTTCAAAGCTAGGGGTACGTGGCAACGTCTTTTGTTCAACCGTAATTTTATCAGTCATATCTGCCACTTCGTTCACAAACTCGAATAATTGTTGGGAATTGGCTGTGTCATCTGTACTAACCGAAAAAACGACTGGTGCTTCCATTAAATCAAGATATTGAGCTAAATTTTGTTTCGTTTCCTTATCTAACATCGGCTCATCCTCTAAATCTTTCCAACAAGATCGAAACTAGGTTTTAGTGTTTCACCACTTTCTTTCCATTTCGCTGGACAAACTTCACCAGGATGCGTACGTACGTATTGTGCGGCTTTGATTTTGTCAATCAAGGCACTTGCGTCACGTCCAATACCATCAGCATTGATTTCCATTGCTTGTACGATACCATCTGGATCTATGATAAAAGTTCCTCTTTGTGCAAGTCCACTTTCTTCATTCAATACATCAAATAGACGAGAAATGTGGTGAGAAGGGTCGCCAATCATGGCATATTCTATTTTTCCGATAGCTTCAGATGAGTCATGCCATGCTTTATGTGTAAAGTGGGTATCCGTTGAACAAGAAAAGACTTGGACGCCTAGTGATTTTAATTCATCGTATTGTTCCTGTAAATCCTCTAATTCTGTTGGACATACGAAAGTGAAATCTGCTGGATAAAAGCAAATAATACTCCAATTACCAGTAAGATTAGCATCGCTGATATCGACAAATTCTCCGTTTTTATAAGCTTGTGCGGTAAATTCTCCAACTTTTTTTCCAATCAATGACATATGAAAACCTCCAATTTATTTTACTTTATTTATAATTAATATAATTTAATAACGGTTGCAAAGTCAAAGGTTTTTTGGTTATTTTAAGAATGTCTCGTAAAAATAGGAGGTTATTTATAGGTAGAATAGAAAAAGCCGTACATGGGAATAGTGGCTGCTTCCTTTGTTTAGTAGGATTCGTCGACTATTTTTTCATGAACGGCTGCATTGGATCATTTATTAGAAAATGGTGTGCAAGATGTATAATCATTTTCTTGTTTTAATTCAAAGATATATCCAGCAATTTGAGTAATTACTTTTTTCCATTCTTGCGGTGTTACATAATTGTCCAATAAATAGATTTTTTTTATGTGTGATGGCAGATGCTCTAAGGGACAGTCACTGACGATGATATCACATTCTTCCATATAATTTTTTTGGATGATGATCGACTCGGAAGAAAAGATCTGCTCGATTTTGACCATCAAATCTTTACTCACATAAAAATCCTTGGTGTAATTGATACCTATGACGATCGAGTGTTGAGGTTTAAAGCGATCATACAAATGAAGTAAGTCTTCAACGATCCATTGCATATTTTCTTTGATCAATAGATCTGGCAGCTCTTTACTGATTTTTTGTCTAAAAGTGACATAGAATTGTTTGATCTCATTTTGTAAGTTTTCAAAATTTTCTTTTCCTTCATATAAAGTATAGGTAGGTAAAGGAGTATTGGGTTGATCAGGATTCAAAAAAGTACTGAAAAGTTTATTTCGAGCAAAGTTCAAGGCATAAAGTTTTTGTTGGTTTACTGGTACTTTTAAATGAAAGTGTCGGCTAAAAGACTCCACTAGCTTTTTAGAGTAGACGATGTAAGGAACATTAGCTTCTAGTAACATTTGGTAATGTTGAAAGCTAAGCTCGTCACTTTCTAGTTTTGAAATCGCTAATCTTGCTAACAGGTTGATTAAAACCCGCTGTTCATGACAAATAGATAAATGATCGTTAAGCAAATCAAATTCTGGAGTAACCAAGTATTCAATATAGTCATATTCTTTAAACTCTCTTTGGACATTCTTCAACGATGTAACTGGAAAGTTCTCTACACAGATTTTTAATAGTAAAAATAATTTCTCTTTCATCCCTCCACTTAGGGCATCAAGTAATTCTTGTTTAAAATAAGTTGTTAGTTCATACGTAATAGATTGTGGGGTTTCCATACCATAGGGGACAGAAGTATTTGAAAAAATATTCCAATAAACATCTAAAAAACAATACTGGATCTGTACTTCCGTTCCTGCTACGATTTTTTTTCCTTTAGCTGTAAATTTAAATGCAATCCCATACAATTTAAGGAACTGATTGACAGCTTTCATTTTGGAATAAAGATAAGAGGAGCTGTAATTTGTTGTTTGACTAATGCTAAGAATTGAATGACCAGTTGGTTCTAACAGGGCTGTTAAAATTTTAAAATTTGTCGATTCTAAACAGTATTTACCAAATAATTCATAATAACATTTTGCACTATCTGTATTCTTTAAATCTAACTGAACAAATTTCTTTTGCCTGATCAAAGAAACATCTTCTAAATCAAGTGTCATAAAATCCTGTTCTAATTCTTGGAGATAAAGCAAAAAATTAGAATCAGACATCTCAAAATAATCAGCGAGGTAGTGAGTGGTAATGAAGAATGGGTGTTCTGCAAGAAAAAGAAAAATATTGAGCTTGGTAACACTTTTTTTATTTAAAAGATACTTTTTGATTGCTTCTTGTGTTTGCATGTTATTCCTCCATTTGATTTTCCATCCAGCATTTTACTAAAAAATTAGCTATTTTGAACAAAAAAACAGTAATAATATTTTAGCCGTTTGTATTATCTTATGTATTGCAAGCCAAAAGTGTTTGAAACGGGGGAGATGTAAAAATGAATCACTTAAAACTTATAATGGCTACTGTTGCTTTGACAGGCCTATCGGTAACTGCCGAAGCAACGCAACAAGTAAAGATTGAAGAGCACCACCCAATCGTTACTAAAACGAAAGAGCCTGGGTGGGCAAACGTGAATTGTATCACACTACAGGATGAATTTTCCACAACAAATTCAGGAATCATGAAATTTCCGGTGGGAAAAACGGTACCAGTCAAAGCCAGTGTCAGCTATTCAGGCGATAGACAACCAATCTCACAATCCAATGTAGTATTTGAGAATGTTGATCCAGCATTGACGATTGGGTACGATCCAACTACGCTTCAGATTAATGGACATAAGGCTAGTTTTACTTTTACTGTAACATTAAATCAACATTTAACAAAGCCAGCATTATTTACGATCAAAGTAGCTGATGGCAGTCCGACAGATAATCAGCATCTTACGCCTTATAGTCAACGTCAGACAGTTGAAGAAATGCTTAATGTTGATGAGGATAATTTTACCGAATTACCAGAAATTGAACCAACTGATCCAACACCGGAGGAAAAACCAGATCCAGTTGAACCGACTGATCCAACGCCAGAAGAAAAACCAGATCCAGTTGAACCGACTGATCCAACGCCAGAAGAAAAACCAGATCCAGTTGAACCGACTGATCCAACGCCAGAAGAAAAACCAGATCCAGTTGAACCGACTGATCCAACACCGGAAGAAAAACCAGATCCAGTTGAACCGACTGATCCAACACCGGAGGAAAAACCAGATCCAGTTGAACCAACTGATCCAACACCGGAGGAAAAGCCAGATCCAGTTGAACCGACTGATCCAACGCCAGAAGAAAAGCCAGATCCAGTCGAACCGACTGATCCAACACCGGAAGAAAAGCCAGATCCAGTTGAACCGACTGATCCAACGCCAGAAGAAAAGCCAGATCCAGTCGAACCGACTGATCCAACGCCAGATGAAATGAAAAAACCTCAAGTGGAAATCGAGATACCTAAGAAAGAAGAATTTCCAACTGTGGGGGAATCTTTAATTGACGTTAATACGAAAAATCAAGTAATTTTGCCAGATATGATCAAAGAAAAATCGCATCAGATGTCTTTATCAGGTAGTTTAACGCCTAAAAATGAAAACGATTATGAAATAAAAAATGATAATTTCTCAGATAATGAAAAATCTCTTGGTAATGGCATAAGTGGTCAATTACCAAAAACAGCAGATAAAGCAACACCAAGTTTTATGTATCTTGGGTTTACACTTATCATTTTCTCTATTTTCGGAGTGAGAAAGTTACGAAATAGTGAAAAACAAAGTTA
Source organism: Enterococcus sp. C57 (assembly GCF_040887305.1). Lineage (NCBI taxonomy): Bacteria > Bacillati > Bacillota > Bacilli > Lactobacillales > Enterococcaceae > Enterococcus > Enterococcus sp. C57. Next base: position 201,724 of record NZ_JBFOFP010000002.1, on the reverse strand, counting down.
AAGCAAACAAATAACATTATTATTAAAAGAAGAGAATGAGGAGCACATCCTCATTCTCTTCTTTATAAAATAGAAAATTACTAGAAAAATAAGTGATGAACCATAAGTATTAAATCACTTATTTTTTATTTGTTTAAATAATGTATTTGTTCTTGATCAACCACTGGATAAGTAATCAGTTCAGTGCCTTCGAGATTTTCTTTATGCATTTCAACTGCGGTGATTTGGTGATTGTTGTAAGTAGTATAGTAATAGATCCCTTTGTCCATGTTACAACAAGACGAATAGATCGTATATTCAAACTTCCCATTTCCTACATCACACAATCCTTTTTGTTGTTCCACGGATGTTAATATATGGAAAAATTGGTTCACGCTCTCCATCTCTGAATCTCCTGAGACTGATTGCCATTTTGTAAAGGCAGCTTTTACGAAACGAGAAGCAGATGATAAATCGCCTGGTAAGCCTAATCCACCCATTCCACGACTATACACATCCAACTCTAGATTTTTCGCAAAATGATTGGAAGATACAGTAGGAGAAACATGACGGTAGTTATTTAAATTAAACAATTGATAATCAAAAGGTGGATTATTTGTTAATACACCGACTGGATTATTGTAAATTTTCAAACCATCAATGGTTGATTCGATCACGAGAGCTTCATTTTGGTCAGCAAGCATCCAGTGAAGAGGAGAAAGTGGAAGTTCTTCACTAAAATTGATATTTACTAAGTTGATCTCAGCAAGTAATTTTTTTGCCTCATCGATTGTTGCGCATTTTCCTAATAACCAAGGGATAAATTCGAATGGTGAGATATTGGTTTTACCAGAGTCTTCTTCAAAGTAATGAGCATTTTCAGGGAAATTCAAACCTGACATGCTAAGTCCTTTTTCATTTGTTGCTTCAAAATATAACGGATAATTATCAACAACTGCAGCCATACCAATTAACGCATAGTGAGAGGGTAGAGGATCCGTTCGACGAAATTTAAAAGGATAGTTTCTAGGCGTAATTGTCACTACTTGTCCATAAGAAAGCTCTAAATCTAAGTTTCGTCCAAAATAATGATCTTTAGTTGCATAAACAATGGATGTACACATGATACATCTCCTCCTTTTATTAATATAAATTAATGATAATACCAATTTTAGTTTTTTACCAGAAAAACTGATTTTTGATTAAAAAAACTCCTATTATAAAAAAAGATCTTTTCTAAGATGGATTTACTTTGTAAGGATTAACAAGACAAGTGTGCGGTGTTCTAGAAAATTTTAGCGGAAAATAAGCCGAAGAATGCCCTAACTAGAAGGGATTCTTCGACTTATTTCTCAGAGCTAGAGACGTCACAAAATTTTTATGACAATTAAACTGAAGTAAATCTTACAGGTTCTGATTCAAAGAAAGTCACTCTTTGAGGGGATGGTTGGGAATTTCTTTCACTTTTAATATATCTAATAAGAATGTAAAAATTGGAATACCAACAATCAAACCCCATACTCCTAAAAAGCGTTCGCTGATCAATAATACAATAAAGGTATAGAAAATCGGTAATTCTGTTTTACTAGACATCAATTTTGGATTCAAAACATAAGATTCAAGTAAATGGACGATTAAAATCGTTAATAAGATGTAAACCACATCTTTTATGCCACCTTGAGAATACGCAATAAAGGATAAGGGCACACAAGAGATAATGACACCAGCAACTGGGATCAAACTTAAAATAAAGATCATAATTGCTAAACTAAGCAACTGATGGAAACCAAAAGCAGCTAAAGCAATCGTTGTGAGGATCGTGTTTAATAAAGCAATAATGAACTGTGCCTCTAATACTAATCCAAAGGTATTGACAAATTTATCAGCAAAGTAATAAATGTCTTGGAAGAACCAAGAAAATTCGCCTTTTAAGAATAAGCGGGAAAATAGGATTGTTTTTTTCTTTTCGATCATAAAAAAGAAACTTAAGATAAAAGACATAGTAAAGGCGACAGCCATCTTACCAAAGTCTTGCAAATAGCCTAAAGCAATTGATGCACCATTTTGTAATTGTTCAAAGAAATCATTTCTTTCAATGTAATTATGGATATAAAGTAAAACCGGATCAGCGTCTTTGGGTTGATGTTCATAGAAATTGATGACTGATTTGACCATGTCAAATGTTTGGTGTACCAAGACGGGAATATAAATTGTAAATGCTAAATAGATTAGGTAAACCACAAGAGCATAAACAATAATGGTTAATACTCCGGTTGGAACCTTAATGAATCGTTGGATAATTTGCACTAAGTGAATCATTAAATACGTAAAAATAAAAGTTAGTAAAATTGTTGTAATCATGCTTCTTACAAGAAAAAGGACTACAATAATGATTAATAGAACAGTCATACGACGAATTTTTTCATTCGCCAAAAAGCGTTGGTAAACAGACAAATCAACAACCTCCAAGTAATTTAAGTCATAGCGTACATATTTGATTATAAAGCGGAAATAGGGAATTAGGAAGAAAAAAATAAAAACTGCAGACATTGATGAGCAATGTCTGCAGTTTGACTGTTTATTTCCTAGTGTTTTTCCCGAAAATTAGTTAGCATTTTCTTGCTGAGTTTTTGCAAAAGAACAAGCTCATCCGGTTCAAGTGGAAGACTCGCGAATATTTTAGCAGGAATATCTTTTGCTTTTTCTTCTAAAGCTTTTCCATTAGAAGTCAGTGATAGAATCGTAATACGCTCGTCTTTATCTGCTCTTCTTCTTTGAAGTAGGCCTTTGTCAGCCATTTTTTTTATGACGGGCGTCAAGGTTCCAGAATCTAAACAAAGTAAGCTACCAAGTTCTTTCATTGTGACTTGTTGGTTTTCCCATAAAACAAGCATTACCAGGTATTGCGTGTAAGTTAAATCTAAAGGCTTCAGCAAAGGGTTGTACGAGCGAATGATTTCTTTAGAGGTGGCATATAAAGGAAAGCACAACTGGTTTTCTAAATATAAATCTTCCATTTTCTCCACCTCGATTCTCGTAGTTCCTTGTTAGCATAGCTGATTTTATAATAAATGTCTAGCTGTTAACAGCAGTCAATGTCACTTCAATATTACCTGCAGTTGCTTTAGAATATGGGCAAACCTTATGAGCTGCTTCCAATAATTCTTGTGTTTCTTCTAAAGAAAGACCTTCAACATGGCCTTCAATTTCAACGCCTAAAACAAAACTCATTTCATTTTCAGCATACAAAGATACTTGAGCACTGATGGTAGAAGCACCAGAGATATTTTTTTGATTTTTGATCAATTCTAACGCACTATTGAAACAAGCACTGAAACCTGCTGCAAATAATTGCTCAGGATTCGTTGCATCGGCTACACGACGTCCAGGAGCCGCAATTGCAAGTTCAAATGAATGATCTGGACTATGAACTTCACCTGAACGACCACCAGTATTGATCATTTTTGTAGAATACATTTTTTTCATAAAAAACACTCCTTTAAATTTGATTTTGTACAATTAAATTGTATACAATTTAATTGAGAAAGGCAACTAATTCGTTTCAGCATGGGCATAAAAAAACGAGCGACTACACGTTATGGCATCACTCGTTTTAGATAAATTATTTAAGCAGAATCAATTTTTAGAAGAAATACAAAAATAGAAGAGGAAGTATTTATGAATAAGCTTCTTATTACTCAATTGGATGGTAAGTGAAGCCACTACCAGTTACTTCAGCTACACTGCTGACAATCACAAAAGCAGTAGGGTCGATTTCTTCGATCAATGGTTTGACTCTTGAAAACTCCTGGTCTGTTACGACGATCAATAAAACTTCTTTAGATTTGCGGTTGTAGCCACCTTTTGCTTCTAATAAAGTTAAGCCACGACCAATTTCCGCACTTAAACGTTGGCGGATTTCTTCGATAGAGGTTTCGCTCATCACCATTATCGATTTTTTACGATTCATTCCTGTTTCAATATAAGACATTACAATCGAGGTAATGACGATCGAAAGAATGGCATATAAAAACTCTTCAAACCCAAAAATAAATAAATTAAGTGATACAACAAACGCATCTGTTACCAATAAACCAATCGAAGTATTCAAATGAAAGTACTTTTTGAAGATCAGTGGTGGAATAGTTGTTCCGCCACTTGAAGAATTATTTTTGTATAAAATAGCGACACCCAGAGCAAAGATCGCACTACCAAAGATCACTGAAAGTAAACGATCCGACGTAACCATCATTTCAGGGACAACCGCAATAATCAGCGGAAAGACAAGACTTCCAAAAAGCACTTTGAAAAAAGGTTTTTTTCCAAGAAATACAAGAGCTAATACCAACATGATGATATTTAATACTAAAATGACCATTGCACGATCAAAACCTAAAGCCGATTCTAAGAGAATACCTAAACCACTCACACCGCCTGCTGCGATATGGTGAGGCCCTAAAAACATATTGATACCTACGCCTAAAATGGTTAAGGCAAACATTATTTTTATGTATGTCCAAATCATCGTTTTCATTTGCTTCATCCATTCACATCCATTCATTATTGTATTTTAATTTTTTTGTGCTTTTTTCATTATAACGTAATATTCACCTAAAGTTAACTAATATTTTAAAAAAATGTTAGGTTAGTCTAACATTTTGGGTCGAGAAATAGAGGAGCTATGAGTTCACTATGTTGCTATAGATAGTGAATATTAATATTTTTTATCGATTGAAATAAAAATGAAAGATGTCTTTTACTTTTCCTTATTTCGATAAAGAGCAAATAAAGATGGAAATTTAATGAATGAAAGGTTGGACATAAATGCAACGTCATGTCGATTCGTTACGAACAGTTAGTGTGCAAGAACCATTGGCAATAAGATGAGCAGGGGTTAGTTTGTTTTCTTTTTCTAAATAAATTTCAGCTGCCCAAAATTGGATAGAGCGTCCAATTTTAGTCGGACGTGCGATCACTCGTAATTGTCCATTTTGAGCGCTGTTAAGGTGGTTGACGTGTAAATCTACACCTACCGCATATTGTGGCGAGCTTAAATGTTGGTTAGCACCAATACTACAAGCGGTTTCAATCAAGATACCGTTGATTCCGCCATGAAGGAAGCCAAAAGGTTGGAGATGGATGTCAGAAATCGGTAGTAACAATTCAACCTGTTCTTTTGAGATAGACATTGTCTCAATCTGTAAATATTCGATTAAATTCATTTTTAGGTTTCATTCCTTTTTTTGTTTTTTGAATAGTATAACAGAAATTCTTAAAAAATATAAAATTACAAACGTTTTCTTTGGCTTTTGTGTATAATAAGAATGTTCAACTTAGAGGAGGAATAAAATGAGAGAATGGCAAACAATTAAAGACTATGAAGAAATACTTTTTGAAAAACATGGTAAAATAGCAAAAATAACAATTAATCGACCTCAAGTACACAATGCATTCACTCCAAAGACAGTGTTTGAAATGATTGAAGCTTTTACTATTTGTCGAGAGCGGCAAGATATTGGTGTGATTATTTTAACCGGAGCAGGAGATCAAGCATTTTGTTCTGGTGGAGATCAAAAAGTTCGAGGAAATGGCGGGTATGTAGGTGATGATCAAATCCCTCGCTTGAATGTGCTAGATCTCCAGCGCCTGATTCGGGTCATTCCAAAGCCTGTGGTTGCTATGGTCAAAGGTTGGTCGATCGGTGGAGGCAATGTCTTACAACTTGTTTGTGACATCACAATTGCCGCTGAAAATGCGAAATTTGGACAAACAGGTCCGAATGTAGGAAGTTTTGATGGCGGTTATGGATCAGGCTATCTAGCTCGAGTAATCGGTCATAAAAAAGCAAAAGAAGTCTGGTTTATGACGAAACAGTATTCCGCAACAGAAGCTTTAGCAATGAATTGGATCAACACAGTGGTACCTTTAGCCGAAATTGAAGACGTAACGATAGAGTGGGCAGAAGAAATGTTGAAGAAAAGTCCTTTAGCATTAAGAATGATCAAGGCTGCAATGAACGCAGATACAGACGGACTAGCGGGGATCCAACAATTAGCAGGGGATGCCACTTTACTTTACTACACGATGGCTGAAGCTCAAGAAGGACGAGATGCATTCAAAGAAAAGAGAGAGCCTGACTTTGACCAATTTCCTAAATTTCCCTAAACAAAAACCAAATAGTTGGTTGCAACGACAAGCATTAGAACAGCCAGATCAGCCAGCCTTTTATACGAAAGATGTTTGTCTAACGTTTAGTGAATTGAATCACTATGTACAGCAACTTGCTTATTATTTCAAACGTTTTATAAGCAATCAACAAAAAACTATTAAAAGAGTAGCCATTTTGAGCGACAATCAGACAATGATGTATCAGTCGATCTTAGCTCTATGGGAATTAGGAATGGAGATCCAATTTCTAAATACAAGGTTAACCAGTGAAGAATTAGCTTATCAGTTAAAAGATGCCAATACACGACTATTGATCACTGAACATCCTGAACATTTTTCCTTTGAAAATGTAACCATCATTTCTTTCCCGAAAAAAAAGGAACTAATCGGGAGAATTAATGAACCACCAATTGATTTCGGCTATCAATTGGAGCAAATAGCCTCGATCATGTATACATCTGGGACTACTGGAAAGCCAAAAGGAGTACCTCAAACTTTTTCAAACCATCAAGCAAGTAGCCTAGCTACACAAAAAAGTATGGCTATCGAGTCTGGCGAGAATTGGCTTTGTTGCGTCCCGTTGTACCATATCAGTGGGTTATCGATTCTTTTACGTTCCCTTGTTTTAGGAATTAGCGTTCATTTATGTGAAAAATTTCACCCATCAGAAGTCAACCAACTGATTTTAAGCGAAAAAACCGCTTATTTGTCGTTAGTCACGAAAATGTTAAAAGATCTGTTGCCGTTTGTACCAGAAGACGGTTATCCTTCTTCTTTGAAGCAAGTTTTATTAGGTGGCGGTCCGATTGAATCTACCTTACTTGAAGACTGTTGCCAGTTGAAGCTACCCGTTATGTTGTCTTATGGCATGACAGAAACATGTTCCCAAGTTGTCGCAGGTAAAATCAATTTGCATTCAAAGTTTAAAGACACGGTTGGTCGTCCGCTAATGGGTGTGCAAATTAAAATCGATGGGACAGATCAAGCGAATGAATCTGGAGAAATTCTTTTGAAAGGTCCGTCGATCGTTAAAGGATATCTCAACGGACGAGATCGACATTCGTGGACGAAAGAGGGCTGGTTTTGTACTGGTGATTGGGGCTATTTAACAGATACTGGTGAACTAAAAATTCTTAGTCGAATGAGTGAGCGAATCATCTCTGGCGGAGAAAATATTTACCCTGCTGAGATTGAAGCAATTTTTTTAAAAAGTCAGAAAATTACAGAGGCTATTGTTATTGGTAGAGCCGATCCTAACTGGGGGCAACGCCCAGTAGCTTATTTGAAATTAATAGATAAGGTCAGCGTTAATGAAATTTGCAATCTCATGGAGCCACTTGCTTCCTACAAACATCCTGACGAAATTTTTGTCGTCCATGATCTACCAAAAACAGCCTCAGGAAAACCATTAAAACGACTTTTTTTAACAGAAGAAAGAGTGAACTATATTGACTACCAACTTATTTAATCTAAATCTACAGGAAGTACCTGAAGCTGACTATGTATGTTATAGCTTTAAGATTCCTTATGAACCGTTAGCAAATCTCTTTGCAAAAGCGAGTGACTTTAAAGGCACACGTTTCTTTTGGCAAACGCCAGACAAAAATGTCGGTTTCTTGGGATTTGGGCGTAATCTTTTAAAGAAGCGTGGAAACTGGTCCACCGAAGACCTGATAAATGCTAAACAAGAGTTTTTTAAAAAACTTTCGTTTCTGGTTCCTGAAAAAGAGACTCCGATTCTTTTTGGAGGTTTACCTTTCGATGCTGAAAACAAAAAACAAGCGCCTATTTGGGGAGAATTGGCAGAGGGCTGTTTTATTCTACCCGAACTATTAATCAAGCAAAATCATCAGCAACTAACCGTTGTAATAACCGCAAGGAATCATTTTAAAACTTTAAAAAAACTCGATGAGTTTATTAAAGAAAAAATGAGACTCATTAATGAAATGAAAGAGCGATGTGTCCCAGATTTTTCGCCAAGTCAAATATTAAAAGAAACTGAAGTAGCTGTTCCTCATTTCTTAAAAGCTGTTGAAGAGACGATCGAAGTCACAGCAAATAAAAAATCAGCACTTAAAAAAGTGGTTTTAGCAAGACAGATGCAATTAGTTGGCAAAGAATTTTCTGTTGAAAAAATCTTACTTCATCTGATTAGTCAACAACCAAACACCTATCACTTTGTTTTAGAAGCAAAAGGTCAAGCGTTTATTGGCGCAACACCTGAACGTTTGCTTCAGGCGACTGATACCCATTTCTTGACCGCTAGCATTGCTGGCTCTATCGCTAGAAGTTCAAACGAAAGAGAAGACGTTACATTGGGAGAGAAACTTTTAAAAGACTCTAAAAATATTGGAGAACACCAATTAGTCGTCGAACGTTTAACAGAACAGATGCACTCATTTATTAAGGGGAAACTAACAGTATCAGAAAAAAGTCTTTTAAAAAACCGAGACATTCAACATCTTTGTTTGACGTTGAAAGGGAGCCGTCAGGACGGTTTCTCATTTTTAGAAGTCATACGACAACTACATCCTTCACCAGCTTTAGGCGGTGTACCTAAACAGGCAGCCATTGATTGGATAGCGGAAAAAGAACCTATTGGGCGAGGGTTATACGGGGGTCCAATTGGCTGGTGTAGTTTAACTGAGGATGTTGGTGAATTTGCAGTTGGTATTCGTTCTGGAGTAGTGAGTGATACTGAGGTCCAGTTGTATGCTGGCTGTGGAATTGTGCCAGATTCAACGCCTGAAGCGGAATACTTAGAAACTGCTCTAAAATTTCAACCGATGATTCGAGGTGTAAAAGAATGACGAACACAAAAGAGCTGACTACTTATTTATTAGCATTTATCCATGGATTGAAAGAAAGTGGATTAAAAGAAATGGTCATTAGCCCAGGATCACGCTCGACACCACTGGCCTTATTGGCTTATCGTGACCCGGAAATCAATTGCTATATCAATGTGGACGAGCGTTCGGCTGCTTTTTTTGCGCTTGGTTTAGCAAAAGCACAAAAGGAACCTGTTGGTCTGATTTGCACATCAGGAACTGCTGCAGCAAATTATTATCCAGCCATTTGTGAAGCTGAGGCGTCAAATGTTCCACTCGTTGTGTTGACCGCTGACCGTCCACCAGAGGCGCAAGGCGTAGGAGCACCACAAACGATGGATCAGCAACATTTGTATGGAAGCCATGTCAAAAAGTATATCGGAATGGCTTTGCCAGAAGAAGGAGAATCTTTTGAAAGATATGCGTTTTTTCAGGGTTGGGAGAGTGCGGCTGCTGCAATAAAAATTCCTAAAGGACCTGTACATGTGAATCTACCTTTTCGAGAACCTTTACTGCCGGATTTATCACAATCATTTACACGTCATTATTCAAGAAAAGGGGAAACGATCAATAAAGTAACTTCCTTTTCGTTACCAGAACTTGATTCTTGGTTGACCAAAAAAGGGTTGATTATTGTTGGAAAAGAATTGACCACACAACAGGCAACGAAAATGATTGAACTAGCTGAAATCGTAGGATGGCCTCTTCTTGGTGATCCACTTACAAATTTAGGAAATTGCGGGAAAGAAAGCGACAATTATATTTCTCATGTTGATTTGATCTTTGCCGATCAACGCTTAGAAACACCCGAAATCGTTTGGCAGTTTGGTAACTTGCCATTGGCCAAAAACCTCATGCTTTATTTAAAGCAGTCAAAAGACCTGACTTATGTCATCATTGATGAAAGCGAATCTTGGAAAGACTGGTTACATCAAAGTAATTATGTTTTACCAATTGATCCACTGACGTTTTGTAGCATGGTTAAGAACATGAGCGATGAAGCATTTCATACTCATGCAGATAGAAACTGGTTATCCTATTGGCAAGAAAGAGCAAAGCTTGCCCGACAAACGATAGAAACAACCTTACCCTTAGATGCCTATAACGAAAGCAATGCTAGTAAGCGTCTTTTTCAATCGTTAAAGTTTGACGAAACACTCTTCTTGTCCAATAGTAATGCTATTCGTTTTATTGATCGCTACGCTGGTTTTTCAAAACAACGATTTTCAGTCTATGGGAATCGGGGAGTAAATGGTATTGACGGGATTATTTCAACAGCTGCAGGTATTTGTGCGGCTAAGAAACAGCAGATGTTTTTGTTGATTGGTGACTTAGCTTTGTTTCATGATATGAATGGATTACAAATAATCAAAGAACTTGAGCTGCCGGTGACTGTGATCGTTTTGAATAATAACGGGGGAGGTATCTTTTCTTTCCTTCCTCAAAGGGAATTAGATAACTCCTTTTTTGATCCTTTGTTTTCAACACCCTTACATCTAGACTTGGAGAAAGTGGCAGATCTCTACTGCGGCGCTTATAAAAAGCCCAAATCGCTGACTGAATTTGAACAAATAGTTTGTGAAAGTAGAGAAAGAATAGACAGTAAAGACAACAGAGAAGAGAAAAAAAATTCAACTTGGACGTTGATTGAAGTCGTTGGCGAACAAAAAGCACCAGCAGAGCTTTGGCAACACATGATTGAGGGATACGGTAATCGAAATGAGTGAGGGAAAAATAAAAATCAATGGTGTTAATTATGCTTATCGTTGGTTACAGCGAACATCTCCAATGAGACCTACTATCATTTGTTTACACGGATTTACCGGAACTTCCATGAGCTTTTCTTTGCCTTTTCAAGATTTAAATATTTTAGCAATCGATTTGATCGGGCATGGTAAGACGGATGTTTATGTTCATCCTTATCGCTATAAGCTTCCATTACTTGTTCAAGATTTAGCACAATTGGTTTTGCAATTAAAGATCGATGCCTTTTATTTGTTGGGGTATTCCATGGGGGCCCGTACCGCGTTAACTTGGCTGATTGAACAACCAAAAGGAATTTTAGGCATCATTATGGAAAGTGGTACACCAGGCATCAGTTCCCTTAGCGAAAGACTCATACGTCAAAAAAAAGATCTTCTATTAGCGCAAAAGATCATGACTGAACCATTATCTGGTTTTGTGGATTATTGGGAATCGATTCCATTATTTGAAAGTCAAAAAGAACTACCTGATTCGACAAGAAGAAAGATTCGCCAAGGAAGACTTATGCAACAACCAATTGGTTTGGCGCTTAGTTTGATGTACATGGGAACTGGGCAACAGACGAATTACTGGCCATCGCTTAGTAATATCCAAAGACCGATCCTTTATTTAGCAGGAGAATATGATACTAAGTTTCAAAAAATCGGAAAAAAATTGGTTGAAGAAAATAGTCTGTTTTCCATGGCGTTGGTTCCCAAAAGTGGACACTGTATTCATCTAGAACAGCCAACGAAATTTGTTTCCCTAGTAAATCAATGGATAATGGAGAAAGAAAAAAGTGATACAAATTAGAAAAATCGAGCAATTACAACTTAAATTACCTTTGATTACCCCTTTTGAAACGAGTTATGGAATTCTAACTGAAAAAGCGTTTGATTTATTGATAATCGAGGATGAATTAGGCAATCAAGGAGTAGGAGAGTTGGTTTCTTTCCAACAAGCGGACTATATTGAAGAAACGATCGACATGAGTCGCTTGATCATCAAAAATGAATTGATTCCTTTACTTACTATGTCTCCAATCAAAGAGCCTTTCGAAGTTCAGCGACGATTGACGAAAGTGCAAGGGAATTTTATGGCAAAAGCAGCCTTGGAAACAGCTATTTGGGATTTATATGCCAGACGAAAGAATGTCAGTTTCCGAGAAATTTTCAAAAGTACGAAAACAGAATTAGCAGTTGGGATTAGTTTAGGTATCCACACAGATTCTGCAAAATTGTTAAAACATGCTCGAATGTATGTTTCTCAAGGCTATACGCGGTTGAAGTTAAAGATCAAACCAGGTTACGATATCGAACCATTAACCTTATTACGAAAGGAATTTCCTCACTTGCTTTTGATGGCAGATGCCAATTCTGCTTATACATTAAAGGATCTACCGATATTGTTAGAATTGGATCGATTAAACCTAGCGATGATTGAACAGCCTTTTAATCAACGGGATTTTATCGAGCATGCGTATTTACAGAAACAATTAAAAACGCCAATTTGTTTAGATGAGAATATTCGTACACTAAATGATGTTAAAACCGCTCATACCTTGGGAAGTTGTCGTGGGATTAATCTAAAAATCCCCAGAGTGGGTGGGATCGCTGAGGCATTATCCATCGTAACATTTTGTCGTGAACATAACTTGACGGTGTGGCTAGGTGGAATGTTTGAATCAGGAGTAGGACGTTGCTTAAATATACAATTTGCCAGCCAAAATGACTTTACTTTCCCTGGCGATATATCGGCATCAGATCGCTATTACTACGATGATATCATCAAAAATAAAGCTTGCCTCACTGATGGGAAACTTGCAGTTCCCTTAGGAAAAGGCAATGGGGCAGTTCTTGATCAAGAAAAAATAGAACGTTATTGCTACAAAAAGGAACTCCTTTTTTCTTAATAATAAACGTTTGACAAATAATATAATCACTGTGGTCGTCGTAGAGAGATACACCAAGTAATCATAAAGAATCCAAAAGCAGCTCTTTCTCTTTTGGATTCTTTCTTTTTGTTGAACTTTTTTTGTCATGAAATAGTAGGGAATGGGTATAGGATTACACTTTCCCGATGCCATTAATTTAGCTAATGTCGTTCTTGACCCATCTTTCCCCTTCGATCAGATAAAGAGGAGAAACAGAATTCTGTTACCGATAACATAAATGAAAGCGTTGTCTTTTGTGGTTCACTCTTTTATAGTGAACACGTAACCTTAAATATGAAGGAGGAAATACATGAACACCGCAGCAATTTATCATCGACCGGAAAGTGAATATGCTTTTTTATATACAGCTGATACTTTCAGAATTCGTTTACGTACTTGTAAAGACGATGTAAAAAAAGTTTATCTTATTAGTGGCGATCCTTATACAATTGATTCACAAAAATGGTATCTGGAAGAAATACCAATGAAAAAAAGTCTGAGTACTTTAGTTCATGATTACTGGGAAGTGGAACAAACAAGCTCGACTAGAAGGTTACAATATGGGTTTCATATCGTAGGGATTGATGGCACAGAATGTTTTTACGGGGATCAAGGGATTTTTGCGTATGAACCAGCAAACTTAGCAGAAGCAAATTACTATTTCCGGATACCCTATTTTCATGAAATTGATCGTTTCAAAGTGCCGCAATGGGCAAAAGAAACGATTTGGTACCAAATATTTCCTGAACGATTTGCGAATGGCGACTCAACTAACGATCCAGCTCATACGCTACCATGGGGAAGTAAAGCACCTGACCGAGATGATTTCTTTGGTGGTGATTTACAGGGTGTGATTGATCACCTCGATTACTTAGTCGATTTGGGAATCAATGGTATTTATTTTTGCCCGATTTTCCAAGCTATGTCTAATCATAAATACGATACGATCGACTATTTGAAGGTTGATCCAGCCTTTGGTGACGAACGTCTGTTAAAAGAATTAATCGAAAAAGCGCATAAAAAGGGTATCCGCATTATGTTAGATGCTGTTTTCAATCATATTGGTAGTGACTCGCCCCAATGGCAAGATGTGATCAAAAATGGCGAAAAATCAATTTATAAAGATTGGTTCCATTTTCATTCTTTTCCTGTGGATACCTATCAAATGACGAATTTACCCGAAACAGCAGCAAATTTATCTTATGATACGTTTGCTTTTACACCTTTCATGCCTAAACTCAACACAGCAAATCCTGAGGTTCAATCGTACTTACTAGATATTGCTGCTTATTGGGTGAAAGAATTTGATATTGATGGGTGGCGTTTAGATGTCGCTAATGAAGTCGATCATCATTTCTGGAAATTGTTCCATGAAAAAGTCACTGCAATCAAACCAGATATTTATATTTTAGGCGAAATCTGGCATTCATCCCAAGCTTGGTTACAAGGAGATGAGTTCCATGCTGTAATGAACTATGCGTTTACAGACTCAATCAAAGACTATTTTGTCAAACGAAAAATCACTGCTTCACAAATGGCAAGTGGCATGAACCATCAGCAGATGCTGTACCAAGATCAAGTAAACGAAGGAACATTTAATTTATTAGATTCCCACGATACTGCGAGAATCCTAACCTTGTGTAATGGAAATAAAGAGTTGATGAAAGCTGTACTTACTTTCATGTTTTTACAAAAAGGCGCACCTTGTATTTATTACGGAACGGAAATCGGATTGACTGGAGAAGATGATCCTGATTGTCGTAAATGTATGATCTGGGAGAAAGAGCAACAAGATACGGAATTATACGGTTTTATTAAAGAATTGATTTATCTTCGGAAACGATTATCTGAAATTTTAATCACAGGTACGATTTGCTGGGAGCTAATTGATGATAGTCAAGACGTGATTCATTTTTCTCGTGAATTGAACGGCCAAAAGATCCATGCTATTTTTAATCAATCTTCTACAAGTTATTTGGTTGATCAGAAAAATGAAATTATCTTAAGCCAAAATAGTGAATTATTAAATGATGGGAAAGCTGAAATTCAACAATTCGGATTCATTTTGATGTGTGAATAACTTGTTACCGGTAACATGCAGAAAGCGTTTGCAAGTTGTCGTTTTATAACAGTATACTCTTTATACAAACAACATTTATGGAAATGGAGGAACAAAAAGTGAAGAAAAACTATGTTAAAAAATTAGGGTTGGGTTTATTGTCACTTGGTATTTTAGGTGGATTAGCAGCTTGTGGTAATGGAAAAGCTGATACAGCTAGCGGTGGAAATGATGAAAAAACATTAACTGTATCGGTAGATTCTGGTTATAAAGATTACATCAATGAGATCAAAGGTGATTTTGAAAAAGAGAATGATGTCAAAATCAAGCTAGTTGAAAAAGATATGTTCGATCAATTAGAAGCGCTTTCTTTGGATGGACCTGCCGGTAAAGGACCAGATGTGATGATGGCAGCCTATGATCGAATTGGTGCGTTAGGACAACAAGGCCATTTAGCGGAAGTCAAATTAGGAAATGAAGCCGACTATGATGAAACAGATAAAGCACAAGTGACCTATGACGGAAAAATTTACGGCGAACCAGCGGTGATCGAAACATTAGTCTTGTACTACAACAAGGATCTAGTAGATGCAGCACCAACCACTTTCAAAGAATTAGAAAATCTAGCCAAAGACAAACGCTTTGCCTTTGAATCAGAAGCAGGAAAAAATACTGGATTCTTAGCAAAATGGACTGATTTTTATTATTCTTATGGTTTACTAGCAGGCTATGGCGGGTATGTTTTTGGTGACAACGGAACTAATCCATCAGATATTGGTCTAAATAATGCAGGATCAATCGAAGGAATCACTTATGCTACAAACTGGTTCCAAAATGTTTGGCCAAAAGGGATGCAAGATATCAAGAGTGCAGGCGATTTCGTTAGCCAACAATTCATGTCTAACAAAGCAGCAGCAATCATTGATGGTCCTTGGCAAGCACAAACTTATAAAGACAACAAAATCAATTATGGGGTAGCAAAAATTCCAACATTGAACAACGGCGAATCTTATCAACCGTTTGGTGGAGGAAAAGGTTGGGTAGCAAGTAACTATTCTAAAAACAAAGAATTATCACAAAAATGGTTAGACTATGTGACAAACACAAAAAATCAAGAAAAATTCTTTGAAATGGTCAATGAGATTCCAGCCAATCAAGCAGCACGTGAAACAGCTAAATCAAAAAATGATGAATTGACAACTGCGGTGATTGATCAGTATGAAACTGCGCAAGCAATGCCAAATATTCCAGAAATGGCTGAAGTTTGGACTGGTGCTGAAAACTTAATGTTTGATGCAGCTTCAGGTTCTAAATCGCCAAAAGAATCTGCTAACCAAGCAGTGAAAACCATAAAAGAAGCGATTGAGCAAAAATATTAAAAGTAACAAAGCGATCTCTATTCACGATCAAATGGATATTTTTACTAGATGTGGTGATAGTAGACCACTAAATCTCATTTGGTCAACCAAATCATAAAACAAGTCATGGATCAATAGGTGAAACAGTTGAACGGTGTATTTTCTTTAACTGTTTCACATTGATTCGTGTGAATAACATCCACGAGCAGAGTTTTTTATAGCAACTGAGTGAGGACTACAAATGAATGGAAAATGGTTTTTGATAGCAATTATTGATGACTGTCATGGATAGCTACTATTTATAGTTACTATGTATAACTGCTATGAATAGTTACTTATAGATGGCTATTATGGATAGCCGACTGATTCATTTCCTTGCGCAAAGAATAAAATAGTAGTACTGGGGGTATCGTTATGCAAGACGAACAAAATAATATCAATGTAAGAAAAATTACACTTATGTCTCTCATACCTGGCTTAGGGCAATTTGCTAATGGTCAAGCGTTCAAAGGAATCGTATTTCTAGGTATTTTCGTAGCATTTATTCTACAACTGATAGTTGGTGGCTTCCACTCGTTGATTGGCTTAGTCACACTGGGAACGGTTCCGATGGAGGATCACTCCTTATTTATTTTGATTCAAGGAACGCTGCAACTAATCATTACGGTTATTTTTTTTATTTTCTATGGACTGAATCTGTTAGATGCCAAACGTGTCGCAGTTTTACGCAAAGAAGGTAAGAAAATCAACCGAACGATGAAGGAAGTTATACATAATATTGGTGATGAGGGTTTTCCTTATTTGCTTACACTTCCAGCCTATCTTTTGATGATTTTTACGATTATTTTTCCAGTTCTAGTCACATTATTTACAGCATTTACCAACTATGATTTCAAACATATCCCACCTGCTAGTTTGATTGATTGGATCGGAGTAAAAAACTTTTTTAGTATCTTCTTCTTAAGTTCTTACCGTAATACCTTTTTCTCTGTGTTTTCTTGGACTGTTATTTGGACACTATGTGCAACGACACTTCAAATCACATTAGGTATTTTTACAGCCGTTATTGCTCACCAAAAATTTATTAAATTTAGACGTTTTTTTGGTATTATTTTCCTTTTACCATGGGCGGTACCAGCATTTATAACAATTATGAGTTTCTCTAATATCTTCAATGATAGTGTGGGGGCGATCAACACCCAAGTGATTCCTTTTATCAATCATCTGCCATTCGTAGACATTAGCGCGATTTCATGGAAAACAGATCCATTTTGGACGAAAGTTGCGATCATTATGGTTCAAGGGTGGTTAGGATTCCCTTATATCTATGTCATGGTAACAGGTATTTTACAATCCATTTCTGAAGATTTATATGAAGCAGCAAAAATCGATGGTGCAAATGCTTGGAAACGTTTCTCTAATATCACGTTACCGGCTATTTTTCTAGTAGCAGCGCCAACGTTTATTACTCAGTATACTGGTAATTTCAACAATTTCTCGATGATTTATTTATTTAACAACGGTGGTCCTGGAAGTGTAGGAGGGGGCGCAGGTTCAACAGACATCTTGATTTCTTGGATCTATAAACTAACGACGGGAACCTCGCCACAATACTCCATGGCTTCAGCCATTACACTAATTATTTCTGCAATTGTCATTTGTGTTTCTTTACTTGTATTTAAAAAGACTAATGCATTTAATATGGAGGACTAAGCGATGAAACAATTTAATTCAAGTGCTAAATTCCAACGAAGATTGTCACAATTCTTGACCTATGTTTTTTTGATTCTTTTGTCGATCATCATTATCTATCCATTGTTGATTACAGCCAGTACAGCATTTAAATCAGGTAATATCGCTGCTTTTAGTCTGGATTTATCCAGTGACTGGACACTAGAAAATTTTAGACGGCTATTCTCAGAAACGTTATATGGTACTTGGTATAAAAATACCTTGATTATTTCCATTTTAACAATGGTTATCCAAGTGACTGTTGTAACTTTGGCTGGTTACACTTATAGTCGTTACCGTTTCATTGGACGCAAATCAAGCTTGATGTTTTTCCTGGTGATTCAAATGGTTCCAACGATGGCTGCATTGACCGCTTTTTACGTCATGGCTTTTCTACTTAACGCCTTAGATCGATACTGGTTCTTAACAATGATCTATATTGGTGGGGGAATTCCGATGAATACTTGGCTAATGAAAGGTTATTTTGATACTGTTCCACTTGATTTAGATGAATCTGCTAAATTAGATGGAGCTGGTCATTTCCGGATTTTTCTACAAATCGTTTTACCGTTAGTTAAACCAATGATTGCCGTTCAAGCATTATGGGCCTTTATGGGACCGTTTGGAGACTTCATGCTCGCTAAATTTTTACTACGCACACCAGAAAATCAAACAGTGGCAGTTGGTTTGCAAACATTCATTTCTGATGTGACAAATCAACGGGTTTCATTATTTGCCGCAGGAGCGATCCTCATTGCATTACCGATTTGTTTATTGTTCTTCTTTTTACAAAAAAACTTTGTCACTGGTTTGACTTCTGGTGGCACAAAAGGTTAGGAGCAGGTTTTGATGCAAACATTTCCTTTGAATTACTTTTCTCATTTAAATAGTCCTAGACGTCTATTTGCTGGTAGAAGACAGTTGTCATGGCCTAAATTGAGTCTGATCTTTCTTTTCTTGGTCGCGTTGATGGTTATGCCGATTACCATGTATTATACCAATCAGGTAAAAGCAATCCCTATGGAGCAATTTTTGACAGTTCACCAACTAATTGATCAAGATGGAGTAAATAAATTTTCAGAATTACCCATGGAGAATGGGCAAATAAATCACTCACCAATAACGATTTATCAGAATAACGAAATACTGATTGGGTCAGGATTGACGAAAGAACAAAAAAACGAAAAAAACGCCTTTATTGATTTCGCAAAAAATCATTGGACAATCCAGCAAAAAGAACAGGGGCGTATAAGAACCTATCAAATGAATTACCAAGCGTCTTTCAATCCCGAATCAGTCCGAACGCCACAAGAGTTTCAAGCATTTTTAGAACAGGAATTTTACGCCAGTAATCGTCCAATGATTATTTTATCTTATAGTATGAGTTTAGGAATCATCTTATTTATAATGACTAGCTTCATTTTATTTGGTGCTTCTTTCTTTTTATGGCTAACTAGAAAGAGTCGTTTTTCTTCCATCCAAACATTCAAAGAAAGTGCCAATTTAATGTTGAATGTGATTGGAGTTGGCTCCATTATTGCCACGATTGTTGGATTCTTTTATTTTGATTTTGTTTTGATGTTAGGTATTCAATCAACTGTTTCAGTTCTTTTATTGCTATGGATTTTTGCTAAAACTGGCTTTAAAGATGAAGTCAAGGCCTAAGATCATCAACTAATTATGAGAAATTAAATGTGAAAATAATGAAAATTTGATAGGTAACAAAGATTTTTTTCTGAAAAATACCCTTCTGAGTTGATTCTTTTAATTTTTAGTATTAACGTTAAATAGTAGCAATTCTAAGGAGGAAAATCATGTTAGAAAAAACAGTATATAATCAATTATTTTCACGTTCTTTCTCCCTTCCAGTTGAAGTTACCTACTGGGATGGTACGACAAAACGCTATGGAGATACTGACAATCCTCCCCAAATCAAAATTAAGATCCATGAAGAAATACCAATGAAAGAAATCACAAATAACGCCTCTCTAGCTCTAGGTGAAGCTTACATGGATCATCGTATTGAGATTGAGGGAAGTATTCAAGCGTTGATCAACGATGCTTACCAACAAGCAAACAGCTTTTTAAGAGGGAGCGACTATTTAAAATGGCTTCCTAAAAAGCAAAAACACACAAAAAAACAAAATCAAGCAGATATTCATGCACATTATGATCTAGGAAATGATTTTTATGAAATGTGGCTAGATCCAACATTAACCTATTCTTGTGCTTATTTTGAGACACCTGAAGATACATTGGAACAAGCCCAAATCAATAAAGTCCACCACATCTTAGATAAACTTTTCATCAAGGATAATGATACGTTATTAGATATCGGTTGTGGTTGGGGAACCTTGATGTTTACAGCTATCAAAGAATACAATGTAAAAGCAACTGGTATTACCTTGAGTGAAGAACAATATAACCATATTACTAATCGGATCAAAGAAGAACATCTGGAAGATAAATGTCGGGTCTTATTAATGGATTATCGTGATCTTAAAGATGAAACGTTTGATCATATTACAAGTGTCGGGATGTTTGAACATGTGGGAGCAGACAACTTAAAAGAGTATTTTGGTGTCATCCAAAAATTACTAGCTCCTAAAGGAACAGCGTTGATTCACGGTATTACTCGTCAGCAAGGTGGGGCAGTTAATGCTTGGATCAACAAATATATTTTCCCGGGTGGATACATTCCAGGATTAGCAGAAATCGTAACAGATATTACGGATAATGATTTACAGTTAATTGATTTAGAAAGTTTGCGCCGGGACTATCAGCTTACTTTAGAACATTGGACAAATAATTTCCATAAAGTACAAGACAAGGTAACAGAAACTATGGGCGATTCCTTCTATCGAATGTGGGATCTTTACCTTCAAGCTTGTGCAGCATCTTTTGAATCAAGTAACATTGATGTTATCCAATACTTACTTGTTCAACCAAGTAATAATGATCTTCCAATGCATCGTGCATAAGGGGAGAAACCTAATAAAAAATATTAATTAAGATTCGCATGAAAAGAGGCTTTGAAAGAAGCGTTTAGCTCCTCCCTTATTATTGAGGAGTTGCTTCTTGAACGCCGTGAATCAGAGGTCGTAAAAACATCGGGTAGCTCTGATGACAATAAGAAAGAATTTTTTGAAACAGCTTCTCATGTTTTGAAAAATTCAGGCTTATTTCAAGGGGCTGATGTTTGAACACCGTTTATTCGTTTTTAGAGATACTAGAAGAGACTGAGACAACTTTTGTCCCAGTCCCTTTTTTATTGTGAAAATGTCTATTGCTCTCTAACATATTTTTTTGATTTTTTATTAGCTAAAAAGGAGATGATTATCAAGCTGATTTTGCCAATAGAATAGAACAGATATTGAAAGAGCAACCGTGCTAAACTGTATTTTTTGATGGATGAAAATGAAAAAATTATGATAATCAAAATTGCATAGACTATACGTGTCGTTCAATAAAGTGAAAAAAGATTTTCCATCAGTTCTCACTCTATGTATATAATCATTAAGTGCATGTTGTTATTTTTTCTCTATATTTAAATAAAAAACAATACATATATTTTTGTTGTTATAAAAGCATTTGTAGAACTATAAATAACAATTGTTTATAAATAAATCATTCATCAAACCTCTATATTGTGATATTATAAACATGAGCTGTGGGTGGCTAGTTTACTCAAGTTCAAGTAAAACGAGGGAGGTGAAAAGAGTGGAAAAAATTCTTATACCATTAAAACAACATGTAGGCGCTTTATCAAAGAGTATGGTAAAAATAGGCGAATATGTGCAACGTGGACAAAAAATTGCTAAACCAGATGGATTAGGAGCAAATATTCATTCTAGCTTTTCAGGCGTTGTATCAGAAGTAACCAACGATCAGATTGTGCTAAAGATTGATGAAAAGCAAAATTTTTCAAGTTATCTTCCTATTCCAGAAACATCCTCTTATATTCAAGCAATCAAAGAAGCCGGAATTGTCGGAGCTGGTGGAGCTGGGTTTCCGACAGATATAAAATTATCTTGTGAAATACCAGAAGGCATCTTTATCGCAAATGGTGCAGAATGTGAAGCTTTATTACTTCACAACGTAAAGCAAATGAAAAGTCAAATCAAACAATTGATTCGTGGAATAAAGTATTGCATGAGCATTACGAAAGCACCCAAAGGAATCATTGCCGTTAAAGGAAAACATCGAGAGTTAGTCATACAATTGTTAAAGTTTACCAACAATGAACCGACAATAGATGTTTACCAATTACCTGACATCTATCCTGCAGGCGATGAACGTGTAGTGATTCGTGAAGTGTTGAACATCACTTTAGACCCTGGTCAACTACCAATCGAAATCGGAGCAGTAGTGGATAATGTTGAAACAATTAAACGCATTGTCGAAGCGATTGAACAGCGAAAACCATTTATTGATAAAGATCTTACGGTATCTGGTCGTGTAAAACAAAAGAAAACAGTCTTTAAAGATGTCCCAATTGGAACACCTGTCAAGCAATTAATTGATCAAGTTGGAGGTTTTATTGAGCCCCATGGAGAAATTGTGATCGGTGGACCAATGACTGGTCATAGCGGCACGGAAGAAACCCCCATTACGAAAACCAGCGGAGGGGTATTGGTTGCTATGCCATTTCCTCAAGAACACCGAAAAATAGGACTATTACTTTGTGAATGCGGCGGTTCAGAAGAAAGAATGACTGAAATAGCTGAAAACATGGGTGCTGAAGTTGTTGCTACACAACGCTGTAAGCGAATGGTAAAAGTGAATGGAAGATATAGATGTACCTTGCCAGGTATATGTCCAGGACAAGCACAAACAGTCTTTGCTTTGAAAAAAGCAGGTGCTGAAGTTGTGATGACTGGAACTTGTTCTGATTGAACGAACACCGTTATTGGTGTAGCTCCTAGGTTAGGAGTTCCGGTTTATCATCATACAGATCATGTACTTCGGGCAGATGGGCACAGACTATATCGTAAATTACCTACAACGAAATAAATTTAAATTTTAGGAGGATTTAACGAATGTCTATTACGGCTGAAACTGCCCAAGAACATGCAAAAGATCTAGCTGTACTCTGTTGTCGTGCGGAAGCAGGCACAGTGATTACGCCAGAAAATCTAGAGGACCCCGCAATTTTTCTTGATCTGGAAGAATCAGGGTTGCTTGAATTTTCTGAAGATGTGTTAACGATTGAACAAGTACTTGGTACAACATTAAAAGAAACAACGGATGCGTTGATTCCATTGACAAAAGAATTACTGGAAGGTGTATCTGAAGGAATGAAAGAAGTTCATTTAAATGAAAAAAAAGAAGTTGAGACTTCTGAAACAATTGCGACGCCAATTCAAACTGCTTCATCTTCTGTAACGAGTGGTCAGACTATTAAAATTCATATTGCTGAAGGAAAAGGAATTGATTTAGAGCTTCCTTTAATGATGGCTACTCAGTTAACCGAAACGGTAAATCCTGCACCGGAATCAATAATTCCTGAGCAAGTAACGCCAGTAATACCAGCACCGGTTTTGGAAAACTCAAATCAGGTGAAAGAAAAAGTGATTCGTTCTGTACGACATGATCATCTAAAAATTGATCAGGTGATTTTTGGGGAAGAAACAAAAATCGAAGGAACAACTTTAATTTTACGAAAAATGACAGAAATTTGTGCTGAAGCAGTTGAACTGGAACAGCTCGTTGAAGATATGACTTTAGAAATCATTACACCAGATAAATACACTGAATATAGTGAAACGATTATGGACGTTCAGCCAATTGCCGCAAAAGTTGAAGGCGATCTTGGGCATGGAATTACCCGAGTACTGGATGGTGTCGTCATGGTTGTTACAGGGACGGATGCTAATGGAGTTCAAATCGGTGAATTTGGTTCTTCTGAAGGAGAATTAGATCGTAACATTATGTGGGGACGACCTGGAGCACCAGATAAAGGAGAAATCTTTATTAAAACCCAAGTGACAATCAAAGAACACGCGAATATGGAACGTCCGGGTCCGCTAGCCGCTCACAAAGCTTCTGATTACATCACTCAAGAAATTCGTGAAGACCTCAAAAAAGCGGATGAATCATTGGTGATACATTCAGAAGAAATTATACAGAAACGTCGAATTGGCAATAAGAAAGTTTTGATCATCAAAGAAATAATGGGGCAAGGTGCGATGCATGATAATTTGATTATGCCCATCGAGCCAGTTGGAACATTTGGCGCAAAACCAAATGTTGACCTTGGCAATTTGCCAATCCTATTGGCACCAACAGAAGTATTAGATGGAGGAATCCACGCGTTAACTTGTATTGGACCGGCTTCGAAAGAAACTTCACGCCATTATTGGCGGGAACCGCTTGTTAAAGAAGCAATGGCAGATGAAGAAATTGATTTAGTCGGTGTTATGTTCGTCGGCTCTCCACAAGCGAATACTGAAAAATATTATGTTTCAAAACGTTTAGGAATGACTGTCGAAGCCATGGACATTGATGGTGCCATTGTAACCACTGAAGGTTTCGGAAATAATCATATTGATTTCGCTTCTCACATGGAAGAAATTGGAAAACGTGGAATCAAAGTGGTTGGCGACTCTTATAGTGCTGTTCAAGGAGCCTTAGTTGTTGGTAATTCTGAAATGGGCGCAATGGTTGATAATAATAAATCAAAACAAGGGATTGAAAATGAAATTTTATCAAATAATACCTTGTGTAGAGAAGACGCCATTCGTGATTTAGCTATGTTAAAAACGTTAATGGGTGGAGGAACAATTAAACCAGCTGAACGTAAATGGAATCCGAATGTCAAACAAAACAACATTGAGATTATCGAAAAAACAACAGGAAGAAAAATAGACCTGGAAGAAAATGAGCAATCTTTGCCGAAAAGTAAAAAACGTCAAGAAATTTATGAAAAAGAATAAAATAAGGTGCAAAATGGATAGAATCGAAAAATTAAAGTATGTCTCTACTGAACAAATGTTTGAAGGGATACTTGTTGAAGTTCGAGATGCGAGCGTAACTATTGATATCAAAGGACGACTAGGTCAATTAAAAATTCCGCGGCGCATGATTATTTCAGAGTACGATTTAAAAATAGGACAAGAAGTTGGATTTTTGATGAGTTATCCAGAGGTTTTGGAAGAAGCAGCCAATACTCATTACGTTGAAGCAATCACAGAACATGAACGTCGACGTTTAAAAAATCAACAGAAGAAAATAAAAATGAGAGAGGAAAATGAGTAGATGAGTTTAACAGTATTCGAAGGATTACAGTCAGAAATTTTTGTACCAATCACACCCAAATCCGTCTTTACGCCCGTTAAAAAAGAGCTGAAAGAGATGCGGATTGCTTTAGCAACGGCAGCTGGTGTCCACTTAAAAAGTGATACACGTTTTAATTTGGCAGGAGATACAACGTATCGTGAGATTCCAGATGGAGTACCAAGTGAAGATTTAATGGTCTCACATGGTGGATATGACAACGCAGACGTTAATCGGGATGTCAATGCGATGTTTCCGATTGACCGATTACATGAATTAGTAAAAGACGGCTTTATTAAAGAAGCAGCCCCTGTACATTATGGCTTTATGGGAGGCGGCGGTGACCAAGATGCCTTTAATGAACAGACGGGACCAGAAATCGCACAAAAACTCGTGGAAGAAGAAGTTGACGCAGTTGTTTTAACTGCTGGTTGAGGGACCTGTCATAGAACTGCCGTGATCGTGCAGAGAGCAATTGAGGAAGCAGGGATTCCTACTATTTTAATCGCCGCATTACCACCAGTAGTACGGCAAAATGGTTCACCTAGAGCTGTAGCACCACGTGTGCCGATGGGCGCTAATGCCGGAGAACCACATAATATTGACATGCAAACGGGTATTTTAAAAGATACTTTAGAAAGCCTAGTTTCAATTGAAACACCAGGGAAAATTGTGCCATTGCCTTATGAATATATCGCTCATGTGTAAAGAGGGTTCAGCATGCAAGGAGAAACATTAAAAATGAAAGTTTTCCATATGGAAAAAGTTTCCATAGGAAATCAATTTAAGCTTGATCACAATCAACTACAGATAAAAACTGAATTTGATTGTCTGTGTAAGGATGTCAAATCCTTGACGATCCGATTGTTAGAACCCCATCAGTTAGACCTAAAAACAAATACTATCATGGATATTTTACCAATTTCTGCTAAAGTATTAGGCGTTTTGGGGACGGGTATCACCCATACATTAACGGGAGTGTCGGTCATAATGACCGGCACAATCGATGAGGGTGAACAGCTCCATGAGTTTGGTTCTTCTGATGGTGTATTGCGTGATCATTTATTTTTAAATCGACCGGGCACACCTAACGCAGAGGATTACATTATTTTGATTGACTTACTTGTCAAGAAAGGAACACCTTTCGATCGTGAGTTATGTTTAAAATTGTTTCGGATAGTTGACAATTATCTGCAGGAAATCCGAGAACAATTAAAGTTGCTAGATGGTAAGGAAGCAACGGAAACACATATCTATGAAGAAAAAAAAAATCCGGGAAAGCCAAAAGTGACGTTGGTCAAGCAGGTAGCTGGCCAAGGTGCGATGTACGATATGTTATTATTTCCAGATGAACCTAGTGGGTTTAAGGGTGGTCATTCGATTATCGATATGAATAATATGCCCATCTTTTTATCTGCCAATGAGTATCGTGATGGTGCCATTCGTTCAATGGTCTAATTGTTAGAAAAGGGGATTTGTATGGGAATAGGACCATCAACTAAAGAAACTTCGATGCACCTTTTTAAAGATCCTTTACTGGATGTTTTAAGCAAAGATCCTGACATTGATTTCCAAGGTGTTATTATTATTGGCACGCCTCAAAGCAATGAAATGAAGCATCTAGTCGGACAACGAACAGCTACTTGGCTAGAAGCGATGGCTACAGATGGCGTTGTTTTATCAACAGATGGTTGGGGAAATTCAGACATCGATTTTGCCAATACCCTAGAAGAAATAGGTCGTCGTGGCATCAGTGTTATTGGGCTCAAATTTATTGGGAAACAAGCCAAGTTTGTCGTAGAAAATGATTATACAAAATATGTGCTGGATTTTAATAAATCACAAGCAGGGATTGAAACGGAAGTGGTTGGAGAAAATACGATCACTTTCTATGATGCAGTTAAAGCGCTCGCTTTTATAAAACTAAAGATGCGTAAAGATAATCAAAAATTGAAGTAACGTGGAGGTTAGTATGAAAGTATCAAAAATGATATCAGTAGTAGATACCCATACAGCTGGTGAAGCCGCTCGGTTAATTGTAGGAGGCATTCCTAAATTTCATGGAAAAACGATGGCGGATAAAAAAATATACCTGGAAACACAAGCAGATGATTTACGTAAAATGCTAATGCATGAACCACGAGGGCATAAAAATATGTTCGGGGCTTTTATTTGTGAACCGGTTCATGACGAGGCAGACTACGGGATTATTTTCATGGATTCTGGTGGCTATTTAAATATGTGCGGTCACAACACCATTGCGGCAATGACAGCAGCTGTAGAATTGGGCTGGGTAGATGTAGGAGAAGGAACCCGTGTGGTTAAAGTAACGCAAGATACACCTGCGGGGATTGTTTGCGGAGAGGTTCATCTGGATGAAGATTACTCTGCGGAATCGGTCTCTTTTGAAAACGTGGAATCCTTTCTATATAAAGAAAATGTGGCAGTGAGTGTGCCCGATATTGGGACAGTTCATGTGGATATTTCTTTTGGCGGAAGTTTTTTTGCCATATTAAAAGCCGAAGAAGTTGGTTTAACAATTGAGCCGAAGAATGCGTCAAGATTTACTGAAGCAGGTCTAAAAATTCGCGAAGCGATTAATCAAAATATCGAGATCCAACATCCCCGATTAAAACATATTAAAACCGTTGACTTAGTCGAATTTTATGGTCCTGCTAAAAGTCCTGAAGCTACTTATCAAAATGTCGTGGTATTCGGGGATGGACAAGTTGATCGTTCACCTTGCGGAACGGGAACGAGTGCTAAATTAGCAACTTTGTATGCAAAAAACGAGTTGAAAATTGGTGAAAGTTTTGTCTATGAAAGTATTTTAGGAACGATGTTTAAGGGAGAAATTACAAAGGAAACACGTGTAGGAAATTATCAAGCGATTATTCCCAAAGTGACGGGATCTGCTTATATTACAGGATTTAATCAATTCCTTGTCGATCCTAAAGACTCATTAAAAAATGGATTTTTACTTGATTAAAATACAAGGTATAACCATCCAAAATGTGAATTGAATTCTCTAGTCCTAGCCATTAACAGATGGTTACATAAAAAATGATGGGTTAGTAAAACTCTGCTTACTATTAAGGAGGTATCATGGTACAACTACTGTTGGGTTTATTAAGCGTTTTATTACTCTATTTCTTATTCTTTTTTGTTCTCGACTTACTTGCAAATAAAGGAAATTGGGGTGGAGGAAATTATCTTATTTCTGGAACAATTGGGTTAATTACCGATTTTTTAGATACATTAGGGATTGGTAGTTTTGCGCCAACAACCATGTTACTAGAATTTACCAAGCAATTAGATAACGATCGACAATTACCAGGAACGCTCAATGTGGCACACTCTATTCCGGTAATCATTGAAGCTTTTATTTTCATTACTGTTGTTAAAGTATCACCTATTACTCTGTTTTCATTAGTTGCAGCAGCAATTGTGGGTTCGTTTGTGGGTTCGAAAACAGTCAGTAAGCTACCTGAAAAAAAGGTGCAGTTTTTTATGGGACTTGCTTTGATTGTGACAGCAATTTTAATGGGGCTAAAACAAGCTGGAATGCTGGATCTCTTAGGCTCTGGAAATGAAGCGACTGCTTTAACAGGTCTTAAGCTAATCATCGGCGTCATCGGTAATTTCCTATTAGGTGCATTAATGACGATTGGCGTAGGTTTATATGCACCATGTATGGCATTAGTATACATGTTGGGGTTAAGTCCGCTTGTTGCTTTTCCTATTATGATGGCTTCTTGTGCAGGATTGATGCCCGTTGCTTCAGGTAACTTTATTAAATCTGGTGATTATGCGCGTAAAGTTAGTTTGGCAATTACGATTGGTGGAGTAATTGGGGTAATTATTGCTGTTAAATTCGTCACAAGTTTAGATTTGAATATGCTGACTTGGGTAATCATTGCTGTAATTATTTACTCAGGAATTACATATATGCGAAAAGGAATGTTTTCTAAAAAATAGAAAAGCTTAATCTAGTAGCAAAATGTGAAGGAGTGGAAAGAACTGTACAGCCACTTCTTCATTTTTAGTACACCAAACTAGCATAGTTATTTTAATGATTTGCCCGCTATTTTCTGATTGTTGGTGTAACTATAGAAAATGAAACAGTAAGCAGCAGAGGAAAAGTCATCGATTATTACACTATATGAAAAGGAAGTGGATGCCAATGAAAAAAGAAATCGAACAATTAATTATTTGTGGTGGATGTAACGCTAAGATTGGTCCTGGAAATCTAGGGAATATTTTAGCAGACCTCCCTAAATCCCAAGATGAAAAATTGTTAGTGGGCTTTGATGCAACAGATGACGCAGCCGTTATCAAATTGACCGATGAATTAGCAATTATTCAGACGTTAGACTTTTTTCCTACTATGGTGACAGATCCTTATTTATTTGGCAAAATTGCTGCTGCCAATGCGATGAGTGATGTTTATGCGATGGGAGGGGATGTATTATCTGCCTTAAATATTGTTGCTTTTCCTGAAGAAAAAGAACTACAGGTTTTAAAAGAGATTTTAAGAGGTGGGGCTGAAAAAGTTCAAGAAGCAGGTGGAATCTTAGCAGGTGGGCACTCAATCCATGACCGTTCAGTCAAATATGGACTTTCTGTAACTGGCACAATTCATCCAAACAATATTTACAAAAATAATACTTGTCAAGAAGGAGATCACTTAATCTTAACAAAACCTCTAGGTGTAAGCATTATTACCATTGGTTACAGCGCCGGGGCAATAACCAAAGAAGGGTTTGCCAAAGCAACAAAAAGTATGGAAACCTTAAATAAATATGCGATGGCTATCATCAGAAAATATCCAATCACTAGTTGTACCGACGTAACAGGATTTGGGTTAGCAGGACATCTTCATGAAATGTTACATGACAATTTTTCAGCTGAAATCTATTCAGAAAAACTGCCATATTTTGAAGAAGCTTATGAAGGAGCAAAAGCCTTTCTTTTTACTGCTGGAGGACAACGAAACCGAAATTTTATGGAAAAAAAGATGGCCTTTTATGTCGATGACTTAGGAATCGAAGAGTTGCTATATGATCCACAGACATCTGGAGGATTATTGGTAAGTATCCCGGCTAAAGAAGCAAAAAAATTAGAAGAAGATCTGAAATCAGCCAATATCTTAGCCAAAGATTTTGGCGTTGTTACGAAAAAAAAGACAGCAGAAATCATGGTTTATTAAGAAAAAAATTGTTCGATTAGTCTAATAAACTGATCCCATGATTCACTACACATGGAAAGGAGAATCAAAATGGTTAAAATTAACGCATTGGGAAAAGTATGTCCCCTTCCAGTGATTGAAACAAAGAAAGCTTTGGAAGAAAACGATACAGTAGAAACAACTGTCGATAATGAGATTGCTGCACAAAACCTAAAAAAAATGGCGGGACAACTAGGTTATGATTATCAAGTAAAGCAAAATGATGCACAATCGTTTACTGTACGTATCTCCAAGAAAAACGGAGGGATAGCTTCTATTTATGAACAAGAACTTACAAGAGAAAATGATATTGAAGACAATTATATAGTTGTTGTCGACACGAATATGATGGGGCAAGGGTCGAAAGAATTAGGGAAACAATTATTAAAAATGTTTATTTATTCTTTAACCGAACAACCTGATTTGCCCGAAAAAATCATTTTCTACAATGGTGGGGTCCATTTAGTAAACGACAACTCGGATTCCTTGGAGGATTTACAGATTCTTGCGGAAAATGGGGTAGAAATTTATGCTTGTGGAGCCTGTCTTAACTATTATAATCTCAGTGAAAAATGTAAAGTCGGTGAAGTGACCAATATGTATCATATTGTTGAAATGATGCGACAATCTAAAAAAATCATCAAACCTTAAGGAGTAAACAATGAAGTCATATGGAGTGGTATTATTTCATTCGACACGTGAAGCAATGAGAGCTGAGCTGATGTGCCAATCAGCTAAACTATCTGTAAGAATCATTCCTACACCCGAAAAAATATATCTTAGCTGTGGTTTTTCTTTAAAATTTCCGCTAGAAGCTGAAAATCAGATACGGCATATTTTAGCTAAAAATAATGTGTCATCAGAAGGTTTTTATAAAGCGCTTCAAGTTGGACTGGATGTAACGTATTACTTATTATAAGGGGTAAAAGAAATGGCAAATATTGTAATTGGAACAGCTGGGCATATTGATCATGGAAAAACAACATTGATCAAAGCGCTGACTGGAATAGATACTGACACAACAAAAGAAGAAAAAAAAAGGGGCATGTCGATTAATCTAGGATTTGCTTACTTAAATTTACCAAATCAACAACGTGTGGGTTTCGTAGATGTTCCTGGCCATGAAAAATTTATTAAAAATATGGTTGCTGGACTACCTGGTCTTAATCTTATTTTATTAGTCATTGATGCTAGTGAAGGAATCATGCCTCAAACAAAAGAGCATATTGATATTTTGAATTTATTAGGAATCCACCATTTTTTAATTGTATTAACAAAAATTGATACGATTGATGCTGAATTGAAAGAACTAGTCATCGAAGATATACGTGATCAATTACTTCACACGCCTTTAGAAAAAACGGAAATAATTGAAACCGATGCCATTAGTGGAAAAGGGATCAAACAATTACTAAAAAAAATCGAAGCCTACACGGAGCAAACATCAGAACAAGTAAGTAGTGGAACACCAAGGTTAAATATCGATCGGGTTTTCAGTGTAAAAGGCTTCGGTACAGTAGTTACAGGCACTTTGCTGGAAGGGGAACTAACCGTTGGAGAAAACTGCTATCTCTACCCAAATAAGCGAAAAGTTCGGATAAGAAATCTGCAGGTACATGAAAATAACGTTCAAAAAGCATATGCTGGACAACGAACTGCTATCAATTTAGCAAACATTACCCGTGAAGAAGTCACGCGCGGGGATGTTCTATCAACCGCGGATTCTTTAGAGGAAAGCTGGATGTTGGATGTTAAGGTATCTTGCTTGGCAGGGACGGATGGGGGAATTAATCTATGGGATCGGGTTAGAGTGTTGATCGGAACAAAAGAAATAATGGCTCGTACTGTTCCATTAGGATTAGATTGGATTGGGCCAAACGAAGAAGGCTTTTTGCAGTTACGATTAGAAGAAAAAGTTTCTGTAAAAGAAAAAGATCGTTTTATTCTACGCTCTTATTCACCCATGCATACGATTGCTGGAGGTGAAGTCTTAAACGCCGTTCCAAAAAAACATCGTCGATTCAAACAGGCGATTTTAGAAAGCTTAAAAGCGAAAGAAAATGGCAATCTGAACAGTATGATAATTGATTTTATGTTAAATAAGAAACAGCCATTTACAGTAGAAAAAGAATTGTTGACCTATCTGGGTGTCCCCCTTGATCAACTAAGCCATTCATTAGAAGAACTACAGGATAAAAGTCAAATCTTCTTTACCTCTTGTGGGTTTTTACTTTATGAAAGATATCAACAATTAGCAGTAAAAGCACAAAAGATCTTAGAAGAGTATCACAAAAAATACCGTCTACGGGATGGTATGCCTTTAGAAGAATTTCGTTCTAAAATACGAAATGGCTTGACCGAAAAAGAAGTTTTCGTCTTGATTCAATTATTAAAAAAATTCAACGTAATCAAAGAACAACAGAAACGATTATCTGTTTATGATTTTCAAGTACAATTTAATAGCTATCAACAAGTCGCCAAACAAAAAATTGAACGTTACCTAAAAAACAGTGGTTATATGCCGATAAAAAAAGAAGAGTTAGCCCTTTTAGACAAAAATGCTGAAGAAGTATTGGAAGCTTTAGATGCCACCAGCGCTGTTTTTTTAACCCACGAATATGTTCTGTCAGGAAAGATTTACCAGCAAGCTATTCAACAAATCCAGACTTATATCAAGAAAAACAAGAAAATGACACTAGCTGATTTTCGTGATATGACAAACTCGAGCCGAAAAGCTTCCATGCTTATTTTAGAATCAATCGATAAACTCGGCATCACAAAACGAGTAGAAAATTATCGGATTTTAGGGAAACAAGAAGGAGACTAGTATGACTATTTATTTAGATAATGCAGCTACGACAGTCCAAAAGCCGGTTTGTATGAAACAAACAATCCTAGATGTGCTTGAAAGTGAGAGGTATGGCAACCCAGCTCGTGGCGCTCATAGCTATTCCATTCGTGCTTATCAATTAATAGAAATGGCAAGAGATACATTAAAAAGTTTTTTTCATACCGGGGATTTATATGAAATTATTTTTTCTGGAAGCGTGACTATTGCTCTTAATGCAGTATTAAAAGGGTTCATTCAAGCTGGTGATCATGTATTGACCACAAGTTGGGAACACAATTCCGTGCTGCGACCACTCTATCAATTAGAAAAACTAGGCGTTTCCTACGACATTATCAGTAGTCATCCGATCACTGGACAGTTGAATTATGAAGAATTTACTGAAAAATTAAACGCAAAAACCAAAGTAGTGGTCTGCAATCATGCAAGTAATGTGACAGGGAATCTTTTAGATATTGAATGGATAAAACGTTTTTGCCACAAACATCAGCTGTATTTAATCTTAGATATTTCTCAAACAGCTGGTCATCTACCAATTGACTTAAGTGATGGGAAGGTCGCAGCGGCTTGTTTCACTGGACACAAAGCGTTACATGGACCACAAGGAACTGGGGGCATCTGTATTCACAAAAAACTGAAACTTACACCGATAATAACTGGTGGTGATGGTATGAAGTCCTTCTCTAAGGAGCAGCCGGATGAATTGCCAGCAATGTTGGAGGCTGGGACAGCAAATGTGCCAGGAATTGCTGGATTAGCAGCCAGTGTAGGTTGGCTAATGTCCCAAGAGACACCATCATTGGGAAACTACTTCTACCAAGAAGCGATGAAGATTTCAGAATTAACGTTTTATGGAGATTTCACGAAAGAGCATATAGACGTTTTTTCGTTGAATATCAGATCTGCAGAATCAGCTTTAATCAGTGACATTCTGTGGGAAGAGTTTGGCATTGCCACACGTTCAGGCTACCATTGTTCACCGCTAATACATCAAGATTTAGGAACTAAAAATACTGGAACTGTTCGAGTATCTTTATCCCGTTTTACAACAGAAGAAGAAATAGAAAAAACCATAAAGGCGTTGAGAATAATTGCAAAACGATAGAAAGCAGGTAAACGATGGCTAGAGAAATACAACGACGATTAGCAGATTTGCCTTCAGTGGATCGTTTATTAAAAACTCCTGAATTGCAAATATTAGAAAAGAAGTATTCTTACGGAGTAGTCAAACAACAGGTACAAAGTGTTTTAGAACAAACTAGAAAAACTGTTTTAAAAGAAGAAGTGTTACCTCCAGCGATTGAAGAACTCTGTATTCGAGTGATTGAAAAAGTGAAACAACGAACATATTCGTTACAAAAAGTAATTAATGGGACAGGTACGATTCTGCATACAAATTTAGGACGTTCCTTACTTAGTAAGAAAATTGAGGAACAATTAAAGACAATAAGTTTTTCCTATTCAAATTTAGAAATGGATTTAACTAGTGGCAAGAGAGGTACCCGATACAGTCATTTAACGCATATTCTAAAAAAACTTACTGGAGCAGAAGACGTCTTAGTGGTGAATAATAACGCAGCAGCTGTTATGTTAATTCTTGATACTTTGGCTACTGATAAAGAAGTATTGGTTTCTCGAGGGGAACTTGTTGAAATAGGAGGATCTTTTCGTATTCCAGAGGTAATTACCGCAACAGGTGGAAAAATTAGAGAAGTTGGAACAACCAATAAAACGCATATTAGAGATTACCAACAGGCTTTGACTTCTGAAACTGGAGCGATTTTAAAAGTCCACACCAGTAATTATCGAATCATTGGATTTACAGAAACTCCTCACTTATCAGAGTTAACTCTCTTAGCACAAAAACATCAAGTCCCGTTAATCAATGATCTGGGTAGCGGTCTACTCATTGACATGCGCCGCTTTGGCTTACCGTATGAACCGACTGTTCGAGAAGTAATCGAGCAAGGGTGTGATGTGGTCTCCTTTAGTGGAGATAAATTATTAGGCGGACCACAAGCCGGAATTATTGTAGGTAAAAAAACGTATATTCAGAGGATGAAAGAAAATCAACTACTGCGTGCATTAAGAGTCGATAAAATGACTCTAAGTGCATTAGAAGCAACTTTAGAACTTTATCTTGATGAAGAAGAAGCCATTCGATCCTTGCCTACTTTGCAAATGCTATCGGATAAGATCGAAAATTGTTTGAATCGCGCACAAATATTAGCTGAAAAGTTAAAAAAAATCGAGCAACTCGAAGTCGCTATCGAAAAAGATTATAGTACGGTTGGTGGTGGAACGTATCCAGAAAGCTTATTACCTACCTATGCAGTAACAGTAAAAAGTAAGCAATGGCATGCGGAAGAGCTGCAACGAAGACTAAGAAAAGGAATTGTTCCAGTGATTAGTCGGGTAAAAAATGAGCGAAACTATTTAGATATGCGCACGATTTTTGAAGAAGAACTTCATCAGGTGTTCGTCAGTTTAGAAAAGATTTTTTGTGAGGAAATAACATGAAATTAAAGAGAGAATTTGTGGTTGTTTCACACTGCATCTTGAATCAACATGCGGTGATACCTGGATGGGAACGGGCTCGTGGTGCTTTTCCTTTGGCCATTTCTTTATTAAATCAAGGCGTTGCGTTGCTACAATTGCCTTGTCCTGAATTTTTGACCTTAGGAAAAGAGAGACCACCAATGACTTATCAAGAATATGTTGCTATACCAGGCTATCGTCAAAAATGTCAAAGTATGTTGCAACCAGTCATTCAACAAATCAAAGAGTATCAAGCGAATGATTATCGCTATTTGGGAATCATCGGGATCAATGAAAGTCCTAATTGTTCCATCTCAGCACAGCGAGGCGTGCTAATGGAAGAGTATTTTGAATTATGTAAGAATCATGGGATTGTTAATCCTTATTTTGAAGTTCCAACTTGGTATACAGAAGAATCACAAGGCGATTTATATCAGAAATTAAAACTATTTTTAGAAGGAAAAGTAAACGATGAATAATAAAATGAAAATATTGACTTTATGTGCAATGGCCGTTGTTTTAAATGTTGTTTTAGGTGAGGCTGTTTCACTAATGAAAATCCCCTTATTATTTTTAGATACGATGGGAACGATTTATATTTCAGCCAATTTTGGTATGAGTTATGGGATAATGACTGGGATTGCCACTAATTTATTAATGGGGATCATCAGTGGGCCGTTGGCTGTTCCTTTTGTATTCGTAAATATTGTTGTAGCAATTATCTGTTCTTTACTAGCGAAGAATGGATTTTCTTACAAAAAAGCTCTAATAGCAGGGGGACTATTAGCCGTTGTTTGTCCAATGATCGGTGCGCCGATCCGTTTAGCTTTATTTGGTGGTTTTACCGGTTCAGGAACGGACATCCTCATTTTTGCTTTCAAGGCTTCCGGTAAAGAAATGATCACTGCAACTTATTGGGCAACTGTTGCAGGAAATATTGTGGATAAGATGCTTTCTTGTTTACTCGTTGCTTGGTTTATGAAACGTTTACCGCAACGTATCCTAGTAAAATAAAAAGAGAACAACTAACAGATATTAAAGCTAGTCCAGTCTTTTATAACTACAAACATTCTAGCATTTGATATTGATTGAACAAACGAAAAATGTTAGAATGTTTTTATTAGGGGAGTGGATGGGTTCTGGTGTTCCCTCTGGTCTTCAAAACCAGTATGAGGAGTTAAGAGCTTCTTGGGTAGGTTCGATTCCTACACATTCCCGCCAATTGAATACATACAAAGCTAAAAACATTGATAAAGAGCCGTTCTGTTGATGTTTTTAGCTTTATTTTTTTGTCGCCACTGCATTTCCACTGCATTTGATTATTTTTCGAGCTAGTTCATTGCTTGATCACTGTTTTCATCAAGTGTAAGAAAGGAACATTCTGCTTCTCGCTTTTTATCAATGATCATGTGATCAACATCACATATTAGTCTCGACATGGCTATTTTTCCATGCTATATTTAATTCGAAAAGAAGAAATCAAAATATAGATGTGCGCATCTATTACATAAAAAGACTTAATTATTAAGGATTTTTATCGTCTTTCTATTAATTCCCACATAGTTAAAGTTTTTATATGAATGCGCCGGAAAGGAATGAGAGCTTGATTTCATTTGAACACGTTTCAAAGTCTTTTGGAGGTACCATGATCCTAAATGATCTCAATTTATTTATACCAAAAGGTAAAATCTTTGGTATCATTGGACGAAGTGGTGCAGGAAAAAGTACAATGATTCGTTTAATAAACGGATTAGATCAACCAACAAAAGGTAAGATATCTCTATCAAAAGATGTGAAAAGCAGCACAATATTTCAACATTATGCCTTATTGCAGTCAAAAACTGTCGCTGATAACATTCGACTTGCTCTGAGATTTAGCAAAGTCAATAAGCAGGAATACGACAAAAGAATTGAAAACGTTTTACGTTATGTATCGATGATAGAGAAAAAAATACATATCCCTCCCATTTATCTGGTGGGCAGAAACAACGAGTGGGGATTGCTAGAGCGTTAGTAACGGAGCCTTCGCTTTTATTATGCGACGAAATTACTAGCGCTCTTGATCCAACCGCTAAAAAAAGTATTTTAAATTTGTTAAAAAAAGTGAATGAGGAACTAGGAACCACCATCATTTTAGTCACCCATGAAATGGAGGCGATAAAAGAAATTTGTGATGAAGTGGCTGTCATTGATTCAGGAAAAGTTATTGAACAGGCAACAACCAAAAAAATGTTTTTAAGTCCTCAAAGCAATTTAGTTCGTGAATTTTTAGCCGATATGATTTATCCTAAGTATCCAAAAAAAGAATCGATTTCTTTTAATTATGTCCTATACTTCCTGATGAATGCCACAAATTATGCTCGTTTTCAAGAAAGTAAAATAGAGGGGACGGTCTATGATATCAAAACCATACATATTAGCGGAGAACGTTTTTTTGCGATGTATTTTCTAACGAATAAAATTCCTGATAATGAATTTATTGACCAACTAATTAGTTATGAGAAGGTGACCGTTGATGTTTGAAATACTTTCATCAGAAATCATTCTCAAAGCAACTTATGAATCGATTTATATGGTCAGTATTTCTTTGGTGTTCGCTATCGGCTTAGGAGTTCCTTTAGGCATACTATTAGCAGAGACCAGAAAACAAGGTGTTTTAGCTAATTCTCCTATGTACACGGTGTTACAGACGCTTATCAACATCTTGCGTTCAGTGCCATTTATCATTTTATTGGTGGCTATTTTGCCTTTTACTCGCTTAGTTGTTGGAACTTCCATTGGAACAACTGCTGCTATTGTCCCGCTAACGTTATATATTGTTCCCTTTATGGGCCGTTTAATCGAGCAAGCCATTCTAGAAATCCCTCCTACAATTATCGAATGTGCCAAAACTTTAGGGGCAAACCGATTGGAAATCATTCTTTACTTTATTCTACCTGAAGCTCGACCGGCGATTATATTAGCTATTACTAATTCAATGATTGGACTAATTAATGCCTCTTCTATGGCGGGAACTGTTGGTGGAGGAGGAATCGGGGATTTAGCTATTTCCCAAGGCTATCAACGATTTAATAGTGGGATGATTGTTGTAACGGTAGTTATCTTAATTGTTTTAATAAACAGTATCCAATTTCTGGGAAATTATCTTTATCATAAAATTAAATATTAAGGAGTAAACTTCATGAAAAAAATAATGACTATAGTCTGTCTGTTCGTATTGGTTCTCATTGGGGGTGGTTGTCATTCAAAAGATCAATCATCACACGCTCAGAAAAAACATGAAATTGTCATGGGGGTAACTGGAGGACCGTATAACGATTTATTTGATGATGCGATTGCACCTATATTAGAATCGGAAGGATATACGATTAAACGAATTGAATTTTCTCAATTTATCCAATCAAATACTGCCTTAGGTGAAGGAAAGATTGATGTAAATGTTGCTCAACACTCCGCTTATATGAATGTTTTCAATAAGGAGAATGGGACTGATTTAGTTCCTTTAGTTGCTACACCCTCTGTTCCGTGTAATTTGTACTCTTCCAAATATACAAGTAAAG
Organism: Enterococcus sp. C57; assembly: GCF_040887305.1. Classification (NCBI taxonomy): domain Bacteria; kingdom Bacillati; phylum Bacillota; class Bacilli; order Lactobacillales; family Enterococcaceae; genus Enterococcus; species Enterococcus sp. C57. The sequence goes on along the minus strand of NZ_JBFOFP010000002.1, from coordinate 162,477 downwards.
AAGAGGTGAAAAAAGGAATGATGATTGGGATTCCCCAAGATCCGAGTAATGCAGCACGAGCCTATGCAGTTCTTGCTAAAGCTGGTTTTATTCAAGTGGATAAACAAGTGAAAAGTACCGACTTGACTGCAAAAGCAATCACAAATAACCCCTATCAGTTAAATATCAAAGAGATGGACACGAACACTTTACCACACGTGTTGGATGACCTTGATTTTGAAGTCATACCTGGAAGCACAGTTGAAGATGCAGGAATTCGAGAACAACTTCATTTGATCGAGCTAGAAAAAATGGTGCCTGAATTACAAATCGTAGCTGCTGTGACAAAAGAAAATGAAAAAACGGATTGGGCAAAAGCGATTAAGAAAGCCTACCAATCAGAAAAATTTCGTACATATATCAATAGTCATAATAAAGATAATTACTGGATCATACCTGACATTTCTGAAACTGAGAATAGCAGCCAATAAAGATATTACATATTAGCAATTGAAAGGAAGCGTTGCGTTTTTACTTAAAACATGTTTTGCTTGTTCGTAGAAGCGGAGACAATTTTTTTCTTATTTTGATTTTTTAGACAAGACTGATTACTTTTTTAGTCTTGTCTTTTTTTGCTATTTAATGATTGATTTGTTTAAAAATGACAGAACAACTTTACTTGTGTATACTTAAATTAAAGTGATTTTTATTCAAGAAAGGAAATAAATTTTATGAAAACTAATGTTATTTTTTGTGGGCTATTTTCTTTACTATTGTTAGCAGGGTGTCAATCGAATCAGGCTACACCAGAATCAACGCCAGCGCCAGCGACTACATCAACAAGTACTGGACAACAAGCAACTTCTTCAACCGAAGCATCAAATCAAACAATGAATTCTGGGACGAATGCAACAAAAGAGATCAAAGTATCTGCACAAAAAGCGATTGAGTTGTTTCAAAAAGAATATCCAAATGCAGCGATTACCAGTTTAGAATTAGATAGTAGCTGGGGAAGTTTCTTCTATAAAATCGATGGTGTTGATGACCAAAATGAATACGAAATGAAGATCAATGCAGCAAACGAAGAAATTCAAAAACAAAATCCTGAGCGTTTAGATCAAGATGAACAAAATGGACAGAAGAAACAAGAAGATGCTTTGGACACAAGTAAACTTCTAAGTATTGAAGAAGCAGCGAAAATCGCTGAAAAACAAGCGGGTGGGGGAACAGCCACTGACTGGGATCTTAGTAAGGAACTTGGTACCACTTACTGGGAAGTGAAAGTGAAAAACGGGAATAAGAGTACTCAAGTAAAACTCAATAGTCAAACGGGAGAAGTTTTAGCAACTGAAAATGATGATTAATTGTCTTGATCCTATTTGCTTTTGCTTGACTTGATGATAAACTAGAAAAAATGATTCATCAAAGGAGAGAATGACTTGACCTTAGAAACGACTTTTTTTAATCATACTTTTGCTAACCCTTTTATGAATGCCTCCGGTGTTCATTGCATGACAACGACAGAACTAGTTGAATTGGAACAATCCAATGCTGGCGCTTTTATCACAAAGAGTTGTACACTGAATGAACGTGCTGGAAATCCAGAACCTCGTTATTTCGATGTACCTCTTGGAAGTATTAATTCCATGGGATTACCTAATCGTGGATTTGATTATTACTTAGATTATGCATTGAACTATGAAAAACAGCAGACACAACCGCTTTTTTTCTCTATTGCAGGCATGAGTGCAGCAGAAAATTTGGAAATGTTGACATTGATTGAAAAGAGTGACTTTCAAGGAATCACTGAATTGAATCTTTCTTGTCCCAATGTTCCTGGCAAACCACAGTTAGCCTATGATTTTGAGGCGACGGAAGATTTATTGCAACAAGTTTTTGCCCGTTTCACCAAACCATTAGGAATCAAATTGCCCCCATATTTTGATTTGGCGCATTTTGATCAAATGGCTGAAATTTTGAATCAATTTCCTTTAACTTATGTAAATTCTATTAATAGTATCGGCAATGGTTTGTATATCGATCCTCAAAAAGAAGCAGTCGTGATCAAACCTAAAGAGGGTTTCGGTGGACTTGGTGGAGAATATGTGAAACCAACCGCTTTAGCGAATGTCCGTGCTTTTTATACTCGCTTGAAACCAGAGATCAAAATTATTGGTACTGGAGGCATTCGAAATGGACAGGATGCTTTTGAACATTTATTATGTGGAGCAACTATGCTACAAATCGGTACCGAACTTCACAAAGAAGGACCGAAAATTTTTGATCGCATCACGAAAGAACTCGAACAGATCATGACAGAAAAAGGGTATCGAACCATCGATGAATTTAGAGGGAAACTAAAAACGATCTAATCGTTAACGATTCTCTAAGTGATGAAATAAAAGACAACAATAAAAAATAAGCCAAAGAATCCAAACATAGTTTCTCTTATTTTGGAAATCTTTGGCTTATTTTTATGCAATCCGGTGGTTTTAGAATAATAACTGGTGGTTAGCTTTTAGTCTATTCGTTGGTTTGCCATGAATAGTACCTTAGCTATTAGGATACAATAGGTGTATATAATTACTGATAATAGCACCACCGTTTGTAACATGAAGCGTAATCATTCTTTTTGTTTGTTGAATAGAAATATGAGAAAATGGCACAAAGGTATGACAAATAAAAGGAGGGATTTATTTGAAAGATGGCATGGAGATCGTGAAGGGTCTAAAAAATAAGCAGTTCAGTTACAAGGAATTAGTCAAAGAGGTTAGCCAAAAAGTAGCAAAATTAAATCCAGAATTAAATGCGTTCGTTACTTTTGAAACAGATCAACCAATTAAAGATGAGGCATCAATTCTAAAGGATGAACAGCCTTTAAGCGGCTTACCTTTCCCGTTGAAAATGTTAGGACAGGAAAAGCAAGGCTGGTTAGCTACATCAGGCTCAAAGCTTTTTCAAACTCATCGCTCATCTAGAAATTCAAATTTTGTTTCGCAAGTTGAAAAAATTGGTCTTATCCCACTTGGCCAAACAAATGCACCAGAGTTTGGTTTTAAGAATATCACCGACCCACAACTTTATGGTCCAGCTAAAAATCCTTGGAATCTTGCGCATTCGCCAGGTGGTTCAAGTGGTGGGGCAGCAGCTGTTGTTGCTTCTGGCATTTTACCGATCGCTGGTGCTAGTGACGGTGGAGGATCAATTCGCATACCTGCTTCCTTTTGTGGTCTGATTGGGTTAAAACCTTCACGAGGAACGATGCCAGTTGGTCCTCATGCTTGGCGAGGTTGGCAAGGAGCAGCGATTGATTTTGGTTTGACCATTTCTATGAGAGACACCAAAGCTTTATTTGCAGGACTGCGAAGTATCCATTCAGGAGCGCCTTATCAAGTTTCGCCAGCGGAATGGCAAGAGCATCCACAAAAAAAACGGTTGAAAATCGCTGTTTGCACAGAATCACCGATCCACACAAAAATCAGCGATGAAGCACGACAAGCAGTGACCAATGCGGTGACATTTTTAGCACAAGAAGGCCATGAAATCATTGAAATCAATTACCCTCTTGATGGAAGAGCCTTGATCCAGTCTTATTACCAAATGAATGGAGCAGAAACAGCTAGTATGATTCACTCGATTGAATCTGGGTTAGGACGGTCGGTTGCTCAAAATGAACTTGAACCGATTTCTTGGGTACTACTAGAATACGGCAAGAAGGTTTCTGCAGCGAACTATATCCAGTCGCTTCATGTTTGGGATCATGCAGCAATCACAATGGAAGAACTATTTCAAACTGTTGATCTTTTTCTTTCGCCGACAACAGCATTTACTGCTCCAGAAATTTCCACTGATCTTCAAAGCGATGAAATTCGGGCAAAAATGGCTGGAATCAACGAATGCAACGAACAAGAAAGTTTAGCAGTTATTTCTGAAATGTTTGAGGAAAGTTTAAAGATCACGCCTTACACCCAACTGGCAAATTTGACGGGACAACCAGCAATCAGTTTACCCACACATATCAGTGAGGAAGGTCTGCCTTTGGGTATCCAATTCATGGCTGCCAGAGGACGAGAAGACTTGCTCTTTCACATTGGTGAAATCTTTGAAAATCATCAAAAATTCTATTTACCGCCAAGTTATCAATAGTCGTCAGTTAAAGAAAAGCAGTTGGGACTAAGAAAAATTTAGACTCGACTGTTTTTTTCTGGCTGTCAGCTACCTCGTGACGATGTTTTGTCCCATTCATTTCGCAGGATTAAAGTGAACAAAAACTAATTCTAAATATTTTTAAGTAATCGATTCAAATAATAATTAACGATAGATTTTTTGTTGGATCTAAGGTAGAATGGGTAGGCGAAAATATGTTCGGAGGTGGAGGGATTGAAAACTCCTTTAACGATCGAGATGGAAACTTCTCTTTATCAATACTGTATCGAACAAGGGGGCATTGTCGTAGAAGAGGTGACCATGCCTGACGACCATGGTATCGTGGATACGTTAAGTTGTCTCACAAAGTTCGATGGTACAAGAGAGTGGCGTTGCTATGAGTTGAAAGTATCAAAAGCGGACTTTCGTTCCACTGCAAAATTATCGTTTGTCGGGAATTACAATTATTTTGTATTACCTCAAACACTTTTTGATGAAGTCAAAGCTGAAATCCCCACTGGTATCGGTGTTTTAGTTTATCGACCTTACGGGATAGCAGAAGAGATGCCAGCTTCTGGCACATTCATTATTGCTAAAAAAGCAATGAAGCAACCGTTAGCAGTGGCAGAAGAGGCGCTGCTCAACCGTTTTATGGCTTCATTATTTAGAGAAGTAAGAAAAGCCAAACAGATGGAACGAGGCGTCAAATATTTTCCAACTGATCAGTTGTATAAAGAATTAAAAAAACGTTCAGATTCTCAAGATCCATTTGCCAAAGAGCGTTACTACGAACGCTTTATTGAAGAAACAGAAAATCAAGCGATCCAAGATTTACAAGCAGAAATCAGCGCTTTACAGCAAGACTATGAGAATCTGCGACAAAAGCAGCAAGTTAGACGCTTGCCAACAGAGCCATTGGAGTGAATAAGTATGTACTATCCTTATTTGAGAGGGAAACAGTTTGATCTTTTAGCATTAAAAGAAATGATTCAACAGAATCTATTATCTAAAAAGGTTGTTCCTATCATCGAACCAGTTCGTGATTCAGCTACCTTTAAAAACATTGTCGAACTATTCCAAAAAGCAAATCACCCGCTGATCATCATCGATAATCCCCAAGTGGGTCAGTTCAAACTTTTTGATGAACATTTACATTTATGGGAAGAAAAAGAAAATAGTTCCATTCAACATGCAATGATCATCACATCCGATAATTACCAACAGATCATGGAGCAACCACCTAAATTGATCATTTTCGATGGACAACATCAGCCTCGTGATCCAAAAATATGGAAAGAACTTTCAAAAATGGATACTCATTTTTTGTTACCAGACCATAGTCGGTTCCATATCTGGTTACCAGAAAACAAAATCATCATAAAAGAAGCCTTTAAACCAAGAAAACACGTAGAAGATTATAGCGAAAAAATAGATGATTTTTTTAGCGACGACTATTTGTTTTTTAAAGAAGAGGGGAATCATGGCTTTTCAGATTTTACGATTGAAGGAAGTCGCTATTTTGATAAAGGCTTTCCTAGTCGGGCATTGGCACTTCATCTGACCTATGTTGATGCATATGGTAATCTCAGAGTAAAACATTTTATTTCTGATACGAACGATTCAGCTAAGGATCAAGCACTAAAGTTTTTTGAAGCTGTTGAAAAAATGCAACAGTGGGTATTGAGGAACCAAGATCAACTGTTGATTACAACGGGTATATTAGCCCTGCTTTCTTTGAAACAACAAAAAAAATTTCCTGGCTTAGGTGTATTGAAAAAATGGACATTGGTCCATCATTTAGAACTGCTCAGTTTATTATTAGACCAGCCGACTAATTGGTTACGTATGTATTCTAAAGTAGAAGAACTACATTCGCTGATTTGTGGTATTGGAGATACAGAACGACATAAATTGGTTTGATCCCCCTCACTAGTTTATGTTTTGAAGCTAGTGAGAGATTTTTTTGCTAATCAATCCTGTTTATCAAAATAAGATCATTCTTTGAGCATTTTTATTTGTCGCTTAAATTGGTTTTTGGTGGATTCTAACCCTTCATTATTTGCTAAAACAATGAGGTTTGGTAGTTTTTTTAACTCATCTAATTCCTTCGTGTCTTGCTCAAAAAGAGCGAGCCTTTTTTTGATTTGATCCCGAGCATCTCCGCGTTGTTCTAAGCGCTGCTTCAATTTGTTTTTAGCGATAGTCACAAATACTGGTTGGATCTGTTCCCCAAATGCATGATAGAGTGCCCAAAAACCAGCAGCTGTTAAAATTGTATAACAATCACCATTTTTCAACTTTTGAGCAATCTCCCTCTTAGTTGAACCATATTTATGTCCCGCATATTCATCCCATTCCACAAATGCCTGTTCAGTGATCAACTGTTCAAATTTGTCTTCAGAGAGAAAATAGTAATCTTTTTGATCGGTTTCACCTTTTCGAGGAGGACGAGTCGTCGAAGTGACAATTTTTTCTTTTGGTTCAAAAAGAGCATTAGCAATGGAAGTTTTTCCTGAACCAGAAGGACCAATAAATACATAACATTTGTTCATCATGAATCTCCTTTAACCCTTTATTTCTTTTATTAAACGATACACGAGAAAGTTTCTTTTAGCAATTGTTCTTTTCGCATAGATATTCCAGTTGTACGACAATAAATTTTGTCTTATAAAAAACACTCTCTTGAGTCTTTAGAAAATCGTCTAAAGAGCAAAGAGAGTGTTTTAAATATACAGTTCAATTAAATTTAATCATTTAGACTAGTAAACCAGTGACGATCGCACTTAAAAAGCTGACTAATGTGGCAGTCAATAAGATTTTTAATCCATGTTTCGCAACTAAGTTTCCTTTTTCTTCATTTAGACCTTTCATAGCACCCGAAATGATTCCAATGGAAGAGAAGTTAGCAAAAGATACTAAAAAGACAGATAGAATAGCTGTTGTACGTTCAGTAAAATGCAGGTTCCCAGTAGCTAGTTCTGTCATCGCAACAAATTCATTTGTCACAAGTTTCGTCGCCATGATACTACCCGCATCCACAGCTTCTTTCCAAGGAATCCCGCTGATAAATGCTAGTGGAGCAAAGATATAACCAAGAATTTCTTGGAAAGAGATCCCAAAGATTCCACTAAAAATGGCATTGATCATAGCAATAAGAGCAACGAATCCAATCAACATAGCAGCGACTGTAATCGCTACATGAAAGCCGTCAAGAATATATTCTCCAAGCATTTGGAAGAAAGTTTGTTCTTTGTTTTCTTCAATGATCAACTCATCTTCTTTTTCTTCTAATTCATAAGGATTAACGATGGAGGCCAAGATATACCCACCGAATAAGTTCAATACCAGCGCAGTAATTACATACTTAGAATCGATCAACGCCATATAAGAACCTACGATCGACATCGAAACAGTCGACATGGCAGAAACGCTCATGGTAAATAAACGTTTTTCAGATAAGAAAGGCAATTCTTTTTTTATTGAAATAAAAACTTCAGATTGACCTAGTATTGCTGAAGCAACACCGTTGTAAGATTCTAATTTCCCCATACCATTGATTTTACTTAAACCCAATCCAACTGCCTTCATGAATAATGGCAAGATCTTGATATAACGCAAAATCCCGATGATTGCAGAAATAAAAACAATCGGCATCAAAACATTTAAGAAAAACGGCGCACTGCCTTTATTGGCTACCCCAGCAAAAACGAAATTGACTCCTTCACCTGCAAACGCCAGTAAATGATCGAATACTTTCGCTAACATGGAAACGACTGCTGTACCAAAAGTCGTTCGTAACAAAATAAAACCAAAAATAAATTGCAATACGATCATCAATAGTAAAGGTTTTACTTTGATGGCTTTCTTGTTGGTACTAATCAAAAAAGCAAGGCTAAAAATAAAAAGTAATCCAATAATTCCTAAAATCTGACTCAAACTATCACTCCTAATCAAAATTCCGTTTAATTTTACACGTTTTATCGTTAAAATACTAATTTTTTGCTAAGATTATCATCGCTTTTTTAGACTGAAACGCATACATTTTAATTGAAACGGATACAACAAAATAAAACTCTTAAAAGATTATCAGTTGCACTTTTTCAGGTGCAATTTAAATAAAATCTTTTAAGAGTTTATTCAGCTATTTGTTTATAAAGAAACAATGCTTATTGATAAAATAAATTTTCCGATGGATAGAAGGGAGCACTTGTGATATCAATACCTAATTGTTTCAACGTTTGTTCATCATTTTTATTGACGATGACTGTCGAGTGAGCTTGAGCACCATCTAATTCAGCAAGTTTGTCATAAGCTACTTGAGCGATAGGGTTGGTTACCGCACTGATTGAAAGAGCAATCAGTACTTCATTTAGGCTCAATGTATCAACGGAAGAATGCAGTGCAGCAGACTTCATCCCTTGAATCCGTTCTAAAACAAGTGGCGACAACAATGGAATATTATCTGAGATATGTGCCAAATGTTTAATCGCATTTAAAATGACGGCAGCAGAAGCATTCATTAAAGAACTGGTGCGTCCTGTAATGATCACTTCATCAGGTAATTGGATCGCGATCACCGCAGAAGGATCGTTGCTGTCATTTTGAACAGTTTTTGCATACTCATGAGCAGGCAATACCACTTGACGGTCTTCAGGTTGAAGACCTACTTCTTCCATGATCAATTTAATTCGATTTACTGCTTCCTCATCGATCAATCCTTTTTTGAAATCACACTCTGTTTGGAAATAGCGGCGGATGATTTCTTGTCGAGAAGCTTCTTGCACAACTTCATCATCAACGATTCCGAATCCCACACGATTCACACCCATATCGGTAGGGGATTGATAGATTGATTCTTTACCAGTGATTTTTTCAATGATCCGTTTGATTACTGGAAAGGTTTCAACATCTCGATTATAGTTTACAGCAACCTTGCCATAGGCATCATAATGGAAGGAATCGATCATATTGACATCTTTTAAATCCACAGTGGCAGCTTCATAGGCAATGTTTAGTGGATGTTTCAATGGGACATTCCAAACAGGGAAGGTCTCAAATTTTGAATAACCTGCTGATTGTCCTTTTTGGCTTTCATGATAAAGCTGATTCAAACATGTTGCTAGTTTGCCACTACCAGGTCCAGGAGCAGTAACAACAACGATTGGCTTACTGGTCTCAATATATTCATTTTTGCCAAAGCCGTTTTCAGAAACGATTTTTTCAACATTAATTGGATAATCTTCAATTTCTGAATGTTTGTAGACTTTGATATTACGTCTTTCTAATTTATTGACGAAGACATTCGTAGCTGGCTGACCATTGTAACGAGTAATGACGACACTATTGATAGATAATCCGTAGCCACGCATTTCATCGATCAAGCGTAAAATATCCATGTCATAAGTGATACCATAATCCCCACGAATTTTATTACGTTCAATGTCTCCAGCGTAGACGCAAATCAAGATTTCTGCTTGGTCTTTTAATTTTTGTAACAATTTGATTTTTGCATCTTCTTCAAAGCCAGGCAAAACACGTTTGGCATGCTTATCATCGACCAATTTGCCTCCAAATTCTAAATATAATTTGTCATAGTGATTCACTCGTTCAAGGATATATGCTGATTGTTCTTCGATATATTTCTCTGAATCAAAACCGATTTTTTTCACGAGATTCCCTCCTTAAGTACTAAAGCATTTTTTCATTTTTTTTGATTTTCGTCAACTAGTAACTAACACCGGATTAAAACAACAGATAAAATCTCAAATCTGGCTTGTTTCATCTTAAATTCATTGGTATGATAGTTTTGATAAGGAAGGTGTCACATGAAAAAAAGACAGAAAAAGAAAAACGCATATAAACAATATATCCGTTCGATTTTTACCGGTTATGAAAAAATGCTCGAAAATACTGATTTAGAAGAGATGAAGTTTACTTATTTGAATGAAGAAACACTATTATCTCGTGATGAAAATCAGCGCATTCACTTCACAACCAGAGATCTGCCTCAAAAATAAAAAAATTACTGAGTGAAAAAGAGTGGGGGGATCTGTAGTAACCCCCAAAAGTTAGAATCTAACTTTTGGAGGTCGCTTCAATCCTCTTTCCACTCTTTTGTTTTACTCTCGATACGTAAGATTATTCAATAGTGAAAGTACAATAATCAGACCTTATCAAAACGGTGGATAATCAATGAATATTGATTAAAAGATACATAGAGGAGGAAGCCCTTTGTAACATTTTTTTCTATAAAATGGTACTATTAAATTATCAATTCAATAGTAAGTAAACTCAACCTATTGTGCTTCTGTCCAAGAAAGTGGATAACTGTGAGGAGGTAATCAAAATGAAAGAAACACCACAAGAAAATAACGAAGAAATCATCATTCAGCAAGAAGATGACACTACTTTTTTTGATATCAAAGAAAAAGCTAGTACGAATCTATCTCAACTGTTAGAGGATTTACAAGCGTTTGAAAGAGCTGTTCGTGAAGAAAACATTCCAGAAATCTATCAACTGTATAATGGTCATTTAAATGAGGAATTGAAAAAAAGTTCGAATGAAAACCATGAAATCGATCAGCTATTAATGCGGAAAATCCATGATCGCTTTATTCAAGAATTTCCATTTATGGAGCTAGTCGAAAAGATTTCTCCTACGATGAGTTATTACAAGATCGGTACGTATTATCACGAAAGGCCAACAATTGGCATCGATGCTAGTCTACCGGAAATTTTCGTTTTGCCCCAAATTGACGAAGAGTGGGGCACCTATGCAAACCAGGAACCGGATGACTACAGTCAACAAATTAACGAACTTGATGCTAAAGTCATCACTGCAAAAGCCGAGATCGATCGTCTGGATGAAGAATTAAAAGAAGTGGATCGCCAAATCTCTGATCTGGATGACACTAAAGGATTCTTAAATCGGAAAAAAATTGATGAAGAAATCCAAGAACTAAAAAAACAAAAACAAGCATTATCGAATGAAAAATTAGGCTGGATGCCTTATCTTGAAGCACCTGAAAAAATCCAAAATCAAAAAGCTGCTTTACTTAACGAAGCAAAAGCGAATCAATTACGTGCAGCGATCGTTGAAAAAGAACAACGACAAATCAATCGCTACTTCGGTGGGATAGAAGGGTTCAGTCAAACCATCCATCATTTCCTAATGAATTACTTAGGTAATGTTGATCCACATGAAAACCCAGAAGTATCGATGCAAGAGGGAGGGGTAGAGTAATGAATGAGCATGAAGAGTTAGAAAAAAATGAAGAGCTGGAAGCACAATCGTTAGCAGAAACGACTGTGACGGAAGAAGCAATAGAAACAGATCCTGAAAACTCCAGCAATCACTCTGCTTCTGAAGATGATTTGCTTGATGAAAATGAACAGGTCACTTCTGAACAATTAGAGGCAATTGAATCCAGTCATCCACATGAAGCGAGGGAAAATCAAGTCTATTTAGAAACAAAAGAAAAAGACCATCAAGACATTGTTCTTTTGATTGAAACAGCAGAGGCAGAATTAGCGGATTTACGCTTACGGAAATATCTACTTGAATCGGACTTTTCACAATTATTAGATGCTTTTGAACGCTATATCTTAAAAGCAGAACCTATTTCCCCGATTGGCAAGACAAGTTTGATCGAATACTTTACTTATGAGTTGCTAAAACCTTTAAATGATATTGGTTTGAAATTCTCTAATACCACTTATGATACTTGGGAAACACGACATTTTTCGATCAACTATCGTTTGAATGATTCCAATCAATTAGTATTTTCTTTTGTTCTTCCGACGATTGATCAACGATACCAAGTGGAATCACTCAACTTATTGGAAGTTTCACCAGAAACGATGGAAATCACGGTTCAGGATGACCGTGTGTTATCTTTGATTCGTTATTGGTCTGTTGAACGGGTATTCTCTGCTGGTCAACTGACTATTTTCAATCATAAGTTCAACCAAATATTAGCTCATGCACGTCACTTAGGTTTCTTAGTCAAGCAAACCTTACTAGATAACACCCAACCATTACATCTGAATCTTCAAAGTCAATTTGAATTGACTGACCAGGTACTAGATGACATCTTTATCGTAGCGATGAAAAATCCTCAATATGATTTTGAAAAAATTGGAGAAGAAAAATACCAAGTTCTATTAGATAAAGGACAATCCATGATCATTTCCAAAAATCAGAAAAACCAAACAATGCTTGAAGTTTCTTCTGGGGAGTACCATCGATCAGTGATTGATTTCTTTATCAATTACGAATTTTTGGTTCCTTTGATGGTTCGAAAGGCTTAGACAGGATATAAACGTGTGGCAATCCTTAGAGAGATTGTCGCATGTTTTTTGTTCCGTCTGCAGGCAATAGATCACACGGTTCTTCCGAGAGATAGTTAACTGAGAAACTGTTGAGAAGAAAAGAAAGAAGGAAATAAGATGGAAAATTTTAAAAAGAGCGGGATGTTCTCTGTGATTGCTGCATTAGGTGCGAATATTTTAGTTGCAATCAGTAAATTTGTCGGTTATGCCATTAGTGGAAGTGCGGCAATGCTGAATGAAAGTATTCATAGTATCGTCGATTGCAGCAATCAAATCCTTTTGCTTTTTGGGGATAAACGAGCGAATAGAGGGCAAAGCGAATTACACCAATTTGGCGAAGGAAGAGCAAAATATTTTTTTAGCACAATTGTGGCAACCATGCTCTTTTTTGGTGGGGGAGCTTTGGGAGTCATGGAAGCTTTTGAAAAATTGACCCATCCAGCGCATGAAGTTGATAACTCATTGATCGTTATCATTATTTTAATCTTTGGATTAGCCATTGAAGGAACGTCATTACGTATCGCTATGAAAGAAATCCATGAGTTGAATACCGAAAAGTTATCATTGATGAAATTTTTGAGAGAAAGTCGTCACAGTGAAATTTTGATCATCTTTACTGAAGATTTTTGTGCTGTGATCGGACTCATTCTTGCTTTATTAGGAACAGTCTTGACGATGGTAACAGGAATTGCGGCGTTTGATGCGATTAGCGGCCTATTGATCGGATTATTGTTGATGGGAGCTGCCATTTTCTTAGCAAAAGAATTTTACAGTTTGATTGTTGGTGAAAGTGTGACAACGAGTGACTTGATTAAAATAAAGCAAGCCTTTGAGCGTCCGGAAGTCTCTCGTTTGATCGATGTAAAGACCGTTCATCTGAGCCCAACTGAGGTATTGGTAGCTGCTAAAATTGATATCTTTGATCACCCAGAGAATGAATCGTATGCAATCATCAATAACATTGAAGAAACGATTCGGCAGTCTTTAAATGATAAAAAAGTTTATATTTATATTGAAACTGATAAATATGACCCTAATTATCGAAGATGACCATGCTGATTCTTCAGCAAAAAATGCTTTTATGTTGCTTAAAAATAACTTGTTTATGATTTGAAATTTCAAGATTCAAGCTTAAAATGAGAAAAATATAATATTGTTTTTAGATAAAACGGCTACAATTTCGTTTTTTTATGTTACAATGAGTCCGCTGTTTATTTGTTGTAATTGAAGGAGACATTTTGATGAATAAAAAGAAAAGTGCGCCATGGCTTCAGGCTTTGCACGCAGTAATGCCACTTTGCTTAAGTTATATACCAGTTGGGTTAGCTTGTGGTGTCTTATTGCAAAAAGTGGGTTTTGATCCAATCTTAACCGGTCTGTTGTCCATATTAGTATTTTCGGGTGGAGCGCAATTTTTAGTTGCTTCGATGCTAACAACTCAAGCATCTTTTGCAACGACACTTTTGATGGTATTTTTCTTGGAATTACGTTACACATTGTTAGGGTCGAGTCTTTCAGGTTTTATGAAGAAAGAAAAGAGACTATTCTTGGCGGTATTTTCACAATCGTTAAATGATGAAAATTATGCGGTTAATTATCTTAAATATTCAACTGATCCTACATGGAATAAGCGTAAAGCTTTATATGTAAATTGGTTTTCGATGGCTTCTTGGACAGGTAGTAACATGATTGGAAACACGTTTGGTTCTGTTATCCATGTAGATGCTGATCTCGTTCACTTTGCACTGACTGCGATGTTTATCTTCATGTTTGTCATGCAAATGAAAAATAAGCTGCTCATTTTTACAGGATTGTTTTCTGGTGTATTAGGCGTTACTTTCATGGTCATGTTCCAAAATACATTAGGTTTAATTGCTGCGACGGTGATCGCCTCTTTTGCAGGGTTTGCTTTAGAGAAAGCTTTCAAAAAAGAGAAGGCAAAAAAATTAAAACGATTAAAAAACCGTGGCAAACATGTCAATGAACCACTATTCAACTTCCCAGAACAGGAGAGTCAACATCATGACTAAGACGTATCTTATTCTTTTAGTACTTAGTTTATTCGTGGTAGCTTATGTGCCACGACTATTCCCGATGCTCTATTTTACCCATCGGAAAGTCCCTTCATGGTTTAGTGAATGGATGAAATATGTGCCAGTGGCGCTATTCGCAGCTTTAGCATTCAAGGATGTCTTTATTACCCATGAACATTTAGCCATTGCTTGGAATATCAAAATCTTAGCTATGGTTCTCGTAGTTGGCGTGGCGTATAAAACTCATTCTATGGCATTATCAGTAGTAACTGGACTTGCTTCAGTATTTTTACTGTCGATGTTTTAAACAGTTCCAAAATTTTGCCTTCTCTTAGTTTTAGAGAATGGCTTTTTTTTTGCCTTTTTTATTAAAATTTTAAGGATGATTTGTCCTTCTTTGAATTTTTGCTATAATGGGAAAGGTATTGATTTAAATATAGATAGTTGAGGAAAATTTAATGAATAAAAAATTGATGCAAGGAACATTTTGGTTAACCTTTGCTAATTTGCTTTGTAAGGTATTAGGTGTCGTTTACTTGATCCCATGGCTAAGTATGATGGGGAACAATCAAGAAGGAATGTTAGCGACCACTTTATACAATGTAGGTTATTTACCTTATGGCTTGTTCCTGATGCTGGGAACAGTTGGGTTTCCTAATGCGATTGCTAAAAAAGTCGCTGTAGCAACGAAAGAAAATGATGAACAGGGCTGTCGAACGATTTTTCGCAGTACCATCAATATCATGTTTGTCATTGGGATCATTTCTGCTGTGCTGATGTATCTTTTTGCCCCGATGCTTGCAGGAATCAGCCCAATTGCAAATGTAAATAATGGGATCTTAGCAATTCGTAGTTTGTGTCCGTCATTGATCGCCATTCCAGTTCTAAGTGCAATGAGAGGTTATTTTCAAGGGAAAAACAATTTGAGACCTTATGGGACCTCACTAATCATTGAACAAGCGGTTCGTGTCCTGGTCATTTTAGCAGGAACGTTTTACTTACGCGTCTTGACCGATGGAACGATTTTAGAAGCTGTTCTGATCAGTACAGTGGCATCCTTCTTTGGTGGGTTAGCAGCAATTATCCATATGTATTTCGTTGGAATAAAAAATGATTATTTCAAATTAAAAGATTTCTTGATTTCTAGTCGCTATTTCAAGCATGAGAATCGGGCAGAGTCGGTATCGATCATTCGTGAAACTTTACCTTTCATCTTTGTGGGATCTGTTATTACCATCGTGCAAATGATTGACCAAGTGACGATGAAGACGTTGTTGCATTTTTTCAGACCTGAAATCACGAATCAACAATTGGAATTTTTATTTAGTCGAGCTTCAGTTAATCCCAATAAGTTGACATTGATCTTGATTTCTATGGTTGGTACAGTCGCAATCAGCAGTTTGCCGATTTTAAGTACTTTGAGAAAAAAAGATCGTTTGCAAATTGAAAAGACAGTAGGAGATAGTTTTTCAATTGCTGTCTTGATTTTACTTCCTTCTCTTGCGGGGATGTCATTATTGGCGGGTCCATTGTATACCTTATTTTTTGGATATGATCCTGATAGTGTCGGCTATTTCCAATTTGCCTTACTCGCTTCATTATTCTTTTCATTGTTCACGATTCTTTCGACGATGTTACAATCACTTAGCCATCATATGATTGCGATTCGGCTGACCGTTGAAGCGATTATTTTGAAAATTGTCTTTCAAGTGATTGGATTAGCACTATTTGGCGGTTATGGAATGAGTTTTTCAAACACAATGGCTTTTGCGATCGTGTTTATCAGAGGTTATTTCTATATGTGTAAAGAGTATCGAATCGCACCTCTAGCTAAAATCAGATTTTTCTTTCTTAAAACATTCCGCTCAACCTTGTTGATGCTGGTTCTTTGTTCGATTGTATTTATCCTATTGAACCTCCAATTGACGATGACGTCGAAAGCCCATGCTGTTGTTTATTGTGTTGGCCTTGGTGGAGTAGGTGGGCTGACATTTCTCTTTGCTCAATTTGGCAGAAATGGGCTCCAATTACTTAAAAACTTCCAGCATCGGCATCACTCAACCAAAAATTAGGAACAACATCCAGTTCATGATAATTTTTTAAAGCTACAGAAAGTGAGAGGGACGTGATTGTTTCTCTCACTTTTTGAGTGAGAGGTTCAAATGTCATCTTTCTTATGATATAGTTAAATAGACTGGTAAAATTCTTTGAAATGAGGAAATTAAATAAATGAAACTTGCAGTAGTTACTGACAGTACGGCTTATTTGCCTGAACGAATCCAAAATCATCCTGATTTGTTCGTTATTCCGATCCCTGTCATTTTGGATGGGAAAATCTACAATGAAGGAATAGACATAGAAGCTGACGAATACTATGGGCTTCTAAATAAAAGCAAAGACTTCCCGACCACTTCACAACCTGCAGTTGGAGAAGTACTGGCGCTTTACGAAGAACTGAAAAGAAAAGGATACGATACCATCTTAAGTATCCATTTATCCTCTGGGATCTCCGGCTTTGTCAACACATTACATGCTATGAAAAACGACATTGACGGTGTAAAAATCGTTCCTTATGATTCTAAGATCACGAGTATGCCAATGGGTCACATGGTAGAAGCTGCTCTAGATTTAAATCAAAAAGGTCAATCTCTTGAAGAAATTATCGCACATATCGATCGTATCCGAGATAATACGTATGCTTATCTCATCGTGGATGACTTGAACAACTTAGTACGCGGTGGACGCTTGACTAATGGGGCTGCATTGATAGGTGGATTGCTTAAAATCAAACCGATTTTGACTTTTTCAGAAGGAAAAATCGTTTTATTTGAAAAAATCCGTTCAAGTAAAAAAGCTTTCGCTCGTGCCGAAAAAGTCATCGGCATGCGAAATGAGGAAATTGCACCACCTGTTAAACTTTATGTGATTCATGCAAATAATTTGGAAGTTGCCATACAAGAAAAAGAAAAATTACAAAAGCAATACCCGCATGCTGACATTGAGATTGGTCATTTTGGTCCAGTGATTGGTAGTCACTTAGGAGAAAAAGCAATCGGGCTTGCCATCTCTGCGCAATAATTTAGATTATTCAATTCAATGCAAGCATCGTCTCTCATTCATTGGGATACGATGCTTTTTTTGCATTTTTTCTATATAAGGCGTATAATCCTTAAAAGTTTAGTAAATAAGTAAATCACTAGGTTAGTAATTTACTAAAAGAGAAAGGATGGATTTAGATGGAAATCCCAACAAATTTAAAACACAAACCTGTTATTGTCGTTGAAGACTATGATCAAGTTGATGGAAGAAATGCTTTGCATACGGATGCTAAAGGACTATCTTTAGGGTTAGCACAATGGAATGATCGTGGAAAAGTTGATATTTCAGGCAAGGTATGGCGCCATACGGGTGAAAAATGGTCACGCCAATCGGAAGAACTACCAATCACTCGGATCTTAGATCTAGCAATTTTAGCTGCGCAAGGGAGTTTGTATTTTCAAGATGCGTATCGCTATGAAAAATTTTATGATCCTGAAAATCCAGTTGTCGATATTATTGGACTTCAAGGAAATCGAATGACGGTTGAAGTGGATACCAAAAATCCTAAGATCGATGAAGATATTATGCTCTATTATGACACGTTACAAAAAGATGGCGAATTGATCGGAGAACGTTTCCGAATTTTGAAACGTCTATTAGATGATTTAGGGTATTAAGGAAAAAAGGAGTGAGGTACATTGGAAGATTTCTCACTGACAAAAGACCGTCAATTTTCAAGTGTTGAAAAACAAATGATTTGGCAAAAGCCAACGAGTCATCGAACCAGTCAAGAAGAACAAAGAATCGCAGCTGAAATCTTTGAAAACTGGAATGATCCTGAAATGAAGATCAGTAACATCTTGCTTGAAGGGGATGCTGGGTCAGGAAAAACGCAACTGGCTAAAGCTCTTTCGGCTGATTTACAACTTCCTTATACGAAAATAACTTGTTTTGCGGATATGGATAAATCAGATGTCTTTGGTGCGCTATTGCCTATTGTTGAGTCTGACGTAGATGAAGATCAAGAATTGATTGATGCAATCAACCAAACAGAGACATTAGAGGCTGTCTTACGGTTAATCAAAAATCACTATAATCTTAGTACAGAAATGGCTAAATCCAAACTGGCTGATTTCATCAAGCGGATGGAACATAGTGAAAATAGTAACGTTCGCTATAAATATTATCCCTCTGAAATTGTTCGAGCGATCGAAAAAGGGTATTTGTTAGAAATCCAAGAGCCAACGGTGATCCGTGATGCTTCCGTATTAGTTGCTTTAAATTCCGCTCTTGAGCCAAATGGATTATTGAATTTACCCACGGGTGTCGTCGTCCGTCATCCAGATTGCGTCATCATCATCACAACCAATCGGAACTACCAAGGTAATCGTCCGTTGAATGAATCTTTGAGAGATCGGATGCAACATGCTGAGAAGATGGATTTACCTTCACTTGAAGTAATGGCTGAGCGAGCCTTAGGTAAGACAAAGATTCAACAACCTGAACTGCTCTTGAAATTAGCGGAGATCATTCGATTATTAGATGATACTGCCAAAGCGAATGCTATCAAGGGAGTTGCTGGTATGCGTTCCTATTTTTATTGGGCAAATACTTGGAAACAAGGGCAAGATCTTTTCCAATCGATTTATCCTAAAGTTCTCTATAAATTGACCACTGTTCCAGAAGAATTGGAGATATTAACCCAAGCATTAGAACAAAGTGGGCTTCTTGAAGAACTTCGTGAATTATTACGGCAAATAAAGTGGGGACGTCTTTCAGAAGAAGCTTCAAGAAATCGAGGCAGAATCCTTAACGATGAAGAAGCTGATGAACGTAATATCGATCAACTAGCAGAAGAAACGTTGTCTTTAATGGAAAATGAGTCGCCTGAGATCGAAGAAGAAACTCCACCAGTGGATAATGCTGAGATTGAAGAGGAAAAAAAGGCAGAGTCTTTTTCATTTGAACAAGAACGAAGTCAAGAAGTTTCAGGTCAGGGGCAACAGGAGCAACAAGCAGAAGATAATTCAGAAAAAATGTCTGCCTCTGATATGGAGGCTTACGACAAAGAAATCAAACGTGAGTTAACGAAAGAAGCACGACAAATAATGAAGGGGACGATGCACGAAAAAGAAGGACTGATCGTTCATCGACCAAAATTTGAACTCAAAGCACAAGAAGCAGAACAAATCAGACAACAAGTTTTACCGATCGTTGAAACATTAAGCCGTCAAATTTTAGATTTGTTGGAAAATGATGAATCAACGACTTATCAAAAAGGAAAATATGAAGGACAACGGTTCAATGCGAGTCGTGTGGCCTATAATGACCTAGGTTATTTTGATAAGAAAAATCCCCCCCACGAACAACCTTCATTGGCAGTGGCTTTAAGGATTGATGAATCTGGTTCAATGATTCGAGATGAACGAATCGAAGCAGCAAAAAAAGCAGCGATCGCCATCGCAGAATTTGCTAAACGTGTAAATATTCCTTTAATGATTTATGGAGATACAGCAGATGTCTCAACGAGAGAAAAGACCTCGATTTTTTCTTATAAAGAATTTAGTGATGATTTCCAATGGTTAGATGAGAAGTTAGTGACGATGAAACCACGACAAAACAATCGTGATGGTGCCAGTTTGAGACTAATTGCTAACAAACTAAGCCAAGAAGTTGCCACGACTAAATTGCTGATCTCGATTAGTGATGGCCAGCCTAAAGCTTTGCCAGACTATACTGGGAAGAAGGCAAGGGAAGATATCCAAAGCGTTCTGTCTGAATATGACCGTCAAGGAGTCATCTTTGTGGCTGCTGCGATTGGACAGGATCAAAAAGAAATCAAAGAGATATATGGGGAAAATCGTTTCATTGATATGACAGACATCAACGAGTTACCACAGCAATTGATCCAATTGATTGCTCGCTATTTGTAAATAGCTGAAAATAGCTGGAGTCACGTATAAGTCCATTCATCGACTAAGAGAGATTGTGACAGAAGTGTCTAGCTCTGTGAACAAGCCGAAGAATTCGAAAATAGTTCCTATTTTTGGATTTTCCGGCTTGTTTTTTTGTTAGAGTGACTGTTGGAACAACGGGAAGAGGTTATGAACGCATTGTAGCGAATGGTTAAACACCATTTAGTTTATCTATCAGACTCTTTTTGATCGTTAATCGACTGTTAAATCCTGACATTCTGCAAACCTGATAACGAAACAAAAAGGAAACTGTTAAAGAGAAAACGATGTTATCGGTAACATCAACAAAAAATAGTGGCATTGTTTTATAATAGAGAAAAAGAGAAGGGAAGAAAACAATGACTCAAACAAAAGCTTGGTGGAAAGAAGCGGTCGGATATCAGATTTATCCTGCCAGTTTTATGGATAGTAATGGAGACGGCATTGGGGATCTCAATGGGATTCGTGAAAAGCTTTCTTATTTAAAACAATTAGGGATTGATTTTATTTGGATCAATCCAGTTTATTCTTCACCTTTTATTGATAACGGTTACGATATTAGTGACTACCAAAATATTCTAGAAAAATTTGGAACAATGGCCGAATTTGATCAATTACTGGCAGAAGCACATCTACAAGGAATCAAAATCATTATGGATCTAGTAATCAATCATACATCTGATCAACACGAGTGGTTTATTGAATCAAAGAAGTCACTGGATAATCCTTACCGAGATTACTATATCTGGGTAGATGGAACACCTGAAAACGCTCCGAATGACTGGCAATCGATTTTTGGTGGCTCAGCTTGGGCATATGATGAACAAACAAAACAATATTATCTGCATGTCTTTGCTAAAGAGCAGCCTGATTTGAATTGGGAAAGCGAGAAATTAAAAAATGAACTTTTTTCTATGATTCGCTGGTGGTTAGATAAAGGAATCGATGGGTTTCGTTTAGATGCGATTTCCCATGTGAAAAAAGATGAATATTCTGTTAATGCAACTGAAAACCCCTTTTCTCCTTTTCAAAATGTTTCCGGGATCGATGAACATTTAAATGAATTAAAAGATGTTTTTGATGACTACGACATTATGACTGTTGGCGAAGCTAGCGGGGTGTCGGCTGAAGAAGGTCCAGAATGGGTCGGCGCTGATGGGTATTTTGACATGATCTTTGAATTTGACCATATCTCGATTTGGAAGCACGAAAAAGAAGGGAAACTTGATGTTATCAATTTAAAAAGAGCGTTAAGTGCCTGGCAAACCGCTTTAGACGGTAAGGGTTGGAATGCACTTTATATGGAAAATCATGATACACCTCGTTCAGTTTCTGTTTTTGGTGATCCTGAACATTATTGGCAAAAATCAGCAAAAGCAGTCGCAATGATGTACTTTTTCCTGCAAGGCACGCCATTTATTTATCAAGGACAAGAAATCGGTATGACGAATATGCCGTTTACTGCCATCGAACAAATCGATGCCGTCGATTCAAGACGTCTTTATAACCAATTGCTAGAAGAAGGAAAATCTCCTGAGGAAGCTATAGATATCGTTGCTGATACAACAAGAGACAATAGCCGAACACCTATGCAGTGGGGATCAGAAAAATATGCCGGATTCTCAACAAACGAACCTTGGCTGATGGTAAATCCCAACTATCATACACTTAACGTAGAAGAACAAGAAAATGATCCTTCGTCGATCTTATCTTTCTACAAACAAATGATCCGCATCCGTCGTGAAAATCAAGGATTGATCTATGGTTCATTCAAAGAATATCTCGCTGAACACGACCAACTCTATGTTTATGAACGATCATTTACCGATAAAAACTATCTGATTATGGTCAATCTTACGAGTGAAGTAGCGGAATATTCATTACCGAATGAAGTTGATGTTCCTTGGGAATTACTTCTCACGAATCAAGAAGAACGTGTATTTGAACGAGTGGGTAAGCTTGATCCTTATGAAGCGAAATTATTTGTAAACAGTAAAAAAAGAAACTAAAAAAAGTTTGTCTTGAGCTTTCTAATGAAGTCCAAGGCAAACTTTTTTGACATACTGTATGAAGTTGGGTGACTGTACCTTTATAGAAATTAGATAATAAGTGAATATTTTATAATAAAGAATAACATTTACATAAATATTAGGTAGGTTATCAGTTAATTGATTCTTTTAAATCACTTCATACTCAGCTCGCGGACCACCAATGTATTTTGGACGTGAACGCAGAGCTGTAACATGCGCGGCTCCTAATGTTTGACTGCTTGGTCGAACAGGTACTTGAACGTGTTTGACATGCATACCGATGGAAGTATCACCGATATCGATCCCAGCTTGCGCTACCACATGTTCCACTTCTACTGGATCATCGAATTGGTCAAACGCTGCTACTGAACAAGCGCCACCAGCGTGTAAGGCTGGTACAACAGAAACAATTTCAAATTGTTTATGCTCTGCTACGGAGCGTTCGACGACAAGGGCTCGATTAATGTGTTCACATCCTTGAACAGCTAAAGCGACTCCTAAAGGTTGTAATATTTCTCTAATCGTTTGGATAATCCACTGTCCAACTGGAGCACTTGAGTTTTTACCAATTTGTCCACCGACCACTTCACTGGTACTACATCCTAATACAAATAAATCGCCAGATTTTAAATTTGCTTCTGCTAATACCTCGTTGACCATTTTGGTTAATTCTTGTTTTAAAGATTCTTCTGTGATGCTCATTTTATTCTTCCTTTCATTACTTACTTTCTTTTTGTACTCTTGTTCGTTTTAGAGCTTGAGTGAGTGGTAAAGCCAATCCAACCCCTACAATATTTTGAAAAATATTTCCAGGAATAGAAGCTACCCCCGCAGGCCAATCATATAAAAACCAACCAGCTAAAAAATAGCCACTAATCATCAGACAACTACCGATAAAAAGACCGACAAATCGACCTTTGCTTGTTTTTTCGGCAAAATAGCCACTGACCAATCCTTGCAAACCATGGATCAATAATGAAAAAAGGGCCCATTGCGGATAACCTGACAGTAAATCGATGAATAAACCACTTGAGGCACCGACAACGAACCCACCAAATGGACCAAATAATAAAGCAGTGGTGTAGATGCCAGCTTCGCAGAGCGTGACAAAGCCGTTAGTTGCTGGTATTGGAACTAAAATTGTTAAAGATAATGCTACTGTTAAAGCGATCAGCATGGCATATATTGTTATTCGTTTCGTATTCAACGATTAAATCCCTCCTTTGATGTTACCGCCAGACCAGACACTGCCTGTTTGATCATTCATTTCAACACCGTTTAAAATACATTGATAAACGTAAGTTTTACTTCGTTGAATGGCTTGTGGGAGCGTATAGCCATGGACGAGATTCGCTGTAATAGCAGAAGAAAAGGTACATCCTGCGCCATTCACCGTTGATCGTGTTAATTTTTCCATTGTAAAAGTGGTTAGTCCGTCATGACTATACAAAACATCGATTGCTTCATCGCCATGGATCCCAGAGCCACCTTTAACAACGACCGCTTTGCTTCCTAAAGTATGAATAAATTTGGTTGTCTCTATCACTTCATTGATGCTTGAAATTTTTTTCTTTCCAGAAAGGAGAGCCGCTTCTTTAAGATTGGGCGTGACAAGATCAACAAGGGGGAAGAGTTCTTTCACTAAGCACTCAATATACTGTTGATTCGCTAATGAAGTAGTTTCTTTAAAAGCTAAAACCGGATCAAGAACGATTGGGATTTGAGGGTGCTTTTTTAAAAAATCTCGGACGATCATGATTGCTTCAAGAGAATGCAATAAGCCAATTTTGATACCCGCTAAGTCTGTCATCTTCTGGATCGAAGCAAGTTGCTGTTCCAACCACTTAGCAGGTAGATTTTCTAAGAGGAATGCGTTGTTTTCGTCTAACATGCCTACACAGGTGAGCGCGCTCATTCCAAAAAGTTGAAAATTCTCAAAAGTTTTCAAATCGGATTGAATTCCTCCACCGGCAAAAGGGTCAGAACCACCAATTGTAAGTATTTTTCTCATTGTTTTCCCTCCACGAAAAGAGTATAACGAAAGTTGTTAGAAAAGAAAACAGCCAATTGGCATATTTTTATGTCATCCAATTTTGCGTAGTCTTTAGATCACCAAAATTTATCTATCATCTGAATGAAACAAGTACACTGTATTGTTGGCAACTTAACAGCTAGAAGAAAACATAAGCTATGCATACTCAAATGAACAACTTCATTAGATATCATTATCAATAAATTGAATCTTTTTTTGTCATTCCTACAATTTTAACAACTGAAAAATGGTTAAACAAAAGAGAACACTGACGTTATACCTGCTAGGTAAGAGGATAACGTCAGTGTTCTTTTTATTATGCTTTTAATTCTTTTTCAATTTGTAGTCGACGGACTTTCATCGTTGCAGTCCGTGGGATATCTTCATAATCTCTGATAATTGGCGTATTCAATCGAGGTAACTCATGCACTTGTTTCCACCAACGATCCCAATCCATTTCGTGATTAGGAGCAAGAGCGATCAATGGTTGTGGTGCATTGTTTTTATCACGAACGATGACCACTTCCGATAGAAATTCTAATGAGTCTAACAAGAAATCTTCGATCGCTAAATTGCTATTGATTGTATCGATCAAATCCACTTGACGATCCTTTAAGAACAAATGCCCCTGTTCATCCATGCTGCCGTAATCACCGCTGTCCCACCAAGCACCATAAACATTTTCTTGGAAACGAGCATCTTCTTTATAATAAGTTAATGCACGACCTTTTGATAATAAATGGATGTGTCCATCTGTATTAGCAGGTAAGACGTTCCCATTTTCATCTGCGATCCGCGCTTTGGTTAAGTCGCCAAGTCCCACACCCATGTCTCTCGCATTACTCGTTTTTAAACTCTCTAATGTATGAGCTTTTAAAATCATCGGTCCGCATTCGCTTTGGCCATAAACTTGTAAGAAAACAGCTTCTTGATTAGGAGAAGTCCGTAAGAATGTTTCCATAGTAGAGTTGTTGATCGCATCAAAAGTGGAATGGTAATAACGAATACCAGCAAAAGCTTCTGGATATTCTTTCGCTGTAAAGCTCCACTGAACAAAGTTGTTTGGATGTGTTTCAAGTGCAATCGGTGGATTTTCTTTTAACATGGCCACAACGTTTTCCCCTTGAGCATCCGCTAACGGCATCATTGGAAAGCCCATCGCCATTAACGAAGAAATACCAATATTGAAGCGAGAATGAACAGGAGAGATATGGAAAGCCACAAGTTTTTTCTCTGCGATCTTAGTAAAGACAGTTTTTTGCCATTTGGTGCGCCAGCCCATTGAATGAGCAGAATGACAAATCAATTTAGGAATACCTGTTGTTCCTGAAGTATGGGTCATATAAGAAATTTCATCGTTCCCCAATTGATTTTGTGCCACTGGTTCTGCTGATTGAGTCAATAGTTTAGAAACAGCAATTTGTTTTTCTTTTGATCCATTTGAAATGCCAGCCACTCGTTCAGCCGTTTCATCATCAAAAAGGATAAATGGATCTTCTAAACGGTCGACAAAGACTTCTAAAGTGGGGGTAGGGAAGTGATAAGAGATCATTGCTGGTACCGCCCCAAGATAAGCTGTTGCTACAGCTAATAAATAAGTATCAAAAGCTGAACTTTTGTAGATCATGACCTTATCACCAAGTCCGACACCCAAATGAGCTAATTGATAGGCACGAGTCAAAACGAGTTGACAGGTATCTTTGTAAGTGCTTTTAAAACCAAGTTCCGGAAAAGCTGCTAAGGGTTGGTCAAAGATGATTGGTACATCTGGTGTAGCATTCGCTGCTTCTTGAAAATTAGAAAAAAGATTTAGTGGGGAATAAGCGATTGTTTCCATAAGTCACACTCCGATTTCATTTAATAAACAAGTTGGTAAGCAAAGTAAGAAAAATTTGTGAATTAAATCATTTACTTTGCAAATTCAGCTATAATCTTAGCACAAACCTTGAATAAAAAACAGCTTTCTTTGTGAAAAAATGAATTATATTTCGTTATTTCATTTTTTGTTACTTGTTATTTCCTTGTAAGAGAACTCTAACATCTTTTGATGGACTTCTTCAAATGAATGTTCATTGATATAACGATTACCATAAAGGAAATTGACGATATCCAGATCATCAAAATAAAGGGAAACGTAGTACCCGTAAGTTTTACGACATAATTCTGGCGAAATATTTTTATATACAGTGATTTTACTTAGTATTTGGCGAATCGTCCGTGGAGAGATTTGCTGGTCATGAGATGAACGAAAAGCAAAAGAATCAGGTCCTGTCCCAGTATCAGTTATTGCTAAATAGTTTTTAATGAATGGCAGTGCTTCATTGGGAATTGGCGACTGATTAAGACGATTTTTTTTACGGCTAAGATGAATGATTTGTTTATTTAAGTCAATATCTTTTCTTTTTAATTCAACGACTTCATGGATCTTTAACCCGCAATATAAAAGAATAGCTGCAATCGCTAAATTTCTTGGTCGGTTCCTTATTTCAAAGCGTGCTTCTCGTGAAGAGTTAAAGCCATTCATAGGAATAAACAGATGCTCAAAGTCTTGAAACAAAGAGGCGTCTATGAATCGAGGCGCTGCAGCAGTAGTTTCAGGAAGCGTTTTTCCTAATAGAGATATTTCTTCAGTCAATAATCCTTTTTGATACAAAAATCGTAGAAAATGATTTAACGAATATTGTTTTCGTGAAAGACCATAATAGCTATTTTTAAATAACTGGTTTGTTTGTTGATCAGCTGTGGTCTGAAACGAACGAGTATGCTGATAGACTTTATCTAAAAAATTTAAATAGTCTTGTTTTTCAAGATGAAGAATAACTTCATCTGTGATCTCTTGATCTAAAGCTTCGTGAAGATAATCCGTGAATAAATGAAAATCTTTTGCATATTCATAACGACTGCTTAATGAAAGCTTTTTTTGATTTTCTTTTAAAAATTCTTGGAAAATAGGAGGAAGCTGTGCGATGCGTTGTTTTAACTTTTCTTGAATGTGTTTTCGTGTTTTTTGATCCATAAAAGAACCTCCTTTTTGTTCAAACTGGTGTTCTATTTTATTATTGTAGCTTATTTTTCGTTTTTCTTCTATTTACTTTTACTGATATCTATTTATACCAACGTTTATTTGCTCATGATTCATATATATAGTAACATCGCCAACTATAAGAAAAACTGTAACCAATAAACAGAAAGACAATTATCTTGTAGTATGAACGAATTGTTTTATGAGTTTTGTTGAGTGACATTTTGTCACTGTTGCGCTATACTTTTCTACAGTGACAAAATGTCACTATCGAAAAAGAAAAATGTAGGAGGGAAAGTAATGTTTTTAGCAATGAAAGAAATGAAATACGCAAAACTACGATACGGACTCATTATCGGTATCATGTTCTTGATTGCTTATGTCGTTTTCATGCTATCAGGTCTAGCAAGTGGATTAGCAGAAGAATTTAAAAAAGCGATTGATGATTGGGGTGCTCAAGAAATCGTTTTGTCCGAAGATGCTAATCAAGTGTTTGCAGCATCTCAATTGACAAGAGGCGATCTTAATCAAGTAGATGCAAAAGATAAAGCCCCAATTGGCTTGTTCAGTGGAGCAATCAAGGGCAAAAACAAAGAAAATGTGACAGTCTTTGGTACGACTAACGATGCCTTTTTATTACCTAAAATCACAGATGGTCGGATGTTTGATAAGAAAAATGAAATAATTATCTCCCAAAATCTGGCACAAGATCAATATAAGTTGGGAGATCAAATCAAAATCGGTAGCGATGACCAAGCATTTACGATCGTTGGAATTTTTCCTGCCACTTATTATACGGTCTCACCAGTCATCTATACAGATCTAGAAACTTGGACACAATTAAAATATGGAGCCCAACCGTTTGCTTCAGATGACAAAAAGCCGATCAATGCGATCGTGACCAAACAATCAGCTGCAATTGATAAAGATGGCGCATCAAAAGATTTACAAAAACTGACGATTCCTGATTTTATTGAAAGTCTTCCAGGTTATTCTGCACAAAATATGACACTAAATGCAATGGTTTACTTCTTGTTTCTTGTCGTAGCAGCAGTAGTTGGCATTTTTATGTATGTCATCACTTTACAAAAAACGGCGATCTTTGGCGTAATGAAAGCTCAAGGGATTCGCAATTCATTTATTGCTAAATCGTTGATTGCACAGTCATTTGTTATTGGAGTCATTGGTGTCGCCTTAGCAGTTCTAGCTGCTTATCTAACTAGCTTGTTTTTACCAAGTGCGATGCCATTCGCTATTTTTTGGACACAATGGTTGCTATATAGTGGGGTCTTACTCGTTGTAGCAGTTGTAGGCGGCGTCTTCTCAATACGCACGATCACAAAAGTGGACCCAATCACCGCCATAGGAGGGTAAAAAATGAAGAATATTTTAACGATGAAAAATATCGTCAAGACTTTTGGTAGTGGACATACCGAAGTGACTGCACTAAAAGGAATTAATTTTAATGTCAAACAAGGAGAATTTGTCAGCATCATCGGTCCCTCTGGTTCAGGAAAGAGTACTTTCTTAACCATTTCCGGTGGGCTACAAACACCTACTTCTGGAGAAATCGCCATTAATGGTCAGTCTTTTTCCGATTTATCTGAGAAAAAAAGAGCCGATTTACGTTTTAAAGAAATTGGGTTTATTTTACAAAGTTCTAATTTGATTCCATTTTTAAAGGTCAAAGAACAATTTTATTTAGTTGATCGAGTCAGCCATCAGAAACAAAACGAAACCGTCATTGATGACTTATTGAAATCATTAGATATTTATGATCTAAAAGAAAGCTATCCTCGAGATTTATCTGGTGGGGAAAGACAACGTGTAGCGATTGCTCGTGCGTTGTTC
This sequence comes from Enterococcus sp. C57, assembly GCF_040887305.1. Lineage (NCBI taxonomy): Bacteria > Bacillati > Bacillota > Bacilli > Lactobacillales > Enterococcaceae > Enterococcus > Enterococcus sp. C57. The sequence continues at coordinate 133,060 of NZ_JBFOFP010000002.1, read as the reverse complement.
AATGACCCTAGTTTGATCTTAGCAGATGAGCCTACCGCTAGCTTAGATACAGATCATGCCTTTGAAGTAGTCAAGTTACTTGTCAAAGAAGCACATGAAAAACAAAAAGCAACAGTCATGGTTACACATGATGCTCGGATGATCAAATGGAGCGATCGTGTCTACCGAATGAAAGATGGTGAATTGATCGAAGAAACGGAGGGGTGGGATGCCTAAATCGACATTTCTTAATCTGCCGAATGAGAAGAAACAACGGCTTATTGAAATTTTACTTGAAAATTTTTCAGCTCGACATATTAGCCAAGTAAAAGTTGCAGATATTGTCGAAGATATGGCTATGTCAAGAGGGGCCTTTTATAAGTACTTCGAAGACTTGGAAGATGCCTATACCTACACGATCCAGTATTATTCGATTCAAATCCATCGAGATATTCTGAAATATATCAGTCAAAACAAGCAAGACTTTTTTCAAGGAATTGAAAATTACCTTGCGTGGTGTAGTGAACTGGAACAAAAAAGTAGTTATTGGCAGGCCATCCGCTTTTTAACGAGAAGTGATGATTTTACCAATCACCAAAGAACCAAGCCTTCTGCTGGATCAGGAAGATTAAAGGAATGGTTTAAGTTACTGAAGGCAAATGGCTTTTACATTACTTCGGAAGAAGAAGCGATTAGCTTTTTATATTTCGTCATGGATCTTGTGATCAATTCTTTGACGGATTACATTGCGAATGACTGGACTACTGATGAGTTGTTGCAAGATTATCGTTACAAGGTAAAATGGCTGCAAAGAGGTTTGAAAACCGAACGAAGTGAATCTTGAATCCACTCGATTCATTTGTTAGCCGTTTCTTTTTAACTGGTAAGTAGTGTCCGTATTCAGAAAAACACTTCGATACTTCTTTGTGTCATCATCGATAACCAAATAAAAACCTTCGATAGAAAGTTCTTATAGTTGAGAGCAACGATTTTTCCTTTTTGATTCTCCGTGATAGAATTTTTATTGTAAGAAAAGAAAAGGGATGACACAGATGAAGAAAATTATACTATTTGGTGATAGCATTGCTGCTGGATTGTACCAGGGGGAGGTCGTCCATGCATTGGACCATGCGTTATCAGCGACCTTAAATGCTTTAGGACAAGCTGATTTTAAGATCATTAACTTAGGAAAAAGAGGCGATTCAACGACAAGCAGCCTTGAACGATTGTCTCAACTTCCCCAAGATGAACGTACAGCTGACTACGTCGTTCTTAATGTTGGCGTTAATGATGCAATCAATCAAAGAGATAACCAAGAAACCTATCGAAAAAACTTGGAACAATTGATCAACTTTTTTAAACATAGCCAAGTGATTTTGATAGGGCCTAGTTACGTTGATGAAAAGATCAAAACCCAAACAATTCCTGAGATCTTAGTAGAGTATACTCAGATCGCAAAAGAAGTAGCAGATAAGAACAAAGTAAGTTTTATTGATTTTTATCATTATGAAAAATCTTTTGAGGACCCAACACTTTACTTGCAAGACGATGGGTTGCATCCTTCGAAGTTAGGCTATCACTTGCTAGGTGCTTTGATTGCACAATGTATCCAGCAAAAAGAACAAAAATAATCTACAGACCGAGTACCTCAATCTTTGCAGTACTCGGTCTGTAGATTTTTAGTTTCAAGTTTTATCATGACAAAAAGAATGAAGCGCGCTCTATTGGCTTTGACATACGGTAATAAACAACTGTTTTCTAATGGCGATATTCCTTCAACAAACCTTTTTGGATCAAGTCTTGTTTTTGTTTGAGATTCTGGATGTTTTCTTGATAGTTTTGTGCATACATCACGGAATAAAGAGTGTTTAAAACATAGTCGAAGGCAATTTGTGAGGAAAATGTTGCCACTTTAGCAAAATCTAATTCATCTTGCGTAACGATGAGTTTCATCGTTGCTTGTTTTGCCATTTCTGAATGTTCATTTCCAGTGATCAATACAGTTTTAGCACCCACATGGTTTAAATGCATCATAATTTTTTCATAATGGTGAATCCTTCCACTATAAGTTAGAAAGATGGCACAATCCTTTTCCGTTAAATTAGCTGCATTCCAAGAAGAATCACTATACTCTTCAGCTAATATCAAAAATTTATTGATCTTGATTAGTTTATTTTGAAATTTACGTGCTGTGATTTGAGAATCCCCTTTGGCAAAAATAAACATGCGATTCGCTTGATTCAATGCTGTGGCAATCGCATCAATTGACTGTTTCTCCAATTGAAGCTGTGCTTTTTTGATAGATTGGATCGACAAATCGGCCATTTTTTTAGCGATCGATTGACTATCATCTTTATCAGTAAAAGGAAAGTTTGGATCAATGATTTGATTGAACTGGGCTTTCATCTGATGTACTTCACGACCAAATTCAAAACGAAATTCTCTAAAACCAGAAAAACCCAATTTTTTACATAAGCGAATAATGGCTGAATGCGAAGTATACGTCGCTTTTGCCAATTCCTCGATCGTCATATAAACAGCTGTTTCTCTGTTTGCTTTGAGATAATCAGCAATTCTTTTTTCTGTTGTTGTAAATGCTTCTTGTCGTATCAATTGGTCTTCGATTAACATATGCTCACCTTCCTCATCCATCTTACTGAATATCCCTCTTTTTGACTACTATTTTTTGTGTAGGTTAAACATACCTGTCGATTATTCACTTAAAAAGATCACTTTCTTGAACATTTTTTTCTAACTGCGCTCAAATTAACTTTTAAAGGGACCGGTCATTTATACTGATAGTAGTTAAAAACAAAAATTGGAGGAAAACGTATGTTAACAATTGCCTATCTAGGAAATGGAAAAAGTACCAACCGCTATCATTTACCTTTTTCACGAAAACTAAAAGATAAGATCAAAATCAAAACGATCTTTTCACGTTCAGAACCCACTTGGGAAACATTTGAGGATATCCATTACACCAATCAATTGGAAGATCTATGGAACGATCCAGAAATCCAACTAGTTGTCATTACGACTCCGAGCCAATTTCATTATGAATATGCTAAATTAGCATTAGAGCATGGAAAAAATGTCCTGGTTGAAAAACCGTTTGCTGAAACTTCTGCAGAAGCGAAAGAGTTATTTGAGCTAGCGAAGCAAAAAGATTTATTTATCCAGTGTTATCAAAATCGTCGTTTTGATTCTGATTTCTTGACCGTACAAAAAGTGTTAGAAAGTGGAAAATTAGGCGATATTTTAGAAATTGAGATGCATTATGATTATTTCAGACCTGAAGTTCCTGAATCGGCAACGGAATTTTCAACAGTCAATAGTTATCTCTATGGTCATGCTTGTCACACAGTAGATCAAGTAATTTCTTACTTTGGCGAACCAGATGACATCCACTATGATGTGCGCCAATTATTAGGAACGGGACGAATGAATGATTATTTCGATTTAGATTTTTATTATGGAACAATGAAAATCTCTGTCAAATCAAGCTATTTTCGTATTAAGGAACGCCCAAGCTTTGTGGTTTATGGGAAGAAAGGGATGTTTGTAAAACAGACAAAAGATCGACAAGAAGAGCATCTTAAACTATTTTATTTCCCAGACCATCAAGATTTTGGTATTGATTTACCAGAACACTACGGCACACTTACCTATATGGACCAAAACGGATACTATCATGAGGAAAAAGTGATTTCTGAAGTAGGGGACTATAGTCGGGTCTATGAGGGCGTCTATGAAACGCTCATAAACGGAGCCGAAAAAGTAGTGAAAGACGAAGAAACACTTCTACAAATGAACATTTTAGAAACAGGGATCAAAGAGATCCAGGAAAAAGAAGCGCAAGCAAACAAATAAGCCATTCGCTGTTTATGATTATTCTGAAGGATTAAGCAAAGATTGATGAGAAACAAAAAAACAAAACCATTAAAATATGATGGGGAGGACACCTCATGTTTTGACAGTTATTTTGTTCTTATGTACTATAAAATAAATAACTGTAAGGAGGAATTCTCATGACAAATTATAACGGCGAAAAAGGCAAACGTTTAAGAGGTTCGATGGCGCCTAAAACCGATGATGAAGTAGCATTAGCAGGGACAAATTCTGGTGAAACAGAAAACAAACAAGAATCGTTATCTGGCACAAACTCTGGCGAAGCCAAAGATGTCGCTTTATCTGGTTCTAATTCGGTTGAAGAGGAAGAACCAAAGAAACCGAATGCTTTTGAAAAAGAAGTGGAAAAATTAGCGGAAGAAGTAAAAGAAAAATTTGAAGAATTGACATCTAAAAAAGATACTAAAAAATAGATTTGTCAGTTGCTAGTGATCCTATGAAAAAGACAGCTTTTACGCTGTCTTTTATTATCCAAAAACTATTTTTCCGATTTTAGAAAAAAATGGTGTCTGCGCTTACCTTCTTTGTATTATGCTTTATTTATGAGAATAATTTTTTCTCAGCTAAACATTAGGAGGTAATATATGGAAAATTTTGGGTTACAGTTAATCAATTCGAGTGTGCTTGGACAAACCGATTTCATAAGTCTATTCACGACTTATTTATCAGATTATATGTATTTGTTCTTAGGTGGAGCCGTTCTATTTGTTATTTTGATGTTGTTATTAAGTAAAAAAATGTCCGATAAGCCTGCAAATAAAAGTGCATCTTCAAAAGGTGCTTCTAAGCAAAGCCAATATAAACGAATGAAATAGATCTTATTTTACTTTGAACAGATTGTTAGTTTACTAATAATCTGTTTTTTTGTTATAACTATAAATAAATATTATAGTAACTATAAATATCATTATATTGAAAAATGTTTGTATTCGAACTATAATTTTCATGAAAATAACATATGAGATGAAAAGGAGCGTGTATCAACATGAGAAAAACCAGTAGAAAAGTAGTGATCGTTGGAACAGGCTTTGTGGGAACAAGTATTGCTTATGCCATGATCAATCAAGGAATTGCGAATGAATTAGTCTTGATCGATGTCAACCAAGAAAAAGCGGAAGGGGAAGCTTTAGACCTTTTAGATGGTATGGCATGGGGTGAAGAGAATGTTGCTGTTTGGTCAGGTGATTATAGCGAATGCAGCGATGCCGATTTAGTAGTAATCACAGCAGGTATCAACCAAAAACCAGGACAAACTCGTTTAGATTTAGTGAAAACAAATGCTGGAATTATGAAGGATATTGTTCGACAAATCATGGGAGCAGGATTCAACGGAATATTAGTTGTTGCTTCTAATCCAGTAGATATTTTGACTTGCATTGCGTGGAAAGAATCAGGGTTACCTTCTTCTCGAGTAATCGGAACAGGAACAACATTAGATACAACTCGTTTTAGAAAAGAAATTGCCTTGAAACTTTCTGTCGATCCTCGTAGCGTTCACGGCTATATTTTAGGTGAACACGGCGATTCTGAAGTAGCAGCTTGGTCCCATACAACAGTTGGCGGAAAACCAATCATGGAATTTGTCGAAAAAGATCATCGAATCGACGAAAAGGACTTAGATATCATTGCTGATAAAGTTAAAAATGCTGCCTATGAAATCATCGATCGAAAAAAAGCGACTTATTATGGAATTGGTATGAGTACAGCACGAATTGTCAAGGCTGTATTAAACAATGAACAAGCTGTATTACCAGTTTCTGCTTATTTATCTGGTCAATATGGAGTGAAAGATATCTTTACAGGTGTTCCATCCATCGTTGATGAAAAGGGTGTAAGAGAAGTTATTGAATTATCAATTACACCAGAAGAAGAACAAATGTTTAAACAATCTGTCAATGAATTAAGAAACGTATTAAACACCGTGAGATAATTGAATGAAAATAAAAAGGAGAATGAGCGTTTTGCTCGTTTTCCTTTTTATTTTTGTTTTAGAAAAAATAATTCTCTAGTAGAAAGTGAATTGTAATAAAATGGTAGCATATTAGGTAACTTTTTTGGGAAATGCATTTGAAACAACAATAAAAAAATGAAAGAGGTAATTGATTTAGAGCATAATCAGCTTAAAAAGAATAAAAGATGACTGGTAAAATTACTAAATAAACGAAAGGAGATAGTATATGGAAAAGCAGAATACTCAGGAGTCAAGAAGCGGATTAGAAGAATCTGCAGTTCAACAAGATATTCACTCTATACATACAGAGCAAACCGTATCTGATAGGCAACAAAAAGATCAATCAGAGATGATGTATGTAAAATTAGTAGGTTTGCCTAAAGCGGATGTCAACCAGATTTCAGTAACTCCAGGAAAAAGAGTTCAGCCTGTGTACAAAACTCCAGAGCAGTTTAAAGCTTTTTTGAGTGAGCTTATAAAGCCATCAACAACATCGTCACATTCTTATGAACATCTGCTTCCAACACAAGGAGCACCTGCTTCGCTACATCAGGATATGGATCCAGCTCCACCTTTATCGCTTCGAAGTAAGAAGCCAGCTCAGAAATTCAATAAAAAAATAGATAGAAGTAAAAATGTAGCCACAAATAAAATGAATGGACAAGCAGGAATTTTTAAAAATATCACGTCCGAGATAGTAAAAAATGAGCATTTTCGCAGTCAGAATTCCATGAGTGACCTATTACCTATGGCTAAAGGACAATCTGCTGAGCATTCCCGGGAAGTAACATCCAGACAGGGTAGAGAGAGGCCTGAAATGCAATTAGGAGGAACTATGGGAGAAAAGAACGCACAGATTATGAAAAGGGTGAAAAATCAAGTAAATGAGGTAATAAGTACTATAGGTAATAGGTGAGAGCTTCTTAAAAATTAGATTGAAGATGAAAAGAGGTGAGTTGGATAATATATAGTTTGTTTATAATTTAAGACATAAAGAGGAAAGGAAGAAATTTAATGCCAAGAGAAAATATCTATACAGAAGATCCAACAATAAAAAAGAAAAATGCACAGTCTAAACAAGGAGTACCTGCTTCACTACATCAGGATATGGAGCCAGCTCCACCTTCACCAGTTCCACCTTCGCCGTTTCGAAGTAGTGTACTTCGAAATATGAAGCCAGCTCCAACTTTACCACCTCGGGCGTTTGAACAAATAAAAGATAGCGCTATGGGAGTCCCAAAACCACCTGCTCCATTGCCGCGTTCTACCCCTAATATGGATAGACAGCCCACTAGTCCATCTCGGGCATTTGAACAAATAAAAGATAGCACTATGGGAGGCTCAAAACCACCTGTTCCATCGCCGCGTTCTACCCCTAATATGGATAGACAGCCCACTAGTCCATCTCGGGCATTTGAACAAATAAAAGATAGCACTATGGGAGGCTCAAAACCACCTGTTCCATCGCCGCGTTCTACCCCTAATATGGATAGACCACCTGTTTTGCCACCTAGAGCTGAAAGATAGACTTCATACATAAATAAGAAAAAAAGAAACTACTTAGCATAATATATAGAAGAGAAGTCATTGAATTATCAATTACACCAGAAGAAGAAATGTTTAAACAGTCTGTCAATGATTTAAGAAACGTATTAAACACCGTGAGATAATTGAATGAAAAAAAGGAGAATGAGTGTTTTGCTCGTTGTCCTTTTTATTTTTGTTTTAGAAAAAATAATTCTCTAGTAGAAAGTGAATTGTAATAAAATGGTAGCATATTAGGTAAAGTTTTCGGGAAATGCATTTGAAACAACAAAAAAATGAAGGAGGTGATTGATTTAGAGCGTGATCAGCTTAAAAAGAATAAAAGATGACTGGTAAAATTACTAAATAAATGAAAGGAGATAGTATATGGAAAAGCAGAATTCTCAGGAGTTAAGAAGCGTATCTGATGGGCAGAAAAATACTTTAGACAAAGATCAATCGAAGATGATAGATGCAGAGCTAGTAGGCTTGCCTGAAGGAAGAGTTAAACAGAAACCGATAAATAATATAGGGGAGTCCCTTAAAAAGAATAAGTTAGACATGGATGAAAATACGGGATGGGGCACCACAGAGAGATACTCTGAAAAAACACAACCTAATCCGCAAACTAACAGCCATTACAAGTCTTTTTTAAATGAACTTATCCGCAAATCAGCGGAAAGAAAGAGTGTACAAAATTCAGCAAATGGGGTAGAGACTGACAATATCTTGAGCAGTGGGAATTCTCAGTCCGTTATGATAAATAAATCTCTGTATCATTTGAATGGACGAGCAGGCATTATTACAAATGTCACGCCCGAGACAAGACACAATATTGATAAAACTACTGGATCTGACACCAATATAGCTTCTCCCGTTTCACAGACTTCTTATAATATCAATAGGTAACCTGCATGGTCGGTTGATGAGATAAACAATTGAAAAAATAATGTAAAAATTTAAGGAGATGATTTAAATTTAAACGTCATCAGCGCCGTATGAATCAACTAAACGCACTTGAAGGGCGTAGGCCGGATCTGTATCACGTTGATCATGTATATTTGATTTTATATGAGGGGATATTACATAGAGCTGCGATAGGCATATTTCTGGAAAACACGAGTATGAAAAAATTATAGATGAAAATGATTCTCAAAAAAGACAGAACGTGGACGAACAACAGAGTGAATTTTTATTATGTTAAGGATCTACTTGGCATAATGTATACAATGTAATCAATTTTTAGTGACTCGCTACTTGTATAATAGTGGTGCACTGATCCCTACAGTGTATAATAGAGAAATGCTATATCAGAAATACGATACATTTTTTGTTTCATTTAGATCGGCAGGGATTTAATTTTATGTTAATTTTTCTAATTCAGGGGAAAACAAGAAACACCATTATTGGTTTTTCTTATTTATAATTACAAATAAAAATAAAGGAAGAAAAAAATGAAAGAATTACAACCTACAAATCCTGTTAGCGAACAAGAATCACAAACTACAAATCCTGTTAACGAACAAGATATCGAAGATCGTATAAATCAAGTTTTGCAACAAAATGGTGGGAATCGTCCAATAGTATCAAGAAATATTTTTTCTAGAAGTAAAAAAACATACTTAGATTTCTTAAACAAGATAGAATCGCTTGGAGATGACCCACACAGTCAACGTTTAATAATGTTGCTTGAAGAAATGAACGAAGTTAACAAAAATTTAAACAAAAATGACTTTAAAGGCCTGTACCTTAGAGATCGACAAGAAATTTACGAAAACTTTATTAAAGAAGCAGGATCAGATGTTTCAGAAATATTATCCTCTCAAAAAAAATTTCGATATAATGACGCTCTTAAAATAGCACTAGCCGGACTGTCTGCCCAAGATAACTCAAGCCCAAAAGAAGAATTGTCTAAAGAAAATAAAGCATGGGTAAAATTTTTTTCTCTATTCAATGAAACGCAACGTGTTTGGATAAATGGACCTGCTCCAATACAACCTGATCATGACGACAACATTAAAAAATTACAAAATCAATCAAAAAAATTTGACGAAATCAGAGCTATGAGGAAAGTCAAGAAACTTTCCGAAAACGAACAAAATAAAGCAATCAATAAAAACCCTTCCAAAGAAAAATCAGAAGGTTCTTTCGTAGAAAGATAGAATTCATACATAAACAATAAAAAATAAAGAAAGAGCGACTAATCTGTATGTCTAGTTGCTCTTTCTTTATTTTTTATTTTACTCTTTTTATTATTTCTTCGGTAAAACTGTCAAATTAGATTTATTCTCTAAATTAAAGTTGTCAGATGGATTTTGTTTAATAATTCTTCATTGTACAGTTCAAAATCAAAGAAATCTCTCATTGAAATTCCTAATGTCGCTTTATAGAACTAAAAAGTGGGTAGAAAAACAAGTATCGGTATCATTAGCGGTCTTAGACGAGTGTTGGAATGATTCAGGTTGTTATGTCGCTGGTTTGATTGCTAACGGACGTAAACGTATGACAAAACAACACAAACAAATGATCGAGAATTATAAGAACGCTGTTGATATGATCTTTAGTAAGGAGTGACTTGTATGAAATTGAAATGTAAAGATTGTGATTGTAGTATGGAAAAATGTATCTCTTTGTGGAAAGATCAAAAAAGTGTTGTCCAGATTATGATTGTTTTATTGTAGAGAATGTCACATGTGAATATTGTGGAGTTTTTGTTTCTAATTTTGTAAATTATGGATATGGACTTTATAGACAGATAAAAAATTAAATCGTGTTTAAATCTTGTCAAACACGATTTAATTGATATTTTATAATACAAAATAATTTTAAAATTTTGCAATGGTTCGAAAGAGTCATTTTTTTATCTTTTTAGTTTGATTTCGGTTTGATGGGGGTTTAATTCACTTTGAATCTACTTTGTATAATATATATTATGTAAACTAAAATATAAAATTTTTATTTCCTTCCTTTAAAAAGCCACAAACCCTCTCTTCTTGCTATTTATTCTATTTCTTTTTACCAGATAGTATAAAAACGATTCTTTTCTTGTTCAACTAATCAGTTATATATCTACGCATGCATAAACCATTTAGAATTAAAGCTATCTAGAAATCATTCACACCAAAAATAGATTTTGATGTGAATTTATCTATCCATATTTTGTTAGAGCAATGATTGATAGATGTATCCTAGAAAGTAGTGTTTTATCAGTTGATTAATATACCTTTAAAGTGTAAGAACGATTATATGGGGTTATAGACTGTTAAATAAGACTATGATTTATAGCAATCATTCATGCTATTTTAAGAATCCATTTGCATCATTATTGTGCAACAATTCAACTTAATTTTTTAAAGAGATACTATAATTGAGGAACATTAGTTTTTTATCTGTCTATATTAGTATAATTTAGTGATGTCAAAGTCAAACTAGGAGATGTTTGTGCATTTCTTGCTTTAGTAGCTTTAGCAGCTAAAGAGCCTTGTGTGAGATTGTTTTCTGGTTTGTTTTCCAAAACTTGTTTTCTTTTAACTATATCAACTACCTTTCGAATCGATTCTAAACATTTTTCATCGACTCTTACGGCTTGATTTTCCCCACATTCTTTCGGTAAATTTTTTAGAAGTGCCACATCGTTCCATACAAAACTTCGATTAATTTCCTGCACACCTTCAGCAATTAAGGTCGCCCGCCCCTTTTCATGGTCAACCTTATATAGGTTATTGTTCCCAAAATATAGTAATGGCTCGTCTTTGTCATAACCGCTCTTGTTTTTAGCATCTAATGGATAATATACTACCGGTTCATTTTTACTCAGCCATTCCTGAAGTTTACGTTTTGAGTGATCAGTATGTTGTACCTCTCCATCATTTTGGTGATGTTCCTGGTCTTTATCGTTTAAAGAACCAACTATATTTATTAGTTCATTTTCTTTTTCTGTTGTCACCCATATAAACCGTGATTTTTTTCTATTAAACAGTTCGTCCAGACCAAATTTAATTAAGGTTGTTTCTTGATTCTGTTGTTTATTGTCTATGACTAGTTTTGTTGAACCGTCACTAAATTTAACGTTACTCGTAATCAATTTTCCATGACAATTTAAGTAGGACTTTTTTTTATTAACAATTTCCTGGCTTGAAATGATCTTATAAAGCTTCTCCTCTTTATGATCATAATATAATAACTGATTTTTCTCGGTATTTTTCGATTTTTTGGGCAGTTTCATGTGTAGTTGTTCATGAAAGTCGTTCTCGTCTCTCTGCTCAAATTGCTGATGAAACCTTAACCCATTCTCCTGTGTTAAATGTTTATGTTCTTGGATTTGATCATCAGAAAATGCCAGAGATAAATATCGTTCCTCTGGTGATAATTTGTCGCTTTTCCTCATCGTCATATTCCCTCTCCTTTTATGGCCTTGTATAAAAGTTCGTTTATTTACAGTCGTACTAGTTTTCTTTGCGTTTTTCAAGTAATTACTGAAACAAACAGCTTTTATCCGCTTTCCATTCTATATCTACACTTCAGCTAAAATAAAACTTTTATTTCAAAATGACAAAACAAAAAGGTCAGTGATTCTAATTTTGTTATCTGAAGATAGTCTATTCACCTACATACAAGACGTAATCACATATTTTTGAACGATCATTCGTTGAATCATTCTATTCAAAAACTAATAAAAAAACATCAAAGATAGTAGCTACTACTGTCTTTGATGTCCTTAAACACGGTTAGAATATTCTATTTTCTAGTAAATAGCTCAGCATAAAAATAGCAAAAATTAAATAATAATGGAAATAAAATTTTTTGTACTAATGTTCCCCACTTTAAGGCTACCACATAACTAGTAAAGCAAATAAAAATCACTCGTTCTTCTTATTCAATAAATCCGAATGCTACAATCATTTTATCTAGATGGGGCTTCATTACTACCTTTTTGAGGAGGTTGCGGTGCAGGACGCTTTTGAGTGTGTCCAACAGTGTTGCTTTGAGTATTGCTACTAAGTTCGTGTGATGCTATTGCGTGTGTTGTCAAATCAATCAAATTGCTTAATGAATTTCTACCTTGAGCAATGTTACTAGTACTTCGTTCGGGTAATAGTTGTGTGTACCCTGTCAAATCTTCTAACGACTTACTATCTTGAATGCTGTGACTAGCGCCAGGTTCGTGTGATGCTTTTGCGTGTGTTGTCAAATCAATCAAATTTCTTAACGAATTTCTACCTTGAGCAATGTTACTAGTAAGTCGTTCGGGTAATGGTTGTTTGTACTTTGTCAAATCTTCTAACGACTTACTATCTCGAACGATGTGACTAGTGCCAAGTTCGTGTGATGCTTTTGCGGGTGTTGTCAAATCAATCAAATTTCTACCTTGAACGAAGTTGTTTATATTCGCTATGTCTAAGAATTTCGTGGCATTCTCAGCAGAGAGACTCCATATCATGGCATCTTTATTAGACGTCTTTGGTAATTTGTCTGCAATTACTTTATCCCCTAATTTGAGCTTGCCGTCTTGAAAATGTGCATTATCAGTAATCAGGATAGCCTTTTTTCCTTTATGACTAACTAAATATAAATTGTTCTTATTCAACAAAAGTGTACACGAATTTACATTTCTGTTTTCATGCTCTCGGGGTTTATGTAAATCTCTAGGAGAACGATTTCTAGGAAAATGTTTCTTGGCCTCATTCAAATAATTGATGTTCTTTTCAACTTCTCCTTTATCTATCCATATAAATCCGTTTGACATCTTTGATTTAAGGAATAAATTTATTTTTACATTTGTATCCCAGTCTTGGACTGCAATATGTTTTGCATTTGGTGAATTATAGAGATCCTTATCAGCAAGCAAATAAGCATTTTTGATTTTCACATTCTTACCATCTTGAGATTCAATCTCTAATTTATATAGTTTATCCCTCATGGTCCCTTCTTTATAATAAAATAGATCTTTTTGTTTATTGTGACTTTGATTTTTTGGTATTGATAATGATGAAAATGCTCTAACATCCACCTTAATCCATGGTTTACTCTTTATCTGTTGTCTATCTTCCATCATTTTAAACCCATTTAGCCGCTGATTAATCTCTTCTAAAGTAAGCGAATCGACGTACATCGTTGCCGTTCTATCTCTATTTTTACCCTCCCGAGTCCAACGTCTTTGAATGAAATTATTTGTATCAACCGTTGTCACATTGGAAGGCGAGAACAGATCAACTCTCAACCCTTGACTATTTCTTTTATAATATATCCCTTCTTTCTCTTCTATGTTATCTGCGAGGAGTTTCGACTTGCTGCTCTCAGTGTCCAATTGATAAAGTTTGCCTTTATGTACCATTAATTGAACATTTACACTAAGATCGGATGACGTACGCTGCGGGATTCCTATCTTGAGATTTTCACCAATGTAAGTTGCATCTGGTTCTGTTATTGTACGTGCTGTTCTCTCGGCTTTTTTTGCTTTTTTGTATTCGTTATCCTTTTTGATAATATCGTATACTACGCGTGAATGAACAAATAACGATTGAGCGTCCTTTGAGGGATTATTCTCCATTTCTACAGGTCCAATTAAATTTTGGTAGCTATTCTTTTCTTTACTTCCTTGCGTCAATTCACCATTTATATACTCTACATCTTCAGCAATTACATAAGCTTTTTTTTCTCCTTTTTGTGGGTCCAAATTTTCTATGAAATAAAGTTTCCCTTGGTATAAACATAATAGTTTATCTATTGGATCACCTTGGTGAATATTATCTATTGTTTTGCTTGGTAATTTTACCTTATTGGGCAATTGGGAAAACTTATTTCTATAGGTTGAAATTATATCAACCAAAAATACATGCTCGTTCACCACAATATTTTTATAAGGCTCTTTGTTTTGGTCTTCTGCGATTTGGTCCTTAGAAAAATTCAGATGATTATATAGTTCCTCTTTGCTCATGTTATTTTCTATCATAGAGAGCACACCTTTCTATTTATTGTTTTTCTAAAAAGATCATTTGTTTAATATCTGCAAGAAATAATCCTTCAATAAATTTCAATAATTACCTAGATGTTCCAGGTCTTGCTCCGATTGAAACGCATGAACGAGTTGTCATGTCCTGCTCTTGTACACCATGAGCGTGGTTTTTGATTTCTTTTTTTGCGTGCTCTTGCAAAGCAACTATAGTATTAGACCGAGTAATGTTCTTCGCTTGGATTATCTCCGCTATTTCTCTGATCTCAGAGGCGACATAGGGCGGGATTCTCCATTTCATGTTTTCATTAAATGGTAAGCTGTATACGAGTACTTGACTTCCTGATTTGAGCTTTTCATTTTCATAATACACATTATCAGCAACGATTATAGCCTCCTTTAGTCTATGATTAACTAAATACAAAGTGGCATCTTTCATCAAAAGTGTATGTTTATCCGTATGTCTGTTTTCATGAGTAAAAGTTTTCTGGGCTTCAACAAAATACGCCACTTTCTCTTCTATTACCCCTTTTGGCGCCCACATCATTCCGTGTGACAACTCTGCTTTAGCGAATAAATCTAATTTTAAATCTTTTCCAGAATCCTTCAATGCAAGACGCTTTGCATCTTGCAGATCATAGATGTGTTTATTAATAAGCAAGTGAGCTTTTTTAACTTTCCCATGAACGTTGGTTTCTAATTTATAAAGAGCTCTTTTATTTCGATCGTAATAGATTAGGTCTTTATCATTCTGAGGAGTCGGACTCTCTGGTATTTTTAACGATGAAAAGTCTTCAGGATTCACCTCCAACCATGGTTGACCTGCTATCTGGTCTTTCTTTCCCATAGTTTCAAAATCTTGCAAATTCTGATTAATCTTCCCTAGAGTATGCGATTCCATATGGATTGTTTCAGTTTTATTTCTTTTTTTATTCTTAAAATATTTTTTTAAAATATTATTTTTTTGAGCCTTTTCAACATAACCTTGAAATAGCTCCACTCTCAGACCTTGCTCATTTCTCTTGAAAAAATGAACACCTCGACGTTCTACTTTATCTGCGAGAAATTTTGACTGTTTATTTTTAGGGTCAATTTGATAAAGACTGCCTTTATACAACATTAATTGAACAGTCATTTTGGGATTACTTGATGTATACTTCGGGATCCCGATCTTAAGTCCTTTACCAATGTAAGTTTGATCTGGTTGCGCTATTCTACGATCTACCCCTTTGCTATTTTTTGCTTCTTGGAAAATTTCATTATTTCTGATGATACTACACACTAAATCCGGATGAACAAACATCGTGTGAGCACCATTTGTCTTATTTTTTGTCATCTTTGCATTAGTAACTAAATTTTGGTAGATATTAAACTTTTTGTTTGCTTGGAACAAGCGGTTTTTTCGATAACTTACATCCTCAGCAATTACATAAGCTTTTCCTTTTTCTTTAAATTGGTTCAAATTTTCTATGTAATAGAGTTTGCCTTGGTGTAAGTATAATAGTTTATCCCCTGGCTCACGATGATGAATCCCATAGATTTTTTCGCTTGGTATTTTTATATTATTGGGTAATTCGGAGAAAACATTTTTATGTTTTGAAATAAGATCATCCAAAAATATATGATCGTTTCCCTTAATCCATTCATGCGTTGCTTGTTGTTGGTCTTCTTTGATTTGCTCCTCAGAAAAATTTAGCCGGTTATACAGTTGATTCTCACCTGTTGACGTGGGGTCTTCACTTCGAATATTTATATTATCCATAGTGATTACACCTTCCTATCTAAAAATATACTTTATTTAATGCATTTTTAATAAGAAACTCTCGTTCTTCTTTATAATGCAATAAATCCGAATACTATAATCATTTTATCTAGACGTTCCCACAGGTCTGTCGGAAAGAGTCGGAGCCATACGTGTCTTTTTTGGACTATTTTTAGTAAGGGATTGAGTTTGGTTTTGAACATTTTTTTCAGTTTTAGTGAAGTTTTGTGCGTGCATTGTTAAACCTTCTAAAGAGTTTCTTGTTTGAACGATGTTCCTCGATTGGTTTATTTTTGCTATTTCAAAAATTTTAGAAGCTTTGTATGAAGATATTGGCCATTTCATATTTTCATTATGCGATAAGTTGGATAAGAGTATTTTATTATCTGATTTGATCTTACCATCTTCAAAATTGACATTAGCGGCAACATTCATAGCCACCTTTGATCTATGATCAACTAAATACAAATTGGTATCTTTCAACAAAAGTGTATATACATCTTTGTTTCTATTTTCATGAGTAATCATTTTTTGGAATTCAATAAAATGCGCCACTTTCTTTTCTATTTCCCCTTTTTGTGTCCACACCAATCCGGAAAACAACTTTGGTACAGGAAATAAATTCAATTTTATACTTTTATTGATATCGTTTAATGCAAGTTCGCTTTTATGAAGTTGTTTATCAAGGTGTTTATTAGTAAGCAAATAAGCTTTTTGGACTTTCCCACGATCGTTAATCTCTAACTTATAAAGAGCACTTTTGTCGTAATCATAATAGATTAGGTCTTTATCGTTGTGAAGGTTTGGATCTTTTACTATTGTTAACTTCTTTAACGATGATATGCTATCAACATCCACCTCAGGCCAAGGTTTACTTTCTATCTGTTCCTTCTTCTCCATATTTTTAAAATATTGTAATCGCTGATTGATGTTCTCTAGGGTATCAGCTCTTACATACTTCGTTTGAGTTTTTTCTCTTTTTTCTTTAGTAAAAAATGATTTTATCAAACCTATATTGTGAGACTCTTTAAGAGTATTAGGTCTGAATAGCACCATTCTTAGCCCTTGCTCATTTCTCTTATAGATTGTTCCATCTTGAAATTTTACGTTATCTGCGAGTAGTTTTGACTGTTTATTTTGGCGGTCAATTTGATAGAGCTTATCTTCATGCAACATTAATTGAACTTTCATTTCCGGATCCCTAGTGCCATATTCAGGGGTCCCTATCTTAAGACGCTCACCAATATATGTTGGATCTGGTTGTGCTACTGTACGAGCTATCCCCTGAGTTTCTTTTGCATTTTCGAAAATTTCATTATTCTTGATAATATTGTACACTAAACTTGGACTAGCAAGTAACGTGCGAGTACCATTTTTCTTATTTTTTGTCATCTTAGTAAAATTAATTAAGGTTTGGTTGATGTTATGCTGAATGCTCGCTTGGAACAATCGTTTATCTCCATACCATACTTCCTCAGCAATTACATAAGCTTTTTTTCTCCTTTTTGTGGGTCCAAATTTTCAATATAATAGAGTTTGCCTTTGTGTAAGCATAGTAGTTTATTCATTGGATTATCATCATGAATATTACGTATTTTTTCGCTTGGTATTTTTATATCATCGGGCAATTTAGAGAACTCATTTTGATGGTTTGAAATCATACCATCCAACAATATATGATCATTCACATCAATACGTTCACCTATTTTTTGTTGTTGATCTGTTTCGATTTCTTCTTCAGAAAAATTCAGATGTTCATACAGCTCCTGATCATTCGTTAACGTTGAACCCTCGATTTGATTATTTGTTTCCGGCATAATGATTGCACCTTCCTATTTATGTTATTTTTTGCATAAAAAAATAATCATTTGTTTAGTTCTTAACCTTATTAAATATCTGGCATATAAGATTTTGTCGAAACAAAAGATTTTTTAATGCGCTTTTATTTTATAATTATTATTAGTGAGAAATAATCCATTAATTTCCATAAATAGAAATAAAAAGCACCACAAGAAATAACTTGTTATTCTCTAATATTTTTGAATTGTCGTACCCACTTCTTCGAGCTTTAGCTGTTAACTTGTCTAAAACGACAATTTTCATTCTTAAACATCTAATGTTCAAATCTTATAATCACTAACAAATCAATAACCGACATATTCACTATTGTTATAAGTAAGTGAGCTTAATTCCTTGATAATAAACGGACTTAACCTAGCATTTCCAATAAAAAAAGATCTTAAAACACAAATGTGTTCTAAGATCTTTAGTTATATATTTTACTAATTTATCATGATACTTTTATGATAAAGAAATTTAAAAGTGAATCATCAAGCTCTATTATAGCTGTGAATGTGGTTTATTTCCGGTAATCAACCAAAATACTGATGCCATAATTGTGTCAATACGGGTAGAAAGTAAATGATTACTAGTGCTGCGATGACCATCAGTAATTGCTTACGTTGTTTCTTTCGTTTCAATAGACTACTTGTTTTGTGTAAAAAGTATGTGGCACTTTTCGCTCCAGCTGTTAGTGTTGATAGTAGCAGTGTAGGTGAGTAAGCCGTAGGGTCTTTCGTGATAGACAATAATTTCGTACCATATTCTGGATATTTCAATAATGCTTGATAAACAGCAACGATCGTGATCGTTCCCATCAAATAATTTAACAATGAATGAACTTTTTTCAAACGTTTAAACTCCTTATTTATAAATCGCATGTTATTTTTGGATAAATAAACCAACACTTTTCGGAATAATTATTTTTCTTCTTTATTTTTTTCTCCTGATTTTTCCATCCACGGAAAAGAAAAACCGATCGAATAATCTGCTTTTAGTTCTAGTACCGCATCAAACTTCCCTTTTTTGCCAGTCAACCCTTTAACTACTTTACTAGTCTTACCTTTAGACAATAATTCCCGCATCATCGTTTTCGTCAGCTTCTTCTTTGCAATCGTTGGCCAAAGTTTAAAATCACAAGAAGCATTGGTACAAGTTGCTACTTTTGGATACAACATGACGATCCCTTGTTTACACTTTGGACATCTGCCTAGTTGATCATTTTTCTTCTCCAGCGCTTTGATTTGGCGCGTTCCAGTGATTTCTTCAGATAAATCGACTGAAGTCAGTTGTTTTGGCACGGATTCGAGTAAATGAAGGATGAATTTTTTGATATTTGCTAAAAAGACTTCGGGTGTGCCCTCATTGTTACCGATCTTTTTGAGGTATCCTTCCCACTGAGCAGTCATTTCCGCACTAGTCAACAAAGGTTCTTGAGCGACCGCTTTACAAAGAGTGATTCCTTTAGCCGTAACAGTGATTTCATTTTTAGTGACCTCGATATAGTGACGTTGCTTTAGATTTTCAATAATATTGGCCCGAGTCGCTTCTGTTCCGATTCCCTCAACTTCTTTTAAGATTTCTTGTGCTTCTTCATCATCCAATGTTTTCCCTGCCGTTTTCATCGCAGTGATCAGTGTTCCCTCATTGTATGGTTTTGGTGGTTGTGTTTCTTTTTGAATACTTTTCAGATCAACGCCGACCACCTGACCTTTTACCACATCTGGTAATACTTGGACTTCTTCCTGCTTGCTTTTGGTTGCCAAGATCATTTGCCACCCTTTTTTGATTGGGATTTTCCCTGTACTTTTTAAGCGAAGTTCTTGGACACCAGTATAAATCGTTGTTTCTTCATATACATAATTTTCGGCAAACATTGCCATAGTCGTTTTCGCTACTTGTAAATAGATGGCTTGTTGCAGACGTGATAATTGCGCAAAACGTTCCTTGGAAGGTATCGTTTTTGTTGGAATAATTGCATGGTGTTCTTGGACTTTTGTCGCATCAACATATCTTTTTTTCGACCATGTTTCAGGAGTCTCTACGCTGCTGATCCCTAAAAAATCTTTATAACGTACTAGGTTTTTCACCAAGTAGTGATGTTCATTTTCAGTAATGTAAGTAGAATCTGTCCGAGGATAGCTTAAAAATTTCTTTTCGTAGAGCCCTTGGGCAGCATCTAATGTCGCTTTGGCACTCACCTTCATCAATTGGTTCATTTTTGTCTGGAGGCTAGATAAAGAAAATAAACGTGGACTACTTAGTTGTTTTTCTTTTTTAATCACCGACAAGATCTGTCCTGATTGCTTCCCTAGATGCGCGCCTGATTTTTCAATTGCTTGATGTAGTGCTTCGAGGGTTTTAAAATTCTGCTTGGGATCGATTTTCCCTGTAAACCGACCATCATCACAACTGATCGTCGCTTCTATTTCATAGTATGGTTCTTTTTTGAAGTTTTTAATCGTTTCTTGTAACTGATAGATCATATATAAGGTTGGCGTTTGGACACGTCCTAAAGAAAAGCTGCCATCGATCCCTTTTTGTTGCAGTAAGAGACTGTATAAGGGGCTCCCGTTCATCCCGATCAACCAATCCGCATTCTGTCTAGCTTTCGCTTCTTTATATTTAGGAAAATAGCTCTCGCCTGGACGAAGGTTTTTAAAGCCTTCATAAATCGCCTCTTTTTCCAGCGAATTGATCCACAAACGCTGATACTTTTTGCTTTTGGAGAAGGCTTGTGCTTGAATGATAATCGACCAAGCAATGGCTTCTCCTTCACGGTCTCCGTCTGTGGCGATAATGATCGTATCTGCTGATTGTAATTCCTTTTTGACGATTGAAAATTGTGCTTGTTTTTCTTTCGGCACTTCATAGCGGAAGGTTTCTGGGAAAATTGGTAAGTTAGCCAAGGACCATTTACTCCAGCGTTCTTCATATGCACCAGGAGGGACCATGTCCACTAAGTGACCGAATCCATAAGTAATCGTTACTTCCCCACTAAACAACGGATCAACGATCTCATAATACCCTTCGTGACGTATTCGTTTCTTAAATGTTTCAGCATAAGCTTTTGCTTGGGAAGGTTTTTCAGCCAGTATAACAGTTTTCATTTTATCCCCTCCATGATTCTCAGTCTTAGAACAGACTTCTTTATTATGGAACAAACATTCGCATATGACAACCCAAAAACTATTTTTTCAAAAGAAAAAAACGACTGAAGACCCTTGTCTAACAGTCGTTTTATGAACTTAGCTTTTACAATTGGTGAAAATCCAAAGTGTTGCATCGTCCACCTATTAAAAATGGAGGACTTTTACCTAAACGAAGTGAAATAGATGATTACAGAGAGTAACTTCCTATTTCTTTTCTTCCATTTATTTACTTAAAAAATCACTGATTGCTGCGCGATTCGCGTTGTTGTCGATCACCAAAATACTTCCGGCATAACTGCTGTTTCCGAAGTTCCATGAACCTTCAACAGGCACACTTAAGCGATCCACACCACCGACACCTCGAGCAATCGACAAGAGATTTTTGATAATAAACAATGATGAAACATCCGTTGAGGTATAACCAATGGCTTTTCCGGCAGCGTAAGGGGCACGAATCAAGTTTAGGGGATTTTTTAGCTGACTAAAAATCGTATTCATGACTTGTTGTTGCCGTCTTACTCGACCAAAATCACCTTCTTCGTCTTTTCTAAAACGTGCATACTGTAAAAGTGTATGACCATCCATTTTTTGGACACCTTTTTTGATATCAACACCATCCAGATTCAAATCTTTCTCTGCATCGATCTTGATACCATTCATAAACAATGCATCGACCACTTTTTCAAACGATTTAAAATCGACTTTTGCGTAATACTGGCAATCAAGTCCAAAATTTTCTTTGATGGTTTGACGGACCAGATCAGCACCGCCATAAGCATAAGCTGCATTGATCTTATTTTGACCAACTCCTGGAATTGTTACAAAACTATCACGCATAAATGAGATCAATTTTGGTTTATGAGCAGGTCCATCTAACTGTAACACCATGATCGTATCTGCACGACCAGCATCCTCACCTCTCGTGTCACTACCTAATATCAGAATATTATGTGCGCCATTCGAAGACTGTACACCATCAAATGATTCCGTTGTAACACTCGGCAAACTGGTATCATGTTCTGCCATGGATTTCCCGACAAAAAAGGAAATGACTGAAAATAAGAATAAAAATAGGATAATGCCTAGAATGATTTTCCCCCACGAACGTTTCTTTTTTGGACGAACTTCTTTTGGCTCTTTCTTCCTCTTAAAAAAGCTTTTCTTCGTTTGATTAAATCCTTTTTTGTTTCCAGCTTTTGCATAGGAATAAGGGGTTTGATAGTCATTAGCTTGTCCTTCTCTGGAAGAATAAGAAGAATCCTGATCAGGTTGATAGATCCGAGTAGCTTCATCTCTTAAATCATTCAACGCTTTGTCCTTTTGACGTTCACGTCTAAAAAAACCGGTTGATTCTTTTTTTAATGGTTTTGCTTTTTTATGGATGTTCTTATAACGATCCATCCGACTCATTTTGTTTCCTCCCTGCTATCTGTACAAGTAAATAAAGGATACGCTATCTTCGTGATAAAAACAGCTATTTGAACCACAATTTAATAAAAAATAACGAAATGAGACAAGCCATTACACGTAAAGCTCGTCACACTTCTTGTTCTAATCGTTCTCGTATGTTCTGGACTGGCATTTCTCGATGTGTCCACAGTTCAAAAGCAATTGCTCCTTGATGAATCAACATACCTAAACCATTATAGGCTTTGATTCCCATTTTTTTGGCTTCTTGGATCAAACGTGTCTCACTAGGGGAGTAGATCAAGTCAAAGACGGCTAATTGCGAATGCAACAACTTTACATCAGCAATCGGTAATTGGTCTTTCTTGCTTCCCATTCCGATATCAGTTGCGTTGATCAATAGATTCGCCTGACTCAAATCTAATGCCAGTTGACTTTCGTCCGCATAATCATGTAATCGGATGGGACAACCTGTTTTCTCAGAGACTTTCGCAAAATACTCTTTTAGTGGTAAAAAAGTGGCATTCAAACGTTTGTAGATCGTGATTTCTTGTGCGCCTTCTAGTGCCATTTGTACGACAATTGCTTTTGCTGCACCACCTGCTCCCAGAACAACGATTTTTTGATTTTTGATTGGATGCCCCGTTTCGTTGACGGAACGTACAAATCCCATACCATCTGTATTGTAGCCAATCAAACGTTGCTCCTGGTGAACGATCGTGTTGACCGCTCCGATCAATTCCGCTTCAGGGCTTAACTGATCAAGGTATGCCAAGACAGCCGTTTTATTCGGCATTGAAACATTTACGCCCAACATATCTAATGTGCGGATACTCTCAACGGCTTGTCTTAGGTTCGTTTGATCTACCTCAAAAGCCAGATAAACGGCATCAATACCCCAATGTGAAAATGCCAGATTGTGCATGAGCGGTGAAAGACTATGAGAAGCAGGCTTTGCAAAAAAGCCTGTGAGTTTTGTTTTACCAGAGATCATCTTTTTCCTCCTTATAAAATAAAACAACCATCCAATCCTCGTAAACATGACACGAGACATCAGATGGTCGATTGTTTAGTTCTGTTTCTTGTGCTTTTTCTTATGTCTATGATTGACGAGTCTTTCTAAGTTTAAAGGAGGTATGAGAAACTTGTCAACATGATTGTCAAACAAGCGGGGCCTCTTTCTCATTCATTTAAAACAAATCAATCTACTATAGGCATACTAGGCATAAGTAGAAGGAAAAGCAGTCAGTAATCAAAAACTAATCTAACACTTCTTCAAAAAATTGTAATAGATCCGCTAGTGACAATTGCTCTTTTTCTTCTTTAGACAAATCTTTCACGATTCGTCCTTTTTGTAAAACGATCAGACGATTCCCATAATTCAAGGCATCTTCCATCCGGTGGGTGATCATCAAGCAAGTCAAGTGTTGTTCAGTAATCCTGCGATTGGTTAATTGCATCAATGATTTGGCAGTTTTAGGATCGAGCGCTGCTGTATGTTCATCTAATAGCAGCAACTCAGGCGCTTCAATGGTCGCCATCAACAAACTCAATGCTTGGCGTTGCCCTCCTGATAATTCCCCAGCTGGCGTATCTAAATGCTGCTCCAACCCATTTCCAACTTCTTGACACAATTGATAAAATTTTTCTCTTTGGTTCTTTAGGTTACGGAGACGAAGGGGTCTTTTCTTTCCTCTTTTTTGAGCCAAAAGCAAGTTCTCTGCTACTGTCATCCTTGGAGCTGTGCCCATCTTAGGATCTTGGAACACTCGAGAAAGAAAAGAAGCCCGTTTTTCTTCTGTTTCTTTCGTGATATTCCGCTCTTTAAAAGCGATTGATCCTTGACTTAATTGTAATGTTCCTGCGATCGTGTTGAACAGCGTACTTTTTCCCGCACCATTTCCACCAAGGACCGTAATAAAATCGCCTTTATTGATTGTCAAATCAATTCCATCTAATAATACTTTTTCTTCATTCATTCCATTGCTAACGACTTTTTTTCCATTTTTAATTGTGATGATCGCTGTCATGGTCAAACCTCCTTCTCAAAACCGGTTTTAAGTTTCAATGCTTGTTTTAACTGAGGAATCATCAAACAAATGGCTAAAATAATAGCGGAGAAGAGTTTGAGATATGTTGTGTCAAACCCAAGTTTAATGACGATCAGGATCAATAATTGATAGATGATGCTTCCCACGACAATGGCAATCAAGCGTTCTGCTAACGTTAATTCGTGGAAAATCACTTCTCCAATAATGATAGAAGCTAGCCCGATCACGATGACACCAATTCCTTTATTGACATCGGCATACCCATCATTTTGTGCAATCAATGCACCTGATAAAGCAATAACACCATTTGAAAGAGTCAATCCTAAGATTTTCATTCGATCTGTTTTGATCCCTAAGGAACGAGCCATCGTTTCGTTGTCTCCTGTCGCGATATACCCTTGACCTAAATCGGTATTGAAAAAGAACAGTAAGACACCAATCAAGAGACTTAATGCAAGCAAGCCAAGTAACACGGTATCAAAATAGTCAGGTAAATGAAGACCATTGAACGTATCTTGTAAAATCGAATGATTCAATAAAGAAAGATTTGGTGTGCGCATCACGAATAAAATCACCGAGTTTAATCCAGACATGACTAAGATTCCGGCAAGGATCACGGGGATCTTTCCTTTGGTATACAACAGCCCCGTAACTAGTCCGGCAAGCATGCCTGCACCCACGCCAAGCAGTGTTGCTAAAACTGGTGAGATCCCATGAGTGATAGCTGTCACACAAACTGCTCCACCTAATGGAAATGATCCTTCAGTCGTCATATCAGGAAAATCCAAAATCCGATAAGTCATAAAGATTCCTAATCCTAAGATTGCCCATAACATCCCTTGTGAAATTGCTGATACGATCATTGTTCATCCCCCTCGTCTTTCGGTTCTTCTGAAACATTTTTAGCTTCTTGCTTTATAGAATCAGGAATCGTGATCCCTAATTTTTCCGCCTGTTTTTCATTGATGATGACATCGCCTTTATCAAAGACGTAAACAGGTGTCGTTGCTGGTTTTTCTTTTCCTAGTGCAAGCATCGCCGCCATTTTCCCACTTTGAACACCTAAATCATATTGATTGATCCCAATAGTTGCCAAGCCACCTTGTTCGACCATTGAATCAACTGAAGGGATCACTGGGATCTTCGCTTTATCGGCTTCTTTTACCACTGTCTGCATAGCATTAGCAATTGTATTGTCTAAAGGAACATAAATGAAATCCACTTGTTGACTCATCACTTGGACAGTTTGGGCGATTTCATTCGTAGAAGGTACAGCATATTTTACTGAAGTCAAACCTGCTTTTTGAATCGCTTTTTCTGCTTGGCTTACTTGGTATTTGGAATTATCTTCTGAAGAAGCGTATAAAATCCCGACTTTCTTCGCATTCGGCAACAATTCAGCACCTAACTTGATTTGCGCTTCAACAGGAGGCTGATCAGATACGCCTGTGATGTTTCCACCTGGTTCTTTTAAAGACTTCACTAAGCCGGCACCAACTGGATCTGTGACCGCACCTAAGACTAGTGGAATCGTATTCGTTACATTAGCTAAAGACTGAGCAGCCGGAGTAGCGATCCCTACTAGGACATCTGGGTCAGCTTGTACTAATTGTTGACTCATAGTGGCTAATTTACTTTGATCTGCTTGCCCGTTTTGAAAGGAGATCGTTAAATTTTTTCCTTCCTCAAGCCCTGATTGTTCGAGACCGTCTTTGATCCCACGGTAAATTTCATCTAATGCCGGATGGCTCACATATTGCAAAACCCCAACGGAAACAGTTTGATCCGTTTCTTTTGGTTTCGATTCAGTAGAAGCAGGCGTTATTTTTTCATAAATAAAGGTTCCTACTAAGTAAAGCATAATAAGTGCAACAACTGTGATCAAACGTTTATTTTTCATTTTTCTTCCCCCTCATTCCTTTAATCATCATTATTCAAGTCTGGTTTCTGACACGAACTGACAAAAAAAGACAATCACCCCAACGGTAATTGTCTTCTTACATACAAAAAACCGCATAGATCGAATCTATGCGGTAGTCAAATTTCTTGTCCAGCATAGATACAAATTTTAGATTTGTACTCTAAAAAGTTGTATCTACGGTCAAAGTTCGCCATCAATACAACTTATCTACGCCAGTTACGCCAAGCTTGAATTGTTCCTGCTAAAAATTGGTTTGATAAGTTCATTGTGGATCACCCTTTCCTTAATAATTAATCTAAGTCTAATCGAATTTAGCATGTTCGTCAACTGTTTTTTTATTCCGTCTTATTTCCAGCATTAAGATCTGTTCCCAGTTGAGTATTTGTCGAAGTCGTTTGCGTTTCTTTCCCAAGTTCTTCTTCTAATTTCTTGATATTCGCTAATGGCAAACGATTTAATTCGGGAATCAGCTGCGTAGGGAAATCACTTAACTGATTTGCGTTATAGACTAAGCGATTGGTTTCTTTGCCATTTTGGAAAAAGATTACCGTCAAATGCTCTTGCTTTAAATCGTAGCGTTGTTCTAATTCATTGACCTGATAAACCAATGGGTAAAAATAAATAGGGCGATTCAATTCCGCCATTTTTTTTGGATCATGAAAAATGTCCATTAATGCTTGATACATTTCTCCACTTGGCACACTGAACAAAACTGAAATAGCTTTACTTTCTTCAATTGTTTGCGAGGCTTCATTGATATTCAAAGGTTTAAGCTTAGGAGAATTGATTTCTGCATAGACTAAGCTCTCCACCTGTGCTTCTCTAATATTTTTAGGAAAGACAAACATCGTGATCGTAATGACCAGTGAAACAAGGAATACGAACAATAAACGCATAAAATAGCGTTGTGGATGCGTATCGAAATCAGCCAAAAAATGATGGTATTTGACTTTGATGGTCTCACTTATCTCTTTCCACATAGCGATCACCTTCTTTTTCGTTTTCTTTTATTATACCTAAGTTTGAGGTAGATAGAAAAAAATACATTTAAAGAATATCGATTATTTTTCAATCCAGTATCTTTTTATGATCAAATCAGTTGATAACTACTTAGTAAATTGGTCTTTCTACGTTTTTTTCGTTATAATGAAACTACTTATGAAAAGAAATGAGGAATGAACCATGTCCTTTGATGGTGTCTTTACTCATGCAATGATCAATGAATTGCGTGAGACTCTATTATCTGGTCGGATTTCTAAAATCCACCAACCTTACGAAAATGAAGTCGTATTAGTGATTCGCTCACGTGGTAAAAATCAGCGTTTGCTCTTATCTGCACATCCTAGTTATGCTCGAATCCAGATCACTCAGATCGACTATCAAAATCCAGACACACCACCAAACTTTGTGATGATGTTACGCAAGCATCTTGATGGGGCAATTTTGGAGTCGATCGAACAAATCGAAAACGACCGAGTGATCCACTTTCATTTCACGAAACGAGACGAACTAGGAGATCTCCAAAATATCATTTTAATTGTGGAACTCATGGGACGTCATAGCACGATCATCTTAGTGAATAAAGAATCAGGAAAAATCTTAGATGCGATCAAGCATATCGGTAGTTCACAAAACACCTATCGTTCCCTTTTCCCTGGTGTAGACTATATTGCTCCACCTGAACAAAACCAGCTGAATCCCTTTAGTCAGGAAAAAGAAAAAGTCTTCCATCGGCTTTCTCAAATGGACTTGACACCAAAAGGAATCCAACAACAATTTCAAGGAATCGGTTTTGATACTGCGCAAGAATTGGTAGCTCGCTTAACAGAACGCCCCAATGAAAAAATGTTGGTATGGCAAGAATTCTTCACAGCAATCGACACCCAACGCTCCCCTAGCCTTTATGAAGTAGCGGAGAAAGAATATTTTACGCCGATCAACTATCGTTTCTTTGACTCAAATACGCAACAAAAAAAGATGTACCCGACTCTCAGTGCGTTATTAGATGCGTTTTATCAAGAAAAAGCAGAAAAAGACCGTGCCAAACAACAAGGTGGCGAGCTCATCCGCAAGATTGAAAACGAGCTTAAGCGAAACAGAAATAAACTGAAAAAACGGGAGCAGACCTTAAAAGATTCGGAAAATGCCGAAGATTATCGTCGAGATGGCGAACTATTAACTACTTTTATGGCTCAAGTACCTCGGGGCGCAAATGAAGTAACATTGCCTAATTATTATGAAGAAGATCGGCCGATCACAATCAAGCTTGATCCAGCATTAACGCCCAATCAAAATGCCCAAAAATATTTCCATCGCTACCAAAAACTAAAAAATGCCGTCAAATTGATTGGTAAACAGATCGAAGAAGCCAAAAATGAGATCGATTATTTAGAATCTGTCTTGTCCCAATTAGAGATTGCTGGACCTATGGATATCGAAGTGATCAAAGAAGAATTGACAGCAGAAGGTTATTTAAAAAAGAAATCTTCGAAAAAACAAAAACGCAAGAAACCTTCACAGCCAGATCAATATCTTTCTACTGATGGTACGTTGATCTTGGTAGGGAAAAACAATCTTCAAAATGATCAACTTTCCTTAAAAACGGCGAAGAAAACAGACTATTGGCTCCATGCCAAAAATATCCCTGGCTCTCATGTCATTATCAAAAGTGACCAGCCATCTGATGAAACGATAACTGAAGCCGCTGAATTAGCTGCTTATTTCTCAAAATACCGTCATTCCGCCCAAGTACCAGTGGACTTGGTTCAAGTCAAGCATTTGCGCAAACCGAATGGCGCAAAACCAGGCTATGTGATTTATGAAAATCAAAAAACGATCATTGTTACTCCGGAAGAAGAAAAGATCAACAAGATGAAACAGATACCTAACTGATGTAATGCAATTTAATCTAGTCAACAGTATCGCATCTGGCCATCATCGATGAGTAAGCACTCCCCTTTTTATTCGCTAACATGACAAGTGCCTGTTCCAGAAAATATCGGATGATTTTTTTGGAGCAGGCACTTGTTTCTATTATCTAGCTTTTCCCCTCAAGTTCCTTTTTTAAGACCATGATATTGCCTTTTTCAGTGGAGATGTTTATAGTGTTCGCCTCGTCTTTTGTCTGCTCTTTAAACTGATTAGTTATTTCCCCGAACGTACTACTTAAATCAAAACGACTAACAACGTCTTGTGACTGCACCCACTTCACATGACCACTAGCACTTTTCACTGTTGCTTCTAAAGGGACTTGCTGACTGACGATAACCGTCCCTGAATCATTTCCTACTGATAAACCACCAGTTAAATCCGTCAATACCAATTTCCCAGAGCCATTTTTTATCGATGTGTCTCCTGCTTGTTTTTCAATAATCGTAGTCCCTTTCATATTACGGGCAGTCAATCGTTGAATCGCTCCTGATGAAACAATATTTTTTCCTTCGATATTATTCAATTCCATTTTTTCACTCATCGTTGAGAGAACTTTTATTACCCCACTGTCAGTCACTACCCGGATTTTTCCTTGACCATCAGAAAGAATTGTTTTTCCAACTTTATTTTTTATAGCCAGCTCAGAGAAAAATTGATGGACGCTAACATCGGAAGATTGGCTGTTTATCTGGATCATTTTACTATAAACATCGGTTATGCTTATTCGTCCTTTTTTCATCGTCAAATTAATCTTTTCTGCATATGTATGATTTAATGTTACTTCTCCTTGTTCTAAATTAAAACGAAGGAATTTATGTTTGGTATTTTCCGGAAGATAAAAAATGATCTCAACTTTCCCCATGTTTTGTGACCAGTCAAAAAAACTTGGGTGTCCAATGGTCAAGTTCATTTTGTTGCTACTCATGCTGAATAGCTGTTTTTGATCTTGCTTTCTGATATGACCCTTGATTTCTACTTTCGCTGTTTCATTTTCGGATAGTTGGATTACACTAATATCTACTGGATATGTGGAAGACACATTCAACGACTCAATCGCATTTGCTTTAAGTTCTATGTCTCTTGTCAAAAATTGTCCTTGATAAACCCAGCTGTGGCTGAATACAAGTAATAGGTTACATAGAAAACTAACTATTCCCACAAAATAAACTAGAAACAGACCTTTCCTTACCTGCTCAGGTTTCTTTAATACAATAACGAAACATACCGAAAATAACGACGAAGCCACGGCTCCCCACATCATAACCTGTTCATAAATCAGATAGTATAGTACCATCATCAAAAAATAGAAACTAGTCACTAGCAATAAAATTTGGAACAAAAACAAGAATAACTTACCTAGTTTGATCATCCAACGTTTTAAGCAAGAATTACGCTTCAATTTATATTCACGTACCAGGTCTTCGCCAGCAATTATATCTTGCTTTGCTTTCATCGCTTTTTCTAAGCGTTGGTCCTCATAATAAGCTTCAGCAATTTCTTGCGGACTTCCCAGAGCTTTTAAAATCGCTTCACAAGATTCTCCTTCTGCCATCCTTACTTTGATTTCTCTTGAAAGATCTGCTTTTATTTCAAGAAAAGCTTCTTTGTCTTTTTCTAAAAATAATCCTTCTAACGCTTCAAAAAAATCATTCATTTGCTCTCTCATCTTCCTCCTGTTTTAACAACGCCACATTTTCTACAAACACCATCCATTCCTTATTTAAATCTGCCAGATATTCTTGTCCCAGTGAAGTGATTTGGTAGTATTTGCGTGCAGGCCCTCCTTTTGATTCTTTAAGGTAGGTCACACAATACCCTTCTTTGACAAATCGTCTCAATATTGGATAAAGCGCTCCTTCTGTAAGCGGAATATTTTTGTTGACCAATTGGGTAATTTCATAACCATATCGATCCTTATTTTTCAGTAAATAAAGAACGCATAATTCCAATACACCTTTTTTAAATTGATTTGATTTTCCCAATAACTTCACCTTCCATAATCCATGCTGCCATGTTTTCTTTTTCTCTATTTTGAGTCTACCTTATTTTCCCCCCCTAGAAAAGAAAAAGGTGGACAGAAAGTCATGAGAACCTTGTGTTAGACTGATTCTCTAACGCATTCCCATTTATTCCTTATACACCTTTTTTCCTGATCTACTTATACTTGATTTTGAAATCTACTTTTGTTTTATCTGCATATTTCACTTTAAAAGCAAATTTTTTCAACCCTTTTTGATTCGCATGTAACTGCTCCATGATATGCGTTTTGATTTCTTCTTGACTGCTTGTTTTTGCATCTAGTCCTACAAACAGTGTTTCGACATAGGTCTGCGCTTTTGCATCCTGTAACTTAAGACCTGTTTGTTCATTTTTGACTTCTGCTTTGATTTTGCCATTTGACTTGACTTCATAATCTAGTTTGATTTTCTCTTTCTGATACTCGATTTCAATTTCAATTTCTTTTACCAATGAACGTAGCGCTGAATCGCCTGGTACGTTGGTGTCTTCTTCTTTCTCAGGTTCATCTTTTGGGACGGTTGGCTTGTCGACAGATCCAATTGTCCCAATGTTTATTGTGCTGTAATTAGGTTTGTTGATGACAACGACTTTCAATTGGATATTTTGGTTATTTGCCATACTTGTCAAAATACCTATTGCTTGATATGTACTTTGCGCCATTCTTTTAGTAATTCGTTGTGCTTCAGTCGAAGAATAACCAAGAGCCAACCAAACACGTTCTTTTTTCAATGAATCATACATGCGCTGAATGGACGCTTCTGTTGGTTCTAACACTATTCCCGTTACAGCTGTTAAGTCTGCTTTGGTAAAACTCATGACCTTCTCATACTGGTTTTCTGAAATTACTGTTGCAGCAGAAACATCTGGTGAGCTTGCCAAAGTAGTGGCTCCAGTGGATAGAATGATTCCCGCTAATAATAAACCTGTCAATTTTTTCATTTTCATATGTATTCCTTCTTTCTGATATATGTAAGTATTTCTGTGTTGCACCACTAATATACAATGAATAGTACTTAGTGTCAAATAATAGTGAACAAGTTAATCGTTAGCGTTTGGTTTATCTGTTGCTATCTTTGAACGGGTTCATCCAAGCACTTCACTCTTGTCTTTCATGACAGCAAAAAAACGAGTAGGATGACGAATGCCACCCTTACTCGTTTGTTAAAAACAGGCGTTTTGTTGATTCCTTCTCACTTACTTCGTTCTTTTAAAAAGCTGGAATATTTGCGCCTTTAGAATTTTTCTTAATATACTCAGCGACTTCTTTCGTCGTCATTGCTTTTTTCAATACGTTGATTTTCTCGCTGTCTTTTTCCCCTTCTCTCGTTACCAATTGCAAAGCGTAATGTTTGCTGGCAGCTTCATCTTCCAGTAAAATCGCATCTTTGGTCGATAAGCCCGCTGGTTCTAAGTAAGCAGGGTAACAAAAGACCATCGCAATGTCCTTTTCATCATAGGCTTTTACTAGATTCAATAAATCGATTCGTTCAAATTGAAGATTTTTAGGATTGTCAACGATATCCGCCACTGTACCGTTGAACCCCATGTTATCCTTTAATTTGATAACACCATTTTTATTTAAGATCGCTAATGCTCGACCTTCATTTGTTGGATCGCTTGGAATACCGACTTTAGCATTTTTGGGCAATTGATCAGCATTCTTATAGTTTTTGGAATAAAAGCCCCCCGCAAAATAATAAATGGGTTGAACGGCGACTAAATCTGCTTTTTTTTCTTGATTGAACATTTCCATAAACGGTTCATGCTGTGCAAAATTGGCATCTGCTTCATCATGTTGAACGGCATCATTATAAGCCACATTGTCACTTACTTCCATAATATCAATGGTGTAACCCTGTTTCTCCGCTTCTTTTTTGGCAATCTCCAAAATATCTTTTGATGACTCTAACTGAACAGCCACTTTGATTTCCTTTTTGTCTTTATCCGCTGAATGACCTCCACAAGCTGCTAAAGTTAAGATCGCAATCATTGCGAAACCAATCAAATAAAACTTCTTCATTCTTCTTCCTCCTATTTTCGTTTATCCAGTGTCTGAGCAACAAAGTTTCCCAGCATTTGTAAAATAAAGACTAAAATGATCATGATCACAATGGCGACATACATGACCCCATATTCATAGCGTTGATAACCGACACGAACAGCAAAATCACCGATTCCGCCACCGCCAATGACTCCCATGACTGTCGAATAGGAAACCATACTGACAGTCGTCGTCGTATACGCCAAGACTAAACCACTTCTCGCTTCTACTAGTAAAAAATGCCAGATATATTGGAAGCGAGTCGTCCCTAATGAATTAGCCAATGCATAAGTTTCGTCAGAGACATCCAGCAAGACCTGTTCAACTAGCCGGGCAAAGATAGTGATCGCAATGATACTAAGTGGTACAGAAGCTGGTATAGGACCAAAGGCTTTGCCTAATACTGCACGAGTTACTGGGATCAACGCAATCACAAATAATAGATATGGAAAAGAGCGGATCACTGTGACTAAAAAATTCAAGGTCCAATAAATCCAAGGATAACGACCTCGAACTTTAGGGTTCGTCAAAAACAACCCTAAACCTAGTGGCAATCCTCCAACCACAGACACGCCCATCGAAATAGCCATCATGATGCCCGTTTCTTCGAGACTGGTCAGTAGCGCTGGCCAATACTCCATCATGCTTTGTGAATGAATCATTGCGCTAAGCTCCTTTTTATTTTTTCAAAATACGTCAAGTTTTCTTCCGTAAATCGTTGTGGGTGATTTCTTAATTCGCCAATCAACTCGCCATTTTCCATGACCAAAATTCGTTGGCATAAGCTTTTCACGGTTTCTAATTCGTGACTAACAAAGAAAATTGTCGGCTGGAATTCTTCATGGACTTTATGCAATAAACGAATCACACTTTCCGTATTTTCTTCATCTAGTGAGCTGGTGGCTTCGTCACACAATAAAATTTCTGGATCACGTGTCAACGCCCGAGCAATCGACACTCGTTGCTTTTCACCGCCAGATAGTTTTACTGGATATACAGCATCTTTATGAGCCATCCCAACAAAATTTAATAAATAATCGATTTTTTCACGATTCTTTTTCTTTTGCAACTTCAATGGTAATGCCACATTTTCATAGACCTTCAAGTTATCTAATAGATTATGGTTTTGGAAAATCATCCCCATTTTTTGTTTTTGCTGCCTTTTTTCTTTTTTGTTCAACTTTTGAACGGCCACACCATCGATTAGGATTTCCCCACTACTAGGTTCTTCCATCAAGTTTAACAAACGAAGTAACGTGGATTTACCAGAACCGCTTTTTCCCACGATTCCGATGATCTCACCTGGTTCGATTGTCAAATGAATATTCTTTACCGCTTGCGTGCCTTCATAGCTTTTAGTTACATTGATCAATTCAATCATCTGTTCCTCCAACGAAAAATAGTACACCTTATCAAACTGTTTGATAAAAATAGATAAATCAGCTTATTGATTTTCTATTTGAATAAAAAACGCTTCCTAAATACTAACTGTTTCTATAATGGCGGAGTATTCGTAAAAAAGCAACTTTTTTACTCATCTTCTATCTGTTTTTTAACTGTATTAATAATGGTGTTTTATAAACCGATTTATCTGTATCTTTTAAGAACCCTCACTGTAACAAGCATGTATTCCATCTATTGCCATTAATCACCATAAGCTAACAACGTTGTTATTTCTTTTTTCAACAAATTCAGTTTATTTTTCATAAAAACGAAAAATTGGAGGAAAAGAAAAAGCGGTCAAACGATCGCTGTTGTCGATCGTTCAACCACTTTTTCAATGGCTCTATAATTTGAGAGTGGGACAATAGTTCTTTCTCAAAAAGAAAATAAGTTTGACTTTGATGGCTAGTGTCAAAATCGAACTTATTTTTTCTATTATGTACACTTTCCTCTCCATATATTTTCCTAATTTTCTTAAATTTAATGCCATCAGTGCCAAACCAATATCAATCGTTGCTCCTTGTTTCCCACGCAAATGGAAACGATGGAACGCCAAGTGAGTCTTCAGATTCCCGAACACTAGTTCGACTTCGATTTTCTCCTCTAAAAGCTTTTTTATGCATTCTGCTTTGAAATAGCGCCAATTATTATTTACTTGAATTTTTCGCTTTTATTCACTTTTCGCACGCGTACATTAACGACGGACTGGACAGTTCCGACAATCCTCACATTCATAGATTTTGAAATCTTGAATAAAGCCACCTTCATCTTTCGACTATCATTTTTGAACGGTATCGGACGATTCGCTGGGCAAATGTATTCATCTTGTTCTTCAAGGTAGTGCCAGTTTTCCACGTTAAATGGATTCTCCTTGTATTTCTTTTTGTTTTCTTTGTGATAACTTAGGATCTTTTTGATTAATCAATTAATCAACATGAAATAACAAAAAAATCTGAGACAGAATGAGGTTCATTCTGTCTCAGATTTGATTTTACACCACTCATCAGTCCTTATTGACAAAGAGCCAAGGTTTACACACTTTTTGTAGACTATCTTGTCATAGATATAGTTGTATTTTGTGCAATAGGTTTCTCTGAATTATTTATAACTATACTTTCTAGTTTTTTTGAAAGGTTCTGTTTCAATGATATGTCTCTTTTATTTCTTTCTTTAGCAAAGTTAATATTGAGTTTATTATACTCATTAAGAAACTTTTTTGCTTCAAAAGGACTTATTTTCCCTTGGCCTTCAAGCGAATTTATATGATTTACCTCCTTAATTATTTCAGCTTGAATATGAAATTTTTCCGACTCTAATTTTGGAATTATGTTACGATTTATCTCATTAAGGTCTGCTTTTACGTCACTAATATTACGAGGATTTTCAAATTGAGTCCTATACTGATCCTGTAATAGTAAAAGTAACTCTTTTTCTTGCCTACGGAAAGCATTGATTTCTTGAGTTCCCTCGTTGAACTGGGATATAAGTTTTTTACTTCTCATTAGAATACGTTCTGTTTCTTGTAGAGAAATAGTAGGTTGCTCTGTGTGTGATGTTGTCGTAGGTTGCTCTGTGTGTGATGTTGTCGTAGGTTGCTCTGCGTGTGATGTTGTCATAGTTGATTTACTTGTGCTCACAGAATGGGTTTTCTTTGATTCTATAGACTCTTGTAATTGATTTACCATGTCTTTACAATTGGATATAAGATAGTCGATATGCTTTTTATTTGTACTTAAAACTTTTATTTCTTTATAGCATTCTTTAAGCATTTTTTTGTTCTTTATTTTATGCTTTCTTAAATTTACCTTTTGCTGTGTCATTTTACCATATTCAATTACTATATCATTTCTTAGTTTACGGAATTTCGAGCAAAAATTTTGAACCCGCCGGAGATTCGTTTGTAATTGATTAACTTCTATAGAACTTTCAGTAGAAATTCCCTCTTTTAATTTTTTAAAATCTGTCTCTTCTTGCTTAATAAGATTCTTTATTTTTTTATGTAAAAATTTTTTAGCAGAATATGGCTGTCTTGAAACATCATCTTGTATTTTATCTAAATGTTTTAAGTTCCCCTTATTTCTGTGTTTTGAGTGTAGTTTTTTGTGTGGATAAGTTTTATCAGATAAACGGGTGGTTTCATTCCTGTTTTCTAAATCTAGTACTTTTCCTAATCCCCTCCCTTGATTTTGGTTGTCTAAACTAGGCAGTGCCCTTGCTCCGCCTATTCCACTTGCTATGCTTAAAGCATTAATAAAAGTAACTATCATTTTGTCTAATCTCATATGCCATCAATCTCCTTTTCATTTAATGATTTTCACTTATCCTACGGAAAATAAAAACTTATACAGAAAAAATTCTGTTTCAAAAGCCATAATGCACCGATCATCAAAAGTTAGACCAAAAATCTAACGTCTGGAACTTTAATTTGCCCAAAGTCTGTTCGAGTCTTTCTAATCAAACCAACTAGTCCTTCACGTTCCTATTTTTGTACCCAACGATAGAGTGCACATAGAGACGCTTCACTTTTAATAGATATTTACCTTAGCTACTACATTTTTATCTAAAAGAGTTAATTCTTGGCTACTATCTGCCACAGTAGATGGTTCATTTATTGTAGAAGCATATCCAGAGATTTTGCTTTCAGATACGCAAATTCCAATAGTTAAAATATCTAAAGATAAGATAAACTTATTTTTCATTTTCTATTACCTCGAAATCCAAAAAAACAGAAAGCGCTTTCTGAATAAATCATAACAGAGAAATCAAATTATATATATAAAAGTCATAAAAAATAGTTTTCATGTCATAATCGTTCATTTTTTCTGTATTGTCCTTTATTTATAAAAAATTATTTCCACATCCACAGTCAATAAGAACAACGAAATTCAATTCATTTTAGGATATAGATTAAGGTGTTGATATAAAAACTCGAAATTTTTTGCATACAAATAATTTACAATTGTTATTATATTTTATAAAGGTAATTTATAAATTTATTCATTGTTCATTTGTACAGGTTGATCGTATTTTACAAATCAATCAACTAGATAAATTACTATAAGGAGTAGCGAGAGATAATGTAGTGATAGATATCTAAAAAGATACCATGAAAAATTGGTTTAGTTAAACAATTACGGAGAAGTAAATATTAGCGATTATGACGTAAAACACATATTTTATGAAATTTTTTTACATAACTTAAAGTATATAATATATCAGAATAAGAAAACGTTTTTTTGTTGAAAGTGCTATCTAACACCTTTTAAGGAAACTTAAATAATGTGAAGAAAAAAATATTATTTGGTATTTATTTTGTCTCATTGTCTTTCAAAACACAAAAAAAATCTGAGACAGAATGAGGTTCATTCTGACCCAGATTTGATTTTACACCACTCATCAGCCCTTATTGACAAAGAGCATTTTCAATTTGTTTTGATCTGACTCAGTAAAACGGTTAGACTTTCCATGAATTTTTGTGCAATTTCGCTTAATTGGCGCTTAGCTGAATAAATCACGTACAATTCATTTTGGGGACTATTTGCCAACGGAATCAAACGTAAATACTCTTTGATCTCACCAATGACCAGCCCAGAACCTGAAGCATAAGCATCTGTTTCTAACACGATATTCATCAAAGTTCCCCGATCACTCGTATAGATCACCGTTTCTTGATCAGGACTTTCAATCAAGTCTTCATAAAAATAAGGAAAATTATTGCCATCTTGTGTAAATCTCACTTGGGGATAAGGAAGTAATTCTTCTTTAAAAATTTCTTTCTTCTCACTGAGCGGATGTCCCTGACGTAAAAAAATGTGCGTTTGAAATTCTCCTAATGAATGGGCAACTAGCTCCCCTTGTTCTAAGTAGCGCTTGATCCCCGCTTGATTGTGTTCATTCATATAAAGAATCCCAATCTCACTATGCTGATCCTTCACTTCTTCAATCACATTAGCAGTCGTTGTTTCAATGATTCGAAACTGTTTGATTTCACTTTTGAAAGAAGAGATCAACTTTGCTGTTAAAGGACCTAAGAAATCATAATGTTGCGAAGCAATTGAAAAGCTTTCACGCTTTTCATTCGTTAAATAATAATTTTCTAAAGACTCTAACTGTAAGAGGATCCGTTCCGCTCTTTTTAAAAACTCTTGTCCTTCCTCGGTTAGATACGCCCCTCGATTCGTTCGAGTGAACAGCGTGATCCCTAACTCAGTTTCTAATTCTTTGATTCCTGCGGAAAGACTTGGTTGTGCGACATAGAGTTTTTTAGCTGCTTCTCTGAAACTCCCATTGTTCGCTACAGCAATTACATATTTTAATTGTTGGAAGTTCACTGATGATCCCTCACAAAATAACTGATTGGACGATTTTTCAACGGTTGGAGCGGACGGTTGTTTGGTTGTGCATACTGTCCTTTAAAAGGAATCAAGAAATCTTTATTTAGTTTTTGCACTTGATCCATGACAAACCATTGGATTGGCCCACTCGTTGGTGGCGTAGTTAAAGAGCCGACATAATGGTAATGGCTTTTTTGTTCAGGAAAAAGAACCAATGGATTGGTCCAATGTTCATGTTTTTCTACATCCCAACTATCGCCATTGTCTCGATCATACAACCAACCTTCATCCGTCGTTAGCTGAAACATCACACCAACAACTAAATTTTCTTTTTTGGCATTCATATGAACAAAGTGGAACTCGATATCTTCTTGATTCCCATTGATCAGATGTTCAGAAGGCATATGAAAATGGATATCTGTGAGATAATATTTCTGACCTTTAAATTCGACATAACTAAGCTGATCATAAGGAACCAAGTGGATCGTATTTTTAAATTCTTTATCTGTAAACCGTTGCTTCTGATAATGAAAAGCAATGGTATCTGATTGATCCTTCGCTGGTTCACAAGTGGTCAATGGAATGGGCGACTGCAATTCAAACGCCGCACCTTTAGCAAACCAGTCGCATAATTCAGCCCAATGTTCTGGTCCTCTTTCTCCCGTATATCCCCATTCAACATCCATATTCTTTTTCACTTTTATTCCTCCTGCATCTTTGCAAAATTTTCTATTGTTGACTATTTTTAACGATCGTGGAAACAGTCGCTAAAAAGTCTTCTTTCCCATAAAATTCTTGATTCAGTAATTCAGGGAAAATCTCGTTGAAGAAATACTTGACAGAAGGACGATGCTCAAACCCTTTGATCGTAGTTACCGCTTCAATAAACATCTCTTTATATACTTTTTCTGGATTGTTCTTGATGATCTCTTCAAATGATTCATACAATAGATCGACTTTATCAGAGATTGCTAATAACTCACCTTCCACTGTGTCATCTTTTCCTTCAAACAATCGTCGGCGGTATACTTCTTGAAACTCTTCCGGAATCTCTTGGTTGATGAACTCATCCGTCATCTTTTCTTCAACTGTTTGTAACATTCCCCGTAACTCTTTATTTGCATACTTGACCGGTGTTTTGATATCCCCGATAAAACGTTCTGTGTAATCGTGATTTAACGCTTTTTCATAAAGTAATTTCCAATCGATCGCTTGACCATGAACCTCTTCAATGTCACCTAAGACTTGAGCAATCGAAGCCACTCGATAAGAATGAGCGGCTACCGTATGTTCAGTAAATTTAAAGAACCCTGGCGCTCGTGTAATTTTTTCCAAATTATTCAAACCTAAAATAAATTCATTCAATCCCATAAAATAGCCTCCCCTTTACTTTTCCGATGATTTTATCATTAAATAACTATCTTTCGCAAACATCCCGTTTGTAAATCAACGAAAAATTAATTTTTTTGATGAGAATCATGCCATTCTTGCTATAAAAAAATAGAAACCAGAAAAACAACTCTAGTTTCCATTAAACATAATCATAAAATTCAAAACCAGCTCTGTGCAAGCTCCTCGCCTTAAAAACGACAAGCGAAGCACAGCAACTATTAGTTCAGAAACATTCAAAACAACATAGCTCTAAAACAAAAGAGCATATATAAAGTTCCTTTGTTGAGTTTTGGAAGCATTCAAAACAACATAGCTCTAAAACATGCTGACTGGGAAGTAGAATATTTTGGCAGTTTTGGAAGCATTCAAAACAACATAGCTCTAAAACCTCGCAGGAAATATTTTTCTTACGAAATTCCGTAATCGCGCTACTCGTCCATAGCAAAACTTTCGTCTTGGATGCTTCCTTTGTTTCATTCAGTTGTTTTGTTTGATCCTAGTATACCATGGATTTTGTTCAACGAAAGCCCTTTTTTGAGTCTTTTGTTTTTGTTCCATCTTCATTTCCTTCGTTACTGTTTTAACCAGTCCGCTGGATTCTTTTTCCATTCTTTTAACAAGGCTAATTCCGCTTCATCAATATATTTTTCGGCTAACGCTGTTTCAATCAAGACAGAATAATTCGTGAGAGTAAATAGTGGTAACTCTGCTTTGGCAAAATTTTCTTCACCTGCTGGTAGTTCATACGTAAAGATCGCTGCTACACCTAATACATTAGCGCCTTCTCTTTTGGCTGCTTCCGTTGCTTCTAAAACGCTTTGGCCTGTCGAAATCAAGTCTTCGATCACAACCATTTTTTGACCTTCAAAAATCCGTCCTTCGATTTGATTGCCTTTACCGTGATCTTTCGCTTTACTACGGATATAAACCATAGGCAAGTCCAAGATTTCTGCCACCCATGCAGCGTGAGGGATTCCTGCTGTTGCTGTACCAGCAATGACCTCCACGTCAGGGAATGCTTGCTTGATTTTTTCTGCTAACCCTTGAGCAATTGCTTTTCTGACTTTTGGATAACTCATCGTGATGCGGTTGTCACAATAAATCGGGCTTTTTAGTCCACTTGCCCACGTGAATGGTTCATTTGGGCTTAAGAAAACCGCTTCAATAGCTAACAAATCTTTGGCAATGTTCTTTTCAATCGTATTCAAATTGATCGACTCCATTCTTCTTTGATTGTTTGATAGGCTTGGTAGGGATCTTTCGCTTGAGTGATTGGTCGTCCAACCACGATGAAAGTTGAACCAATTCCTCGAGCTTGGGCAGGCGTGACGATCCTCGTTTGATCACCTGCAACGCTTCCTTCTGGTCTGATACCCGGAGAAAGACAAATGAAATCTTGGCGGGTGGCTGTTTTGATGCCACTCACTTCTAAGGCAGAAGAAACAACGCCATCCAGTCCAGCAGCTTCGGCACATTTCGCATAATGGATCACACTTTCTTCTAAGGGAACTTGGATCAATTGATCATGATGCATATCCGCTTCACTCGTTGAAGTAAGCTGAGTGATCGCTAACAACAATGGGCGTTTTTTGCCAGCAGGTGTTCCTTCTTCTAACCCACGTAGTGCCGCTTGCATCATTTTGATTCCGCCAGCTGCATGGACACAAGTGATATCCACGCCTAGTTTTGCTAACCCACGCATGGCTTTTTCCACCGTATTAGGGATATCATGAAGTTTCAAGTCTAAAAATACTTCATGTCCGGCATCTTTCAACCAACGAACAATAATCGGTCCTTCCTGATAAAATAATTCCATTCCGATTTTTACAAATAATTTTTCCTCTTCAGGGAATAGTTGCATAAATTGTTCCACTTCTTGCCACGTCGAAAAGTCTAAAGCAATAATTGGTCGTTGGTTCATTTCATTCGTTCCTCTCTTACTTCTTTGATTAGTTGTTGGAGGGATTCGATCCCTAATTCTGCCATTCGTACAGGTAGTTCTTCAATCAGTTTCGGACAAATGTACGGATCCGTAAAATTAGCTGTTCCTACTGCCACGGCACTGGCTCCTGCCATGAACATCTCTAAGACATCGTCAACGGTTTGGACACCGCCCATACCAATGATCGGTAACTCGGAAACAGCGGCGACTTGATGGATCAAACGAATCGCCACTGGTTTGATCGCAGGACCAGAAAGACCGCCTGTCTGGTTGGCTAAAATAGGTTGACGTGTTTTCAGATCAATCCGCATACCAAGTAGTGTATTGATCATCGTAAAGCCATCTGCCCCTCCACTTTCGATTGCTTGTGCAATGGGCACGATATCCGTCACATTAGGGGAAAGTTTCACATAAACTGGTACACTTGCAACCTTTTTGACAGCTTGTGTCAATTGAAAGGCAACGTCTGGGTCTGTCCCAAAGGCAATGCCGCCATGTTTGACATTTGGGCAAGAAATATTCAACTCGATCGCTTTGACATTCGGCGCTTCTCCAATTTTACGACAAACCTCGACATAGTCTTCTTCACAGGCACCAGCGACATTCGCAATGATAGGTAAATCTGGATAGACAGCTAATTCTGGTAACAGTTCATTCATGACAACTTCCAGACCGGGATTTTGCAATCCGATCGCATTCAACATACCGGAGGGTGTTTCCGCCACACGTGGGGTGGGATTACCAAACCTTGCATGCGGCGTTGTCGCCTTGACCATAATCGACCCCAATTGATTCAAATCGTAATATTTCCCATATTCTTTTCCAAATCCAAAGCATCCACTGGCTGGCATGATCGGATTTTTCAATTCCAAACCCGGGAGCTTAACTGCTAAGGGATTACTCATAAGACAACCTCTCCTACTTTAAAAATTGGCCCCTCGTCACACACCTTGACACTTTTTGTTCCAGTTTCATCATCCGGTCGATGACAAACGCACGCATAACAAGCACCGATACCGCAAGCCATTCGTGATTCTAAGGACAATTGGACATTTGGGTGATCCACAAAAAGTTGTTCGACTGTTTTTAAGAGACCATTTGCACCACAAGCAAAGACAGCTTTTGGTTGCTTATGAGTACTCATTAGCAGATTCCCGACGTTTCCATGGATCCCATAAGTACCATCATCCGTCGCTACTCTGGTTTCACCTAATTCATGAAACTTTGCTTCATGGTACATGACTTCTTTTGATGCAAATCCTAAAAAATTGGTGACTTTTACGTCCCGCATATTCAGTTGTTTGGCTAATTCATATAAAGGTGGGATACCAATTCCTCCCCCTACGATGAACACTTCCTCTCCTGCGGACAACCCAGATAGATCAAAGCCATTGCCTAATGGCCCTAAAACGTCTAAAGAATCGCCAGCTTTCAACGTAGAAAATTCTTTCGTTCCTTCACCTTCGATTCGATAGATGATCTGGCAAGTGTAGTTTTGTTGATCAATCGAATGGATACTGATGGGGCGGCGTAAAAGCAAATCTGCTCTAGGTACTCGAATATGCAAAAACTGCCCAGGTATTAACATTTCTTTGACCAATTCTCCTTTTAAAGTCAATTCATAAATACGTGGTGCTAGTTGTGTTTGTTGAATGATTGTCATGACTTCTTGCTTCATATCTGCTCTCCTCTTTGGGATTTTTTCATTGCCAAACATCTCGACAAAAGTGATCCTTTCAACCAATGTCAGTAACAAGGCGAACGAAAATGATCACTTTTATCTCTGTTTAGGTGCCTACAAGCTATTTTAACTATTACTTAATCATTATAGGAACTGTCATTTTAGAACATGCTGATCAAATCGCTTGTGTTGAAAAAGCTCGAGACTCCATTACCCGAATGATCGCATCCGCTGTATCTAATGAAGTAAATAAAGGAATACCA
The DNA here is from genome assembly GCF_040887305.1 of Enterococcus sp. C57. Taxonomy (NCBI): domain Bacteria; kingdom Bacillati; phylum Bacillota; class Bacilli; order Lactobacillales; family Enterococcaceae; genus Enterococcus; species Enterococcus sp. C57. Next base: position 88,567 of record NZ_JBFOFP010000002.1, on the reverse strand, counting down.
TGTTCAACTGCTTCTCGGCGAATGATAAATCCGTCTTTCGAGGCATTTCCTCGATCTTTATCGATGGTATTAACAACGACCTGTGCTTTTCCTTCTCGAATCAACTCAACAACATTTTTCTCCGTTGCTTTTTCAGAGATTTTAGCAACAGGCGTGACGATCAGCCCATTTTTTTCAAAATAAGCTGCCGTATGCTTGGTAGCTAATAGGCTGTAACCAATTTCTGAAAAACGTTTAGCTAGCGCTAACGCTTCTTCTTTAGTTTCATCAGCGATCGTGAACAAGACGGCACCATAATCTGGCAGGCGTAGACCTGATGCTTCAAACGCTTTATATAGTGCTTTATCTAAGTTTTGATCAGAGCCCATGACTTCTCCAGTAGATTTCATTTCAGGACCTAAGTAGGTATCCACTTGTTGCAATTTAGTAAACGAGAATACAGGAGCTTTCACATGGACAGCGTTTGATTCTGGATATAAGCCATTCGTAAAGCCTAAGTCACTTAACTTTTCACCTAAGATCGCTTTTGTGGCGATTTGAGCCATCGGTATTCCTGTAACTTTACTTAAAAACGGAACCGTTCGACTTGCACGAGGATTGACTTCGATCACGTAAACTTGATTGTCGTGGATCACGAATTGGATATTCATCATACCGATGCAGTTTAATCCACGAGCTAAGCGAATCGTATAGTCTTCGATCGTTTGTTTGATTTCTGCTGAGAGTGCTTGTGGCGGATAAACAGCCATGGAATCCCCCGAATGGACCCCTGCACGTTCAATGTGTTCCATGATTCCAGGGATTAGAACTGTTTCCCCATCACAAATGGCATCTACTTCACATTCACTTCCAAGCAAATAACGGTCAATCAAAACAGGATGTTCTGGGGAAGCTTTCACTGCATGTTCCATATAATCTTCCAAATCTTGTTGATTTTCAACGATTTCCATTGCTCGACCGCCCAAGACATAACTTGGTCTGACAAGAACAGGATAACCGATTTTTGAAGCGATCCCTACTGCTTCTTCTTTACTAGTTGCAGTATCACCTAGTGGCTGAGGTACTTCCAGGCTTCTTAACGCTTGTTCAAATAAATCACGGTTTTCAGCTCGATCTAGATCTTCAATTGTAGTACCTAAAATTTTGACCCCCGCTTGAACTAACGGCTCCGCTAAATTGATAGCTGTCTGACCACCAAACTGGACGATTACCCCAATCGGTTGTTCAAGTTCAATGACATTCATCACATCTTCAAAAGTCAATGGTTCAAAGTACAGTTTATCAGAGATCGAGAAATCGGTTGAAACTGTTTCTGGATTGCTATTCATGATAATCGCTTCATAACCTGCTTGTTGGATCGCTTTAACTGAATGGACCGTTGCATAGTCAAACTCGACCCCTTGACCGATTCGAATGGGTCCAGAGCCTAAGACAAGAACAGAATCTTTTTCGGATCGTTCACTTTCATTTTCAACTTCGTATGAGCTGTAAAAATAAGGCGTCTGTGAAGCAAATTCAGCCGCACACGTATCGACCATTTTGTATACGGGTTTGATGTCGGATTTTTCACGAAGCTCTCTGATCTGCTTTGCTTCAGTTTTCCACAGTTCAGCAATCTTTTGATCCGTAAACCCGTTTTGTTTCACAGTACGTAAGACGTTTTCATCCTGCGGGTGTTCCAACAGTTCAGTTTCTAGTTCAACGATATGGAGCAACTTGTCTAAAAAGAACAAATCGATCTTTGTCAACTCCGCCAATTCTTCAATTGGATAGCCGCGGCGAATCGCCTCTGCGACATAGAATAAGCGATCATCTTGGGCACGGACAACTTTTTCGATCAATTCACTATCATCGATCATGTTTAGTTCTGGTAGTTCCAAATGGTGTGTCCCGATCTCTAAAGAGCGGACAGCTTTTAATAGGGATTCTTCAATGTTACGACCAATCGCCATTACTTCGCCAGTTGCTTTCATTTGAGTTCCTAAAACTCGTTCCCCATTCTCAAATTTATCGAATGGCCAACGAGGAATCTTAGCAACGACGTAGTCCAAAGCTGGTTCAAATTCTGCATAAGTCGTTCCAGTTACCGGATTCTTCATTTCATCAAGTGTTAAACCTAAAGCGATCTTAGCCGCTAATTTTGCAATCGGGTAACCAGTTGCTTTACTTGCTAAAGCAGAAGAGCGTGAAACACGTGGGTTAACTTCGATCACATAATAATTGAAGCTATGTGGATCAAGTGCAAGTTGGACATTGCAGCCGCCTTCGATTTTCAATGCACGAATAATCGCTAATGATGCATCACGCAACAGCTGGTATTCATGATCTGAAAGGGTCTGACTTGGGGCGAAGACGATCGAATCGCCTGTGTGGATACCCACTGGGTCAAAATTTTCCATGTTACAAACAACAATGGCATTATCAGCCGAGTCACGCATGACTTCGTATTCAATTTCTTTGAATCCTGCAATACTGCGTTCGATCAAACATTGGGTCACCGGAGAAAGGCTCAGACCATTTTCTGCGATCACTCGAAGTTCTTCTTCATTTTTACACATTCCACCACCCGTTCCACCTAATGTGAAAGCGGGACGAACGATGATTGGATAGCCAATTTTATTAGCAAATTCGACTGCTTCTTCAACAGTTGTGACGATTTCAGATTCGGGGATTGGTTGATTCAGTTCTTCCATCAACTTTTTAAATAAATCACGATCCTCTGCTTGATCGATAGCAGATAATTTTGTCCCTAACAGCTCAATGCCTAGTTCATCTAAAATATCAGATTCTGCTAGTTCCATTGCCATGTTCAAGCCTGTTTGTCCGCCTAATGTCGGTAACAAAGCATCAGGACGTTCTTTTCGCAAGATCCTTGAAACAAATTCTAGTGTGATCGGTTCGATATACACTTGATCGGCAATTTCTTGATCAGTCATGATCGTTGCGGGATTGGAATTTACTAAAACGACCTCATATCCTTCTTCTTTCAAAGCAAGGCAAGCTTGGGTTCCGGCATAGTCAAATTCCGCCGCTTGACCAATGATGATCGGACCTGATCCAATCACCATAATTTTTTTGATATCTGTACGTTTTGGCATGTTTATTTCTCCTCTCCTGCATCCATCATTTCCATAAATTCATCAAATAAATGAAGGGCGTCATGTGGACCGGGAGCTGCGTCAGGATGGAATTGGACGCTAAACGCTGGATAATGGCGATGTCTAATTCCTTCCACAGTCCCATCATTTACTTCTACATGGGTGATCAGCAACTGATCTGGATCAACTGTTTTTTCATCCACAGCATAGCCGTGATTTTGAGAAGTAAAATCGATCCTTCCAGTCGCGATTTCTCGGACAGGATGATTCAAGCCACGATGACCAAATTTCATTTTATAGGTATCCGCACCATTAGCTAAGGCAAACAATTGATGCCCTAAACAGATCCCGAAAATTGGTATTTTCCCTTGGATTTCTCGAATCATTTCAATAGCTTCTGGTACGTCTTTTGGATCTCCTGGTCCATTCGTCAGCATGACGCCATCTGGTGCTAGGGAAAGAATTGTTTTTGCATCCGTATTATAAGGTAATACGGTTAAATTGCAGTTTCTTTTACTTAGTTCACGCAAAATACTATGTTTCAAACCAAAATCAATGACAGCCACATTTTTTCCAGTTCCAGGACTTGGATATGGTTTACTCGTTGAGACTTGTTGCACTTGGTTTGTAGCTAAAACGGTCGCTTTCAATTGATCAAAAGCATGTTCAAAGGAATCACCAGCATCCACGATACTCGCTTTCATCGTTCCAACTTGACGAATTTTTCGTGTCAATGCCCGAGTATCGATCCCTGAAATTCCAGGGATACCTTTTCGTTTCAAAAACTCGTCCAATGTCATTTGACTCCGCCAATTAGAAGCCACTCTCGCATGTTCTTTGACGACTACGCCCTTGCAAGTTGGTGCGATAGATTCATAATCATCACGGTTGACACCGTAATTTCCCACCATCGGATACGTAAAGGTAATGATTTGCCCATTGAAACTTTGGTCTGTGATCGTTTCTTGATAGCCTGTCATGCTAGTAGTAAACACGATCTCGCCAAACACATTATTATTCGCTCCGAATGCTTTTCCTTTAAAAACTGTCCCATCTTCTAAAATCAATAATCGTTCCATTTGCTTCACTCCCCTTTGTGCCACGCCAATTTTCCATCAACGAATGTTCCTAATGTTTCGCCCTTGACGTTCCATCCAACAAAAGGTGTGTTTTCGCCTTTCGATAAGAAATCTTTCTTATCGATTGTACTTGAGTGTTCAATATCGAAAATAGCTACGTCAGCTGGTGCCCCAACTGTCAATGTCCCAGCCTCTAACTGGAAGATTTCCGCTGGCTTGGTAGCCATCCAGTTGATCACTTGTTCGAGTGTGAAACGATTGGTTTCAACAAAGTGCGTATAAATCAGTTGGAAAGCTGTCTCACTTCCTACGATCCCAAATGGTGATTCTAAGAAACTTTTGCTTTTTTCTTCTAATCCGTGTGGCGCGTGGTCAGTCGCAATACAATCAATCGTTCCATCAAGAAGTCCTTCGATCAACGCTTCTCGATCTTCCTTTCCTCTTAATGGGGGATTCATTTTCCAAAAGCCGAAGTCTTCGGGGATATCTTCATCAATCAAGATCAAATGATGGGGAGAAACCTCTGCTGTAACGTGGATACCCGCTTTTTTGGCATCACGAATGACCCGCACGCTTTCCTTGGTAGAAACGTGACAGACGTGATAGTGCACACCTGTTGCTTCAGCTAAAAGGAGATCCCGTGCGATTTGTGAGGATTCAGTTACACTTAAAATACCTGGCAAACCTAGTTCTTTTGCTTTATCACCAGCATGCATCACTCCACCGAATAGTAATGATTCATCTTCCGTATGTGCTACCAGTGCTTTGTTATTTTTTGCTGCTTCTTTCATGGCTTGATACATCGTTCCTGCGGTCTGAACACCCACGCCATCATTCGTAAATGCAAATGCTCCTGCTTTAATCATCGCTTCTTGATCCACTAAGACTTCACTTCGAAGATTTTCAGTGATCGGTGCATATTGCAAGACTTTGACCACTGCATCTCGTTTGATCAAGTCATAGACCTGTTCTAATTTTTCCGGGGTATCAGGTACAGGGTTCAGATTAGGCATGGCACAAACAGTTGTAAAGCCGCCTCTTGCTGCTGCTTTAGTACCAGCTGCAATCGTCTCCTTGTATGTAAATCCTGGCTCTCTTAAATGGACATGGACGTCCACTAAACCAGGTGTGATCAGTTGTCCTTTGGCATCAAACACTTCATCAAATTCAGCCTCGGAAAATCCTTCGCCGATTGCTTTGATTTTTCCGTTTTCGATCCAAATTTCTGCAGGTGTTGTTTCATTCTTTCGTGTATTGATTTGACCGTTTTTAATGAGTGTTTTCATCTTTTCTTCCTCCTAGCTTTACGCTTTTCCGTTTAGTACTGCTTCTAAGATCGCCATTCTAACAAAGACGCCATTGCTCATTTGCTGTACGATTCGTGATTGTAGTCCTTCCACAAGGGAGTCAGCTAATTCGACATCACGATTGACTGGCGCTGGGTGCATGATGATCGCATGCTTTTGCAATTTCTTCGCACGTTCGACTGTTAATCCATACTCTTGGTGATAGGCTTCTTTTGAAAAACTTTCTTTCCCATCATGACGTTCATGTTGTACGCGAAGCATCATCATGACATCCACTTGTTCTAATAATTCATCTAATGGCAGGTAGTGCCCATAGACTTCAAATTCTTCATCGTACCATTCGCGTGGACCTGAAAAGAAGACTTGTGCTCCTAATCGTTTCAGCATTTGCATGTTTGATTTTGCTACTCGTGAGTGTGTGATATCCCCAACGATCGCTACTTTCAATCCCTCAAAGTAACCAAATTCTTCGTAGATCGTCATCAAATCAAGTAAGCATTGTGTTGGATGTTGACCACTTCCGTCACCACCATTGATAATCGAGCATTGGATTGTTTTACTTTGGATCAATTCATCATAGTAATTTTCATCTCCATGGCGGATTACTGCAACATCCACACCGAGCGCAGACATCGTCAAGACCGTATCATAAAGGGTTTCCCCTTTTTGTACAGAACTCGTACTCGCTTCAAATTCAATCACTTCTAAGCCTAGTTTCTTTTCGGCTACATCAAAGCTCTTATGCGTACGAGTACTATTTTCAAAAAACAGATTCGTCGCAAAGTATTGCGGTTTTTGTGGTGTCCAGTTTGCTCCTTGTTTAAACTCTTGACCTCGTCGGATCAAGCCCATGACTTCTTGATCCGTTAAAGCTTCCACTGTCAATAAATGTTTTAAACTAATGCGTTCTGATTTGATGATCATGATAGTTCCTCCTTAGTTTTCTTCGCTACGTGAAGTTTCGGGTAAGATAAGATTCAGAATGATACCAAGTACAGTTGCTAAAGCCATTGCTGATAACGTGAAGGTGCCTACTTCAAAAACCAAGCCGCCGATTCCGACCACTAAGATCACTGAAGCAATCAACAGATTTTTCTTTTTATCAAAATCGATTTTATTTTCGATCAAAATCTTCATTCCACTCGCTGCGATCACTCCGAACAAGATAAAGCTGATTCCGGAAATTACGGGTCCGGGGATACTTAAGATCAAAGCGCTTAATTTGCCCACAAATCCTAAAATCACAGCGAAGACTGCTGCACCACCGATGACGAATACGCTGTGTACACGAGTGATTGCTAACACACCGATATTTTCCCCATAACTTGTAACTGGAGGGCCACCGACGAAAGCTGCGACGATCTGCGCTAAGCCATCTCCCATCAATGTTTTGTGTAAACCTGGCTCTTCAAAGAAATTACGTTTTGTTAATTTATTCAAGACCATCAAGTGTCCAATGTGTTCCGTCATCGTAACGAAAGCAATAGGTGCCATCGTCGTAATTGCCCCTAAGTAAAGCTTCGGTTCATATTGAACAAATGGAATCTCGAAGTTTGGTAAAGCGAACCATGCAGCATCAGCGATCGGCTTTGTATCGACGATTCCGAAGAGTAAAGCAACGAGGTAGCCGCAAATGATCCCTAACAAAATTGGAATAAGTCCTAAAAATCCTTTTAGCCACATGTTGAAAAAAATCGTCAATGCTAAAGTGATCAGTGCCACGGCAATATATTTAAAATCATAGTTGCCTTGGTTATACATTGCGTTCGTTGCAGCATTCGCTGCTAACCCCAAACCGATTACCATGATCACGGGACCAACGACAATCGGTGGTAAAATTTTGTCCAACCATGCTGAACCGATCTTTTTGATGATCCATGCGACGATCAAGTAAACCAGACCAGTTGTTACGGCTCCTTGGGCGATCGCTGGGTATCCGTCAGTCTTCATCAGCATTTGCATAGCTGCGATAAAGGCAAAGCTACTACCCAAGTATGCTGGAATCTTTCCTTTAGTAGTAAAAAGATAAACTAATGTTCCTAATCCTGAGCTGACTAAGGCAATCCCTGGATCGATCCCCACTAAAATCGGCACAAGTACAGTAGCACCAAACATCGTAAAGAGATGTTGTAAACTTAAGCCGATCCAATGTCCTGTTTTTGGGCGATCGTGGATATCTAAAACCGCATCGTGATTATGGAATTTTTTCTGTTCTGACATATCAATTGCTCCTCTATTCTTCCTCTTTCAAAATCATGATTCGATCTTTGCCGTCAAGTTCTTGCATTTCGACTAAGATTTCTTCTGTTTTTGCTGTGGGAATGTTTTTCCCAACATAGTCTGCTCGAATCGGTAACTCCCGATGTCCCCTGTCTACTAAGACAGCCAGAGAAATTTTTCTAGGACGACCATAGTCCATTACTGCGTCCATCGCTGCTCGAATCGTTCGTCCAGTGTAAAGGACGTCATCGATCAAAATCACTTCTTTTCCTTCTAGTGAAACGGGAATATCTGAAGAATGAAGTTCTGCTTCAGCTGGTGTTTCTTTTTTATCATCACGATACAATGTGATATCCAGCTCTCCGACCGGAACTTCGATGCCTTCTAGTTGCTTCAAACGATCGGCAACTCTTGATGCGATGTAAATGCCTCTTGTTTTTATCCCAATTAAGACAACATCTTGAATCGTCTGATTTCTTTCAATGATTTCATAAGTGATACGTGTCAATGCCCGCTTCATGGTTACTTGATCCACAACTTCTTTTGCTTGCATGTTTGTTTCCTCCTTTTTTATACACAAAAAAACTCCTGCCCTAAGAGGACAGGAGGAATGTCTAGACTGAGTGTACATTTAAATACACTGATAGTTATACTACGTCATTGAGTAATCGATGTTATGGCGCACCATAGCTCTCTTACCCACACCCTTCTTAGCCTCACGGGACTAAACTTAAAGGAACTGATATGAAGTTTTTATGCTTTCGTTGTTAAATACTATACCGTTATCTAAATCAAAATGCAACACTTTTCCTTAGTTTTTCTAAAGTTTTTTCAAAGATTGTTGGAAGCGGTGCTTCAAAGACCATTTTCTGACCTGTGATTGGATGGGTAAAACCTAAGAGCTTCGCATGAAGAAATTGCCCATTCCCTTTCAATGTCTTACTTGGTCCGTAAACTGGGTCTCCAGCTAAAGGATAGCCTATATATTTCATATGCACACGGATCTGATGGGTCCTACCTGTTTCTAACGTCAACTCCACCAACGTAAAATCATTGAATCGTTCCAAGACATTAAAATGGGTCACGGCTGGTTTGCCATCTTCTCTAACTGCCTGCATTTTACGGTTCACTTTTGATCGACCGATCGGTGCGTTGATCGTTCCTTTTTCATGAGGAATCACTCCATGGACTAACGCTACGTATTTACGTAAAGAAGTTTTATCTTTTAATTGCTTGGCCAAAGATTCATGTGCTAAATCATTTTTCGCTACCATCAACAAACCTGAAGTATCTTTATCGATTCGATGGACGATCCCTGGACGGATCACACCATTGATCGACGAAAGATCTTTTACATGATACATTAAAGCATTGACCATCGTACCATTCGGATGACCTGCTGAAGGATGGACGACCATGCCTTGTGGTTTGTTGACAACAGCAACCGCTTCGTCTTCATAAACGATTTCTAATGGAATGTCTTCTGCTTCAATTGAAAGGGTCTCTGGTTCTGGCACAGCGATCACGATTTCATCATTTTTCTTCACTTTATAATTTGCTTTCACCACTTGTCCGTTGACCGAAACGGCACCATCTTTGAGCCAAAGCTGGATTTGTGAACGACTATAATCGTTGAATAAACCTGTGAGTACTTTATCGATCCGTCCTGTTTCTGTTTGAATCGTTGCGTTTAATTCTGTCATTTTTTCCCTTGTTCCTTTTCATCTAAAATAATGTATATCAAAATAAGAATCACACCACAAACAAGTGTCATATCAGCTACATTGAAGATCGGAAAATTCATAAAATCTGTTTGGAACATATCGACGACATATCCCAGTCTAACACGATCAATAAAATTCCCAATAGCTCCTGCCAAAATAAAACTTAGCCCTGTCAGCAACCATCGATTGCCCTGTTTGCGATTCTTGACCATCAATGTCACGACAACAATGACAGCAATCACTGTGATTATGACGAAAAACCACATCTTCCCTTCAAGCATACTCCAAGCTGCCCCAGTATTGCGTATATGATTCAACGATAAGACGCCTGGAATCAATGTCTTCGTTTCGCCTAAAGATAAATCATTGACGATCCACCATTTGACCCACTGATCAAGAGCCACTAATAATCCACTGATCATAAAATAAATTGCTAACAAAAAATCATTCCTTTTCTATTTGTTGATAAATATCTCTAGGTCTAATGATCCCCAGTAAGTTGCCGTCAGGATGACCATCTTTGGTAATCAGGACTGCTTCTAGAGTTCCTTGTTCCCGAAACATTGTTTCCACTTCATAAACATAAGTATGTTCAGCTACAAAACGATAATTCGTATATTTACCATCACTAAAAATCAAATCAGCCGCTTTTTTATCTGTTAAATCAATGGTCCCTTTTTGACTTTCCTTTGCTAGCCAAAAACCAATGACCCGCAATGTCACAAGCGCTACGAATTTCCCTTTATTATACAAAGGAAACTGTGAGTATCGTTTTTTGGCAACCGTTCCTAACAAATCAAGTAAAGGAAGATCTCGTTCAAAACCTGTGACATGTTTCGCAAAGCGAGGTAAAACCTTTGCTGGACGAATCAAGTCTTCTTCAATCTGCTGGATCTTATTGACTGCCCAATCATTGGGTTCAGCAATCACAAAGTCCACAGCAATCCGATCGTGAACAATGGCATTTCGTAACTGCGCCAGCTGAAGCAAATCTTCTTCATATTGACGAATCACTGCTTTTTTGCGTTGGGCAAGTCGTCGAACTAACTCAGTAAATCCCATATTGCGGGCGTTACCCATTTCATCTCTCATCCATTTTTCGATCCGATTAAAACTACTTAAAAAAATATCAGAGTTTGCCATCTTTCTCCTCCTTGATCACATAGGCTTGGTTTTTGATGAAAAAAAAGAAGCCAATCATTACAAGTACCACGAACATACTATAAATTAGATTGTGTAACCACAATGCGCTTAATCCACTTCCTAAAAATAAAAAGGGATAAATCTGTAACAATAAGAGGTCATTGTAATGACGTATCCTTTGGACGGATGCGTTATTGTATACACTGGACTTTTTAACCAATAAAACGAAACTTGCATTGTAAAAGGTGCTTCTAACTTAAGTAAAACCGATTGATTATGATTCAATTGTCCTTTTTTCTTTCCATTGATCCGCAGTTGGATCGGACTACCCATGCCATAAAAACCTGTTCGTCTTGTCACTCGTACGTCCATAACGCCCCTCCTCCTGATGCTTTCTTAGTATACCGTAAAACACCCGAACAAGAAAGTAGATGTCTCAAAGTGTTTGAGTTCCCTATATTTAACTAATTTATAGACATTTTTTGCTCAAATGCAGCGAGTACAGCAAAAGTAGCCAACCAGCAAATCTATTAGAAATCTGTTGTAACATCGTTTTCACTCCTTATATATCCATTAAAGATGTTCGATCGAAAATAAAAGGATGACACAACTATCCGTAATGAATAATTGTGTCATCCTTTTTTACTGTTTAGAAGTATTTTTTTCAACCTCACTTTTTGTAAATCTCCACTTGCTTTAACTACTTTATCGTTCATTGCTTTGCAACAACTAAGTAAAGAATAAAAAAAGAAATATACCCACACCATTATAAAAAACATGGGTCAATATGGCGTACCACACATTAGAAGTTTTTATATAAACGAATCCAAATAGAACGCCGCAGAAAAAAAGGTTGAAATTTCCTCCGTGTACGATTGAAAACAAGAATGAAGAGATTATGAGGAGAGAAGCCTTTGTTTTCCTGTCAGAATGTAAGCTGATTAGACTAAATCTAAAAATCATTTCTTCTAAAAATACACCGTACGTTGTAGCACTTATTATATATTTTTTCAATTCACTATTAGCTAAAGAATTTAGGGGTAAGCTATTTGTATCAGGCAAAGCAGTATTAATGACAATAATACTAACGATACAAAAGACTGCAATAAATATGAGTTTCAGCCATTGTATTTCTACTAATGATTGATAGAGAAGCTGGTGGAACAACACCAAAAACATAAAACTTAGGATCAACGGAAACCAAGAAATCCAATCAAATATGAAATCATATTTGATTGGGATCCCTATATTTGGGATCATAAAATAAATAATAAAGTAACTCAAGCAAAGAATGAATTTCCAATGTTTCTTAGTATTCCTATGTATCATATTGCTACATAATCAATATATTGTGTATTTGCTGTAGCAGTTTGAGTACGAATATATTTATTGTCTACTTTACGATAAACTCGGTAAGTGACCGTTATCCTTGCATTTTGACAATACTTCTTGAATTTTCCGTTTACTGAGTATTCGTTCCCGATTTTAATATTCATTCCGAAGATCGTTGCACCAATTGCTAATGTGGTTTTTCTATTGTGGGTTTCTGTACCCGAATATGTACGATTTCCTTTAGAAATACGCCAACTTTGAGGTTGTGACCAAGTTTTTGTCTGAATCGATGGTTCGTCTAATACATAGTACTCATCATCACTACAAATTGCTATGCCAGAACTATTCGTTTCATCGGCTAATACTGTAACACACGGAGTTACAGCAGTTCCTAAAGTCAAAAGTGACGTAGACACCAAAATTGTTCTAAATAAATACTTTTTCAAAAATTTGCACTCCTATTTTAGTATTAAAGAGAACGTTTTCTTCACAATGATTATAAATCATTTTATTTTAGACATATGATTGCTATCATAAAAAGCTGTTTTGAACTCAAAATCATCCGTGAAACCGCCATTATTTACTTGTTGACTAACACAATATGTATAAAAACAAGTCAGCCCTTGTATGAACATATACAAGAGCTGACTTTATACTTTTTTTTGATCGAAATGGAGCCTTTACCTAATTTTAGGTATTTACTCGTTTTTTGTGTATTCTCACTAAACATTTTTGATAGATGGCTTTTTTATGAAGCACCCTATCCTCTTTCTTTTTTAGAATAATCCCAGTACTTCCCCATCACTGGTAACATCCATATTCAATGCAGCTGGTTTTTTGGGAAGTCCCGGCATAGTCATGACATCACCTGTTAGCGCAACGATAAACCCAGCCCCTAATTTGGGAACGAACTCTCTGATGGTAATCGTAAATCCTTCAGGAGCGCCTAGAAGTGTCGGATCGTCAGAAAATGAATATTGGGTTTTCGCCATACAAATTGGCAGTTTATCCCAACCATTAAGGACAAACTCATCGATTTGTTTTTTTGCTTTTTTACTAAAACTGACACCTTTTCCACCATAAATCTCTTGGACGATCGTTGCCACTTTTTCTTCAATAGTCGCTGTCGGTTGATACAAGGGCTGATAATCTGCTTGCTGACTATCAATCGCACGAACGACCGCTTTGGCAAGTTCAATTCCACCATCTGCGCCATGCTCCCAAACACTTGCTCGTTGTACGATCACCCCTTGATTTTCGCAAAGACGTTCTAACAAAGTAAATTCAGCTTCCGTATCTGTCACGAATTCGTTGATCGCAACAATTACGGGGATATGGTATTTCTCCATATTGTGGATATGACGTTTTAAATTACTGAATCCTTTTTCCAATGCTGCTAAATTTTCCGTTTTCAACTCTTCTTTAGTTGCACCGCCATGCATTTTCAATGCACGAACTGTTGCTACGATCACGATCGCATCAGGTGCCTTTTTCAAATTCGGAACTTTGATATCTAGGAATTTTTCTCCACCTAGATCTGCACCAAATCCAGCTTCAGTCACCACATACTCCCCTAATTTAAGAGCTGTTTGGGTAGCTAAAACACTATTACACCCGTGAGCAATATTGGCAAAAGGACCGCCATGGACAAATGCTGGCGTGCCATAAATCGTTTGTACTAAGTTTGGTTTGATCGCTTCTTTTAATAGCAGTGCCAATGCACCTTCTGCTTTGAGATCACCAGCTGTCACTGGCTTTTGATCAAAGGTATAACCGACAACAATTCGAGCTAAACGCGCTTTTAAATCATCGATGTCTGTTGCTAAGCATAAAATCGCCATGATTTCACTTGCTACGGTGATGTCAAAGCCATCTTCTCTCGGCACACCTTGAATCGGACCGCCCAAGCCAACAATCACTTTTCGCAGTTCGCGATCATTCAAATCGACGACACGTTTCCAGATCACACGACGTGAATCGATTCTCAGTTCATTCCCTTGATGGATATGATTGTCCAAAAGTGCAGACAATGCATTATTAGCAGACGTAATCGCATGCATATCGCCAGTAAAGTGTAAATTGATATCTTCCATTGGTAATACTTGTGCATAGCCTCCGCCGGCAGCACCACCCTTGATTCCCATGACTGGACCAAGGGAAGGTTCTCTTAACGCAATCACTGCTTTTTTACCAATTTGATTCAATGCGTCCCCAAGACCTACCGTGATGGTCGATTTACCTTCTCCAGCTGGTGTAGGATTGATGGATGTAACTAAAATCAAGTGACCATCTGGTTTTTTCTTTAATTTCTTGATGGTGGAAAAATCGATTTTCGCTTTATATTTTCCGTAAAGCTCCAGGTCATCTTGTTGGATATCCAATTTTTCCGCAATTTCAATAATCGGTTTTAACTCTGTTTCTTGTGATATTTGTAGATCGCTCTTCATCAAATTACCCCTTTACACGAACTTTATACCCAAAACAAAAGAATTTGTTCAGTTATATCTATTATACCTTTTTTTATTTTAAAACAAAATAGGCAAGATTGCTTTTTTAATTTAATTGACGTATATATAAATACTCTTTATAATGTTAGTTATGATCAGACTTTAGAAAGGTCGTGAGAGCTTTGACCACAGGAACTGTGAAATGGTTTGACAACAAAAAAGGATATGGATTTATTAGTTATGATGAAACAGAAGAAATATTCGTCCATTTTACTGCAATTGAAGAAGAAGGTTTCAAAACCCTTGAAGAAAATCAATCTGTAGAATTTGAAATAATCGAAGGAAACCGTGGGGCACAAGCCGCTCATGTCAAAAAAATGATCTTATAAGAAAGTTTCAACAATAAGTAACTTCTCTTCAAAACAGAAGAGATTGCATCAAAAATATTCAATTTAAAGAAAGACCGATACTCCGCAAAATGTTCTTTGCAAAGTATCGGCTTTTTTATAATTTTATAATTGCTTGAACGATAGAAAATCAACTTACGCTGCGTCTCTTCCATACAGTACAACGTTCACTAATATTACAAAATCTCACTTTTAAATAAAAAGATACATATTTCTGTTTGTTTTCTAATCCTATCGAAAGAAGGTTATCTCGAATTTATCAGATGATTTGAAAAAGACTGCTCGACTGTATTGAAAACTTGATTTCTAGCGTTTGCTTTAATATTTTTTACAAATTTCTTTTCTTTTTTCTTCGCTATTATTTCTTCTCGTTGTACCTATGCATCCTTCTCACTTATTTCCGAGTGAATGATGTCTTTCGCATCAGATTGTTTTCTTTTCAACATTAATTGCCATTTTAAAAGAATCTTTCTAAATCGAGACAACGGATTTAAAGAATCGACAATCCGAGCAAGGGCTTGATTGTTATATAGCCTTGGTTGATAATCTTTTTTGATTGCTTTTATACCATTTTTTTACCGAGCTTTTCTAATAACTAGTTTCAACGATCACTTTCACTATTTATGATTCGTTCATTTATGTATCTTCTTGAACTGGTTCCTGAAGTTATTTCCTGCGAATCAAATCCAGCCATGATATTTTTTAAGTCCTGAAGGTTATAACCCTGTGTTTTGCTGTTTTCTTTTAAAAATTGCCAACCATTTATCACTCCAAGTCGATCAAAACACTGATTCCAACGATTGACATCAAAACTATGTGAACCCATAGAAAGATTCATCTCGTTGAGGTGATAGATGTCTGTTGACTCCTGGAGTAGCCCTTCTGCTGATTCGCTAAATTTCTTGAAATTTGCGCATTTTTCCAACTCGCTTGATTTGTTGCACGGACAGATAGCGAACGTATTTCTTGTTTATTATTCGAACTACCTTGTTTCACTCTTGATGTCTGTGCTTTTTTCATCTGTGTTCTTTTGCCATTTTCCTTTCTTTTATTTAGCTTTTCCAAGTGCATTCTCCGTAGTTTTGTACCTCTCGTTTTCCATATTCCTTTTATCTTCCTACCGTTCCTCCGCCATAGTCTCACTATCTTCCTACCGTTTCTCCGCCATAGTCTCGATAGCTTCGCACCTCTTCTCTTGAGAATGCCTGTTTTCTTCCAAATTCGGTAGAGATCTTCAAACATTTTTTTTATTTCCACGTCCGTTTTTCTCCTTATACTTTTTCTGTAAGTTTTATTATAAATAAGAAAAAATGTTATCTTACTTCTTTTTTTCCTTTAAAAAATATTTAGTGCAAATTTTTTATAATATCCTTTATGTTATTAAGTTATATATCCCTTGGTTGAATGGTCAGGTGTCCATTACTTTATCGAAAGTTACTGGTTGAACATCATATCATCCATTTTTCTAGGGTCAAGTTCATACAAACGTCAGCAAGACACAATCAAGCCGAAGAATCTCACCCTGATCATAAAATGATCTTCGGATTCTTCGGCTTGTTTTCTCAGAGGTTATATATAGTTATGTTTTTCTCGCAGCTATTTTATATCTGCTGAATCAATTGGTTTAAACAAGTAAAATCAATCAGCTAGTTGTATTTACTTGGTTGTTAGTGCTTTGTTGCTCTTTACCTTCAGAATAGTAGGACAAAAAAGCTGTCTGACTTTTTTTGCGCATCAGATAGAAGGTTGGCTCAGCCTTCCCTACATATTTAATCTTTACACCTCTTTTGACCGGTGTTACAGAGTCAATATCTTGTAGCGGGATATTTTGGTCCTTCCAAAAAGCAGCATATTTAATTTTGATTGCATGGTTTTTCAAAATAAATGACCGACGATACCCAAGAAAAAGAAAAATTAAAAATAGCCCCATCACTAAGTTACTTTTCCAATAGGGTCTAGTGTTTTCAAGTGATAAAATCAAACTAAAAAATAAAATGATCAAAGATAAAGACCAATAGATGATCGTCTGCGCCCATTCCGGCTGCCAGCGAATTATTTTTTTCATTCTTTAACCTCGCATCTATTTGTAATGGTATAATTATAGCATAACACTATTTTTATAAAAAGGAGAGCTTCCTTATTATGATCAAAGTATACATTGATGCTTCCACAAAAGGCAATCCAGGACCTAGTGGTGGAGGCATTTTAATTATCCATGAAAATAAACAAGAACAGCTTACCGTCCCACTTTCGGATGGCTCCAATCATCAAGCTGAATTCGAAGTCTTTTTAAAAACTTTAGAAATTTTAAAGGAAAAAGGCTGGGTCAATGAAACAATTCTCTGTTATTCCGATAGCAAAGTACTTGTTTCTACAATCGACAAAAACCACACGAACAACGAAAGTTTCTCTTCCCTTCTATATGAGATCCAACAATTACTCGCTCAGTTCCATTTACTCATCTTACAATGGATTCCCGAGAGTAAGAATAAAGGGGCGGATAATCTGGCACGCCAAGCGCTTCAAAAACAATTAAATCCATAAAAAAAAGACTTTTTAGCTACTTACTAAAAAGTCTTTTTAAAGTTTCTGATTTAATAGAGAAGATAATTGTGATCAAAAGTAATATCGAGTTCAAAAGAACCAACCTTTTTCTCAATAGCTTGACGAATCTTTTCTTCTAAAACATCATCTGGTAACTTGAAATTCTGAGGAACTACAATATCGAATTGCAACTCTTTCCCTTTACGTATGATCCGTAAATCGTGCAACCTCAACTCTTCCCCCAACTCTTTGATAATTTGTCTCAATTGTTTCAATATTTCACGGTATTGTTCATTATGGATTGCTACCGGATCTAGATGACAAACTAAATCTACATCCAAAGTCTTTTTAAAGTCTTTTTCGATAATATCAATGATTTTATGTGCTTCATTCAAGTTTAAACTGTCATCAACTTCAATATGAACAGAAGCAAACTTTTTATTTGGTCCATAATTATGAACCAACAGATCATGAAAACCTAAAATCGATTTATAAGAACTTAATTGTTTTTCCATTGTTTTGATTTCTTCAGCTGTTGGACGGCTACCTAGTAATTCATAGACAAAATCACGTAACATCATGATCCCACTAAAAATAATGTACCCGGCTAAGACAAAACCAACATAGCCATCAATACGCCAGCCAGTGAATCTTTCGATACCTGCAGATACTAAAACAGCTAACGTCGTGAATACATCATTGTAACTATCTTTGGCTGTCGCTTTTAGTGCTTCTGACTGAATTGTTTTTGAAAATCTAGTGTACATTCGTCCTTGTAAAAGTTTTAACAGAATCGAAAATATCAGGACAAGAAACACGATCGGTGTCAGGACTAAATGTTCCGGCCGAAAAATTTTCCGTATAGAAGTGTCCAAAAATTGAAACCCTACATACGTAATGATGATTGAAACAAATAAGCCACTGATATATTCAAATCGTTCATGTCCAAATGGATGTTCTTGGTCTGCGGGTTTTGCAGCAATCTTAAACCCAACAAGCGTCAAAATGGATGAAGCTGTATCGGATAAACTATTGATAGCATCCGCCATGATCGAAACACTGCCAGAAAAAAGGCCGATCATAAACTTCGCAACAAACAATAACATATTTGAGATAAGACCTAAGATTCCAGCTATAATACCTTTTTTGGTACGTTCTTGCCCACTAATCATTTTTTGTTCTTTTGACACTTTTTCGCTTCCTTTATTCTTTATTCTGGTTTAAGTGGCGTTGCAGCAAACAGCGCTTTAGCAATCAGTGGCGTAATGATTCCGGCACCTATCGCTTCCGGAATCCCATTGATTGCGGCAACTCCTGCCAAAGTTTTAAATAATAGATCCGCATCTACGCCATACGCATCAGCAGTTGCCCCAGTATAAAACAGTCCCATAAACCCTAGAACTAAAAGTGTATTCACGAGTGAGCCAAATACTCCTGCTAAAACCGAACCAACGACTACAGAATGATAACGTTGATAAATCCAGTGAAAAATGATTCCTGCAACTAAGCCAACTAACACTCTAGGAACAACTGAAATGATCGGATTGGTAAAGACGAGGGTATCAAATGGGGTCGTAGGCATGGCGTAAGCACGAATGATCGTGGCGATCCCCCAAAACAAACCAATGACCATGCCGTCTTTCGGTCCTAATACAACCGCAGCAACGATAACTGTTATGTGAATAATCGTCAAACTAATAAATCCTAAAGGAATAAACCCTAACCATGGAACCATTGCTTGAACGATAATGATTGCTAATAAAATCGCTCGTAAAACTAGACGAAAAGTTTTATTTTTACTATTCAATTTTACCCCCTCCTTTTTATTCTAATCGTAAAAGGTTTTGCTTTTTTGTCAATTAATTACTCTCAAAGAAAATGCTGATTGGTTGCATTCAGTTCTCATAAAATAAACCGAATTTGTCAACGGGATTTCCGTTTCAAACAAATTCGGTAGAACTTTTCTTTAACAAATAGGAGGATTCAATACTCCTTGAACAAAAAAGGTCGTTCTTGAGCCCTTTAGCATGTATGAAAATACATAGTATTATCGGTGCTTCCTTAAGCGATAAGCGATCAGTGTTTAAACTATGAAAAGCTGTTTAAAAAATGACCGCTTACTCGCTTCAATGAAAGCATCCTATTCCCCATTATTTGCTAAAACAAGGTCAAGCATTCGCTCCTTGAAATAAGTTTTTTCTCTCCCAAACATAAAATACCGTTTCAAAAGGAGGTTATTATCATCTGAGCTATTCGACGCTTTCCCATTTTATTTGGAAAAGTATTTAAAGTTGATTATTGATTAGACAACCATGTTTTAGCTTCTGATAAAGCATCTGGGATACCAGCAGGGTTTTTCCCACCTGCTTGCGCCATATCAGGGCGACCACCACCGCCACCACCAACTTTTGGTGCGATTGCTTTGATCAAGTCACCAGCTTTTAGCCCAGCATCATTTGCTTCTTTCGTCATAGCGACTAACAAACTAACTTTTCCGTCTTGTTCATTTGCCAAAACAAGAATATCGGAAATGTTTTTTTGTTTCCATTGGTCTGCTAATTGACGTAATTGGTTCATATCTTTTACTTTTACTTGTGCAGTAATCATTGAATGACCACTAACTGTTTCCACATTTTTAAAGACATCGCCTGCTTGTTGGTTCGCTAGTTTACTTGCTAATTGTTCATTTTCTTTTTGTAGTTCTTTTAATTGTTGTTGTAATTGTTCCGTTTTTGATACAACCTCTTTTAATTGAGGTGATTTGACAATTGTGGCAACTTCTTTTAATTGTTTTTCTTCCGCTTCCAATAACTCATAAGCTTCTTTACTTGTTACAGCTTCGATCCGACGAACACCGGCACCGATTCCTGATTCAGAAACGATTTTAAAGATCCCAATATTTTCAGTATTTGTTACATGGGTTCCACCACAAAGTTCGATAGACCATCCACCAATGTTCACTACACGGACTTCTTGACCATATTTTTCACCAAATAAAGCCATAGCCCCCATATTCTTAGCGGTATCGATATCTGTTTCAATGGTTTCTACTGGGATTGCTTCCCATATCTTCTCATTAACGATTCGTTCCATTTTTACTAATTCATCTGCTGTGATTTGTCCAAAATGAGTAAAGTCAAAGCGTAAATGTCCAGGAGCAACTAAAGAACCAGCTTGGTTTGCATGTTCCCCTAAAACTTCTTTTAAAGCTTTATGCAATAAGTGAGTCGCTGTATGGTTCTTAATGATGCGATTTCTCATCGGTACATCGATCAATAAGTGGTAAACTTCGCCTTCAGTCAATGTTGATAGCACTTCTACGGTATGCATAAATTGTCCATTCGGTGCTTTTTGAACGTCAACAACTGTCGCAACCGTTTCTCCAGAGGCATTGATGATCCAACCTTGATCAGCCACTTGTCCACCCATTTCTGCATAAAACGGTGTTTGATCAAAAATCAATTGACCTTGTCCAGCAGACAATTCACTCACTAGTTCTTCATCTTTGATAATCACCAATAGTTTGCTGTCTGATTCAACTTGATCATAGCCAATAAATTTACTATCCACTTTGATATCTGTTAATAGGGCAGATTGGACTCCCATTGATTTTTCTGTACTACGAGCAGCACGCGCACGTTGTCTTTGTGCTTCCATTTCTTTTTCAAAGCCTTCATGATCGACTTTCAAGCCTTCATCTTCTGCCACTTCTTCGGTCAACTCCACTGGGAAACCGTAAGTATCATATAATTTGAAGATATCTTTTCCAGCAAGTGTTGTTCCATTTGCTTTTTTGACTTCAGCGATCACTTGATTCAAGATTTCAAGACCTTCGTTGATCGTTTCATTGAAACGTTCTTCTTCGGTACGAACTACTTTTTCAATAAATTCTTTTTGTTGAAGGACTTCCGGATAATAGCTAACCATGATTTCGCCAACTACTGGAACAAGATCATATAAGAAAGCTTTTTCGATCCCTAATTTTTTCCCGTGCATCACTGCTCGGCGTAATAAACGACGAAGAACATAGCCACGACCTTCATTTGAAGGAAGCGCCCCATCTCCAATCGCAAAAGATAATGCTCGGATATGATCCGCAATTACTTTATAAGAAATGTCGGTTGTCGGGTTTTCACCATATTTTACTTGGTTACTTAGTTTTTCTACCGCATGAATGATCGGTAAGAACAAGTCTGTTTCAAAGTTTGTTGGTGCGTCTTGAACGATCGAAACCATCCGTTCCAGCCCCATGCCCGTATCAATGTTTTTATGTGGTAAAGGTTCAAATGTATGATCTGGTTTATGGTTGAACTCAGAAAATACTAGATTCCAAATTTCTAAATAGCGTTCGTTTTCTCCACCAGGGTAGTTTTCTGGATCATCTTCTGCGACATCATTGTATGCTTCGCCTCGATCATAGAAGATTTCTGTATCAGGACCACAAGGACCCGCACCAATATCCCAGAAATTATCTTCAACATCTACAATGTGATCAAGTGGTAAGCCGACTTCTTCATGCCAGATTCGTTTTGCTTCTGTGTCTTTTGGATAAACGGTAACATATAATTTTTCCGGATCAAATGCCATCCATTCAGGACTTGTTAAAAATTCCCATGCCCAATGGATTGCTTCATTTTTGAAATAATCACCAATAGAAAAATTCCCAAGCATTTCAAACATTGTGTGGTGCCGTGCTGTCTTCCCTACATTTTCAATGTCATTCGTACGAATTGATTTTTGAGCGTTTGTGATGCGTGGATTTTCTGGTACGACAGAGCCGTCAAAATATTTTTTTAACGTAGCAACCCCTGAGTTGATCCATAAAAGCGTTGGATCGTTGACCGGAATTAATGATGCGCTAGGTTCAATCGTGTGTCCTTTTGATTGGAAGAAATCTAAAAACATTTGTCGAACTTGTGCACTACTTAATTGTTTCATTTTATTACCTTCTTTCTTTATTTTAAACGACAAAAAAACACCCTCACAGCCAAGGACGAAAACTCGCGGTACCACCTTGGTTGCAATGATGTTCGATCATTACCTCTTGAACTCGATAACGCTGAGTAGCGTTGATATTTCTATCAATAAAAAAGGGAGCAATTTGTTTTTTTGACTATTCTTTTTTCAGCCTGGAAAGAATTTTCTGTAAGTCAGACTTAAACAAACCATGTCCTTTTCGTACTTTACAAGTATACGTATTCTATTTTATTCTGTCAACCGCTCTTTTCCTTCAACTCTTATTTCTTTCTAGAATATTTTTTGTTAAGCTTGAATTACGCCTATTAATCAAAAGGAGAATCGATGATGCAAGTTTATTTTGGAAACAAGTCCTGGATCAGAGGGGCGAGTTTTTATCTTCGTTATCAGGTATTTGTTCTGGAACAAGGCATTTTGCCAGAATTAGAATTTGACGAAACGGACACTTCTGATAACTACTTTCTGTTAATGGAAAACAATGTTCCAATTGCAACATTACGTTATCAAAAAAAATCGTCCACTTGTCTTAACCCCGATCGTTTTTGCGTCGCCAAAAATTATCGCCAACAAGGTTTCGGTCGTCAGCTGTTGTCCTTAGCTGAACAGAAAGCAAAAAAAGAAGGCTTGCTGTCAAGTTACCTAGTAGCAGAAATGACTGCCCTTAGTTTCTATCAGCAACAAGGTTACGAGACTTGTACAGATCCTTTTATCGAGGATGGGATTACCTGCGTAGGGATGCAAAAAGAATTGATTTAAGATCTATTATCACTAGATTATCTGCTAAATGAACACTTAAAAACAGACCAAAGGAATGCAGAAGACATGCAATCCTTTGGTCTTTGAGCGTGAAGTCATGACGTCTCTTTTAAAGGGTCTGGTCATTGACTTACTTATTGGAGTTTTTCTTATTTTTTCTTGCAGTTCTAGTTTGTTGTCTGCGTTCGATTTTACGGTCTTTTTTGTTCTTTTCAGCAATTGCCCAATCGATTTTCTTTTTATATCCAGGTTTGATTTTTTTCTTTTTCTTTTTCACTAAGCCGATCAATGTAGGATCCAGTGTATCTTTGGATTTTTCCCGTTTCGTCCGACGATTGCGGTCATAAGTCTTGATGATTTCATCATTTTTGATTTCCATCGGTTCAAATGTGACACCAATTTTTTCAATACTGTCAATCGTTTGTTCATCACTTGGTGAGTACAAAGTGATCGCAGTTCCTTTTAAACCATTACGTCCAGTCCGACCTACTCGATGGATAAAGAAGTCAAGGTCTTCAGGAATTTCTGCATTGATCACATGAGAAACCCCTTCAATATCGATGCCACGTGCCGCTAGATCTGTCGCAACCACGTATTGATATTCTAAGTTTTGAACTTGGCGCATCACTCGTTTTCGTTCTCTTGGAGTGATATCTCCATGGATTTTGGCTACTTTTAAGCCTTGATTTTTCAAATAATCAGCAATTTCATCCACGTGTTGTTTCGTATTTGCAAAGACAATTGCAAGGTAAGGATGACCAATTGTTAACAATTGGTAGATCATTCGATTTTTATCTTTCCCTTTAGTAGAGATCAGCCAATTCTCGATATCTTCTGAAATAACTGCTTTCGGTTTGATTTCTTCAATGATTGGATTTTCCATGTATTTACGTAAAAATGGTCGTAATTTTTCAGGAATCGTCGCTGAGAAAACTAAAAATTGCAGTTTTTCAGGCAAGCGACTAGCAATTTGATCCACTTCATTCAAGAAGCCCATGTCCAGTGTCATATCTGCTTCATCTACAACAAATGCAAATGCTGTATGGATTTTTAATGCTTGTTCATTCATCATATCCAAGATTCTACCTGGCGTTCCCACTACGATCTGTGGTTGTTGATGTTTCAAGCGGCTCAATTGGCGTTGCTTATCCGTTCCACCTACAAAATTCGTCACTCGGATCTCTGGATCGGAAAATTTAGCGATCTGACTAGCAGCATCATAAATTTGAGTAGCTAGTTCACGACTTGGTGCAGTGATTACTACTTGTACTTCGGCTTTTTCCGCATTGATTTTTTGAAATAAAGGCAATAAAAATGTATGCGTTTTGCCCGAACCAGTTTGTGATTGACCAATGATATTTTTTCCTTTAGCGATCAAAGGAATCAAACGCTCTTGTACTTCAGTTGGTTGAGCAAAACCTTTTTCTGCTAACGCCTCATTTATATATGGTTTAAAATGAAATTGTTCAAAATTACTCATTTAAGTAAGCACCTCTTCTCTTTCTTTTTTACACGACTTTCGCATTATACCACATCCTCAAGCAATTTGCTTGATCCTTTTCAAAGTCGCTCACGATCCACTAGTTCCCTTTTGGTTGAATGGTACTAATCGTATGTGTTTGACTGGCTTTTTCATAGAACAGCACTCTTTTCTTACGAAGGAATGACAAGAAAAGATTCAGCATGAAGATAAACTGTGCAAATGCAACACCCAACACAATAAAAATCCCGCTTACCTGTAATACACCTGTCGTATGGTCAGTGATATGTTGGATCGTCTGACTAAGCCAAGCTAACCCATAAAATAAAAAGTAAAGATACCCATAACGGATAAACAGTGCTTTAAAAGAAAGTCGTTTTCCGTTATCTGAAACCACACGAATGCGTACGATTTTTTTACCTAAAGTGAGACCGTTTGTTACATATGGTATGACCATGAAATAAAGCAAGACTTCTAAAAATACCCACCAACTACTTGAAGTGATATCACCTATTTTCAAAGACAATTGAAGAGTCACAGCAATCAGTACGGATAAAACCGATAAGAAAGCCCAATCAATGAGATAGGCAACTAATCGTCTCGTTAGAGAAACTGTTTTCCCTTTTTCGTATGACACTTCATCCATTCTTGCTCTCGTAGGCAACATGAAGGTAAAGATTGGTGTCATAATGTACCCTAACGTTCCTCCGATCGTATTCGTCAATAAGTCATTGACATCAAATAGCCGATAAGGTCGAGGATAAATAAAATACAACCCACTTAACTGTGTCAATTCAAAAAATAAGGAAAGACAAAAACTTGCAATGATGGTTTTCACAAAAGATAATCGAAAATAATATCTTAAATAGATCCCAAAAGGTAATAAAAGCAAAACATTAAATACCGGTTCTAAAAAAACGCTTTGTCGCATCGCTGGTAAATACGTACTTGGATCAGATAAAACCAAGACGGTATTCTCTCGGAAATGGACCCATGATGCAAATAAATGTAATTCCATTTTAGGTCCGGTCATTTGAGCAACGGCTTCCTTTGAAGGTAACGGTAAAATGATCAAAAAATAAGCACATAACAAATAAAAAACAAACGAATATAAGATAACCGCTCTCGAAAAAATAAACGTTCCATACTTTCGATATTCATAAATGAAAAAAACCGAAGAAATCGCTAATGCCAAAAATGGAAAAACAATAAGTGCAAAGCGAATCGGTTCAATATAACTAGCCATAAACATCCCCCTTTTTCATCTTAACTAACGGTTTCATCTTATCAGTACTCTTGTAAACTATGCAAGTTATGGGGTAATTATTTTTAAATTTATATTAATTGAAGTATCATTAACAAAAGGAGGCGATTAGCGTGCTTAATATTTATTTTGTGTTTGGCGTACCCGCTTTTTTATTGATTCTCTATCTCATTTTTGCGTATATACGTAAAAAAACGACCATCCGCTATCTTGGATTTATCTTGTTAATTATTGCTAGTTTCATGCTCGTGTTTAACTTACAGACATGGCAACAAGCACTACTTGAAATGGAGCAAGCTTCCTCTCGATCTTTATCAGATCAATTAGGTTATCCGATCTACTTGATTTGGATTCCCATTACTGTTGCTGGTTTTCTCGTCTTATTAAACCTTTTTCGTGCTTGGCGCCGACTAAAACAGTTAAGAAAAAAAACAGGATAAAAACGTGCATTCTCTTGTAGCTGGTTGGTAAAGTTAGCATTGCTTAACTTGACACGCTACAACAGAATGCACGTTTAACTATCATTTATATGTTAAACTACAGGATATTTATTTTTCAAATATAAATAAACAGGGATTCCGACTAATGTCAAAGCGATTCCGCTAAATGCTAAAAGTGTTTGTGTCAGTAACGTACTAACCACGATAAAAGCACCACCAAGAATGGCGATTAGCGGAATGATTGGGTATAGCGGAACTTTATAAGGCCTTTCAAGTTTTGGAGCTGTTTTTCTCAATATAATTACACCTACAAATACCATCGTATAAAAAATCCAAATCACAAAAACAAGCATATCCGTCAGCATATCAAATCCACCGACCATCATCATACCGATCGCAATCACTAGTTCCAAAACACCAGCAACCACTGGAATCTTCGTTCGATCGTTCAATTTTCCTAAGTGGTGACTGAAAGGTAACCGTTTTTCTTGGGCCATCACATAGGGCAGGCGCATCCCAGTAAGTGTATAGCCATTGATTGTTCCATAGACTGAAATCAAAATCCCGACAGTTACAAGTTTCCCACCTACGCCACCAAAAATCATGGTAGCCACTTCGCTAGCAGCATTACTGTTGCCACTGATTCCTCCAATCGAAGCTGTTTTTAAAAAGACGGTATTAACGAATAAATAAACAACCATAATCCCGATGATTCCTATAGAAATGGCTTTCGGTAAATCTTTTGCCGGTTTTTTTAATTCTCCTGCAATGTTTCCAACGTGAATCCAACCATCATAAGCAAACATTGTCGCTAACAAGCCCGCACCTAATGCTGAAAACAATGGCAGATCTTTTCCTGATTCTATGGGAAACAGCTGAAACTCTACTCCACCGCTGCGAAATAAGCCAAACAAGACGATGACTGCCAGTGGGATCAATTTACAGATTAAGGTAATGGATTGAAAAGTTCCACCAACTTTTGATCCTAAAAAATTGATCAGCATGATCGTCACAGCGGCTATAATAGCGATGGGGACAATCCATTGCTGTTCTAAGGCAAATAAGTTCACAAATTGTGTCCCAAAGATGATTGATAGTGCCGCTACATTTGCAGGAAAGTAAATCACAACTTGTGCCCAACCTAACAAAAAAGCAGCCGTTTGACCATAGGTTCGTTCGATATATTTGACCATACCACCTGTTTCGGGGATCGCTGCGGCAAGTTCTGCACCAGTTAAACCTGCACAGACGGAGATGATACCTCCCAAAAACCAAGAAAGCATATGTAAACTAACTGATCCTGTAACTTCTGCGACACTCGCTGCTTTAAAGAATACTCCCGCTCCAATCACTGTTCCCATAACAGTCGATAAAGCAGTAAAAAAGCCCATCGTTCGCTTTAGTTCGACTTTGTTTTTTTCAACCGATACTTGGTTACGTTCCATCGCTTATCCTCCCTTTATCGTAAACTCCCCACCACTCGATCGGAAGTTTACGATAAACTATAGTAATTAGACTGTTGCTGTCAATTTCTCTTGCAACTTGGTCAACATATCTTGAGTCATTTTATCTAGGTCGTAACGTGGTTGAAAGCCCCACTCTTTTTGCGCACAACTAATATCTAATGAATTTGGCCAAGAGTCTGCGATCGATTGTCGCACTGGATCAACTGCATAGTCCATTTCAAAATCAGGAAACACTTTTTTGATTGACGCTTTGATTTCTTCTGGTTCAAAAGACATCGCAGAGATATTGAATGCATTGCGATGAACTAAATTTTTAGGATCAGCATTCATCAACTGAATAATCGCCTCAATGGCATCTGGCATGTACATCATGTCCATAGCTGTACCACGATCAATAAAGCACGTGTATTTTCCTTCTTTAATAGCTGAATAATAAATATCCACTGCATAGTCTGTTGTCCCACCACCAGGTAAAGTTTTATAAGAAATCAATCCTGGGAAGCGTACACCTCGTGTATCTACGCCATACTTTGTATAATAGTAGTCACACAAAAGCTCGCCTGCGACTTTTGTCACGCCATACATTGTTGTTGGTCGTTGGAGTGTATCTTGAGGAGTCTCATCTTTTGGTGTATTAGGTCCAAAAGCGCCGATTGAACTTGGCGTGAAGAATTTTAACTTAAATTCTCTTGCGACTTCCAGCGCATTGACTAACCCAACCATATTGAGGTCCCAAGCGAACTTTGGTTTTGCTTCAGCGACAGCTGATAAAAGCGCTGCTAAATGAATCAAAGTATCTACCTGATGTTTTTCGACTAACGCTCGCATTTTTTCGTAATCCATGACGTCTAAAATTTCAAATAGTTCACCATCTTCTAGCTTTTCAGGCATACGAATATCCGTTGCGACAACATTTTCATTACCCAAATCTTCCCTTAAACGTAAAACTAATTCCGATCCGATTTGTCCAAGACAGCCAGTAACTAATACTTTTTTCATACAAACACTCCTTTTTAGTTCATTTTCACTATCTATTAAAAATAAATGCTACCTACATTCCATCGACCATTCCATCGACGAGCAAAATATAAAAAAGGTGATTCTTCGATTTTCACAGAAACACAACCGAAATGCCCTATCCTATGATCTTCTTTCACTTAGGTTTCAGGCGAGATCGTTTCTACTAAATCAAATGATGCCCATTTCATTTCCGACTTTTTGGTAAATCGCTACAGCATGATCGAGCATTTCTTTGGTATGAGCTGCAGTTGGCATATTACGAACACGACCTGTTCCCAATGGTACGGTTGGATAAACGATTGGTTTCACATATAGTCCATTTTCAATCAACTTTTTAGAAAATTGTTGTGTTAGACTCTCATCGCCAAGTATCACTGGAGTGATTGGTGTTTCCGACACTCCGATGTCATAACCGATTTTTTTCAGTTCTTCTTTGAAATAAATGGCATTTTCCCAAACTTTTTCGACTAATTCTGGATGATCTTGCATCAGTTGAATCGATGCTAGAGCAGCGCCAGCAGCACCTGGTGTAAGTGATGTTGAAAACAAGAAAGGACGTCCTCGTGATTTTAACCAGTCGATCAACGATTTAGATCCTGCGACATAGCCACCAACGACACCGATTGCTTTAGACAATGTACCCATTTGCATGTCAATTTTCTGTTGGAGACCAAAATGCTTCACTGTGCCGGCTCCTTTTCCCATCACTCCAGAACCATGGGCATCATCCACATAAGTAATCAACCCGTATTTTTCGGCAATTGGGATCATATCGGGTAAATTAGCTACATCGCCATCCATTGAAAAAACACCGTCTGTGATATACATGATTTTGTTATATTTCCCACTATTTACCGCTTCTTTTGCTTTTTCTTCTAGATCGTTCATATCTTGATGCTTAACACGAATGATTTTGGCACCAGAGAGGCGACATCCATCGATGATCGAAGCATGATTCAATTCATCTGATAAGATCGCATCCTCCTTAGTCATAATGGCTGAAATAGCTCCCATATTACAAATGTGCCATTAATTGTTCGGACAGCACCTGCGCCGACACCATAGCGATTCGTTGCGTCGATACACGCTTGTTTCAGCTCCACTCGATCAGCAAACCCCAAATAATTATTCGATGCTAGATTGATCAAATTTTTCCCTGCTACCTCAATGATCGCACCATTTGCACCTTCAAGGATATCAATCGTGTTGTATAGTCCCTTTTCCTTCAATAAAGCCAGTTCCTGTCCTAAATAAGTTGACAATACTTCAGAAGACATGTCTCCACCCCCATTTTTCTAACCTTCAAGGTTGAGGAACGAATATGCAGCCTTTCATTCCTGTTTATAAGTATACCTTTTCTGATAGCGCTTACACAAATTATGAGAGTTATTTAACTGAGTATTTTCTTACATAACAAAACAATCGGTACTCCACTAACGAAATATTTTTTTACTTATTTTAGTAACTATCGTTATTTTTAAGAGGATCACATCTAGCTAATATCAACCCTTAACTTAATCAACTTTCCAATAAATATTCCATATATTCTGAATTTTCCGCCATTAGTTAGCCTTGTTTTTTGTTATGAAATAAAAAAACGAATATTCTATTTGTATATTAGATTCTTTTAATGTTTGCTTCTCTAGCTATATATTACTTGGTCCAAGGCGCTTACCTGTAGCTATTTTCAGAAGTCTTTCTCCCAACACAAAAAACGTTCCCTATGGTCATCAGTTACTACTCATGACCACAAGAAGAGACTGAGACAAACCTTGCCTCAGTCTCTTCTGGTCTCTCTAAAATCGAATAAACGGTGTTCAAAGAGCTGACCTTCGGCGATAAGTCAAAAAATCTCAAAACATGGGGAGCTGTTTCGAGGTTTTCATCCTTAATGCTCCTGCGATTACTCGTCGCAGTTTTTACTTGGTGAGCGCTCAGGTCAAGGCACTCTTTTCACGACCTCTTGTTCACGGTAAGACAAAAGTAGCATCTTCGGAAAATTTGCCGAAATTTACCAAAAATTTGAGAAGCACCAAGTAGGTAACAATCAACATCAAAAACGAGTTTTTGTGTTTCTTGTCAATTTTCGGAAATTCCTTCTTATTTCTTGATGCTAAACACTTTTGTCTCAACCTCCTGTTGCCAACCAGCTTTCGGGAGTAAAATCAGGGTCTCCTACTGACCATTCATTGAAGAATTCATCAATAAATTCTCGCATAAAGGCTTCTCGTCGTTTTGCTTCCTTTATACCATATGGGGTGTTCATCCTATCTGGTAATAAGAACAATTTTTCGTAAAAATGATTGATCACAGTAGACCCTTTGCGATAATCTTTTTTATTTTGATAACTGATTGGGTGCCGACTTTCATCAAAAATGGGATGGCCATGTCCACCACCAAAATAAGCCGTACGCAAAATACCAATTGCTCCTAAGGCTTCAAGACGATCTGCATCTTGAACAATTTTTCCTTCAATAGGTAATGCCATTTCTTCACCTGACAACCCTTTTGAAAAAGACAGGTTTTCAATAATCAAAAAGATTGATTCAATGGTTGCATCTGATAGCTCTAAACGTTGCAAAAATTGATGTAACTCTGCTTTTGCTTTCGTTTCATCGGCTACAACTTTATCATCGATCGTATCATGCAAATAAGCAGAAGCAAGGGTAATCAATGGATCAGCTTGCGGTTCAGTTGCTAAAATTTTCTCTGCTAATTTAACGACTCGTACCGTATGATCAATCCCGTGTCCAGTTTGATCCATTGCTAATTGCTTGAAACTGTAATCAGCAATTTCCTGCAGTTTCTCCATTTATTTTCCTTCTTTCTCGCTACTGAATTCAGCTACTTGATAGACCGAAAAATAGATTTTTTTCATGTAATCGATCAAATACTGCGGATTTAGTACCTCACCGGTTGCATCCTGAATCAATTGCGTTGGTTTTCTAGATGCACCATATTGATGGATCTTTTCTTTCATCCATTCTTTGATTGGTCGATAATCATCGGATGCTAACACTTCATCGATCGAAAGCTCTTTTTCTAATGCGTGAAGCAGTTGCGCAGCATACATATATCCTAAAGCATAAGATGGGAAGTAACCAAAACTAGCTCCTGACCAGTGGACATCTTGCAAGATTCCTTCTAAATCATTCGCAGGTCGTACTCCTAGATATTCTTCATACTTTTGATTCCAAATAGTTGGTAACTGAGCCACGTCCACGCCTTCATTGAAAATCATTTTCTCAATTTCATAACGAATAATGATATGCAATGGATAGGTTAAACTATCTGCTTCAATTCGAATCAAGCTTGCTTGGGTTTGTTTCAGCGAGCGATAAAAGTCAGTAAATGAAATATCATCGAATGTTCCTTCTGCACATTGTTGGAAAAATGGATATTGTTTTTCCCAGAAACTTCGATTGCTACCAATAATGATCTCATTGAACAGTGATTGAGATTCGTGGATTCCCATTGAAGTACCTTGGTAAATCGGAGTATAAGCAAATTTTTCGTCAATATCTTGCTCATACATTCCATGACCAGCTTCATGGATCACGCCAAAGACTGCCATTTTAAAGTCATGTTCATTCCAACGAGTCGTAATACGTGCATCATTATGATTGATCCCGATCATAAAAGGATGGATTGTGTCATCTAAACGTCCTCTTGAGAAATCATAACCTAACTGTTCAATCACGCCTGTGACAAACCTTTTTTGTTGGGCTTTAGTCATTTTTCGAGAAAGAAAAGAGGTATCTGGTTCATGACCTTTTTCTGCTAAGGTTTTTCTAATTTCCATGATCCCTTCTTTTACTTGTTGGAAAACACGATCTAAGATTTCAACAGACATCCCTGGTTCATATTGGTTGAGTAACACATCATAATCAGTTGCTTCGTCTTTTTTCCAATAGGGTATCAACTGTTTTGTTAACTCAATATTTTTAGTCAATGCTTCTTGAAAATCCGCAAAATTTTTCGTTTCACGAGATTGCTGCCATTGCACTTGTGCGGTAGAAGTTGCTGCTGTCAATGCAGTCATCAATTCTTCAGGAACTTTATATTCAAGTTCATAGTCTTCTTTGACCTTCTCAAACACGATTTTTCCCGTTTCAGATAATTCATTGGGATGTTCAGAAAAATATTGGATGGCTTCTTTGATCTTAGGTCCAATTTTCTTTGAGAAATAAAGACTATAAAGATAACTATTGACTTCACTACGATCCTCACTCGCTTTTTCTGGCATACCCGTTTGGATATCCCAATCTAAAATGCCCAAAGTTTGTTGCAAGAGATTGATTTCTTTTAGTTCTTTCATCAATTCTTTTTCATTCATCATTTATTCCTCCATCCATCCAATATAATTTTAAATCGTTTTGTCTTTTCTTGGTGGCCGCGTTCCCCAGTATTGGAAGAGATCAGTCCGTAAAGCTCCGTTATACAGTTTACGTTTTTTAGTAGCTTTTTGCCCATAATACTCTTCAAAAGTAAGATCACTTGTCAAAATATACTTACTCCATGTCTTTAATGGACGGAAAACATCGCCCATTTCTTCATACAAGCGACGAACCGTTTCTTCTTCACCTAAACGCTCTCCATAAGGCGGATTCGCGACGATTACGCCGTATTCTTTATCCGTTTTGAAATCTTTGACTGCTTGTTGTTTAAACGTGATTGAAGAGCCTAAGCCAATTTCTTCCGCATTCGCTTTAGCAATTTCGATCATCCGCCCATTGATATCAGAACCTGTGATATCGAGTTCAACATCATAGTCTGCTTGCTCTTCTGCCAATGCTCGAACATTTTCCATAACATCTTTACTAAACCAATCCCATGATTCACAAGCAAATTCACGATTAAATCCTGGTGCAATGTTGTGTCCAATCAAGGCAGCTTCGATGCAGATCGTACCAGAACCACACACTGGATCATAAAACGGACGATCTTTTCGCCAATTTGTCAACATCACTAAAGCGGCTGCCATGTTTTCTTTCAACGGTGCGCCACCTTTTTCCATACGATATCCCCGTTTGAACAAACTAGGACCAGTTGTGTCTAGTGTGATCATGACATGATCTTTTAGTAAAGCGACTTCTAATTGAAAATGTGCGCCTGTCTCCGTTAATGGAACAGATGCCGGACGGTGATAATACTTACGCAATCGTTCAACGATCGCTTTTTTAGTGATCGCCTGACAATCAGGTGTACTATAAAGCTTAGACTTGATTGATTTTCCTGCAACCGGAAATTCAGCATCTAAAGGTAGAAAGTCTTCCCAAGGTAATGCTTTAACTTTCTCAAATAGTTCATCAAAGGTAAACGCATCAAATTCCCCAACAACGATCTTTACCCGGTCAGCTGTTCGTAACCATAAATTTGCTGTAGCGATCGTTTCCATCGTTCCTTTGAAACGTGCCCGTCCATTTTCAACTTGACAATCAATGCCTAAGTCACGTAGTTCTTTTCCAACAAGGGCTTCTAACCCACTTGCAGCCGTTGCCACAAGATTAAATTCTCTAGTCGTATCCATACTTATCTCCTTATAAGAAAAGCTGAACGTGGTCGTCCAGCTTTTTGCAAAATCAAACCGAAAAATGAATCAGTATTTTTTTCATACTTGTCTCTAAATTGCCATTCTTCACTCGTTCATTTTTGTGTTCCTGAACAAACAAGCCATTTATTGAATGGTATAAATCAGTGGTGACACTCTAATGTTAAAAAAAACCTTCACAACATGGTTGGAAGGTATTCCCTGTTATATTGCGGTTTTCTGTAAGCCATGTTCTGTACACTACTTTTCCAGGGAGAAAAAGCAATGTGGTAACCATCTATCTGCAGTTAACCTGCCTTTTTGTCTCGTTCTTAATTCCCAACAAAAAGCGCCCCTACCATTGTTTGGGTTGCTCGCTCGAGGGGTTTACCGCGTTCCACCGAATAAGTTTCCCTATTCGCTTCGTCACTGTGGCACTTTCAAGGATACTTAAGCATAGTTAAAAACCTTAGCTTGTTTTCCTGCCGTTACTCTAATAGAGTACCTTAGCTTATTGTTTCGCTAAGCACGAACACTACAGGCATCACAGCCTGTGCGAGCATGGACTTTCCTCAGCCTGATCATGTCAGACCGCGATTACCCAAAAACCGCAATGTATCATCAATCTTAGAATTGACGTGTCTTTTCGTTATCATCGTCACTTGCATTTGTGTAGTTGTTTGGGTTAGGTTGGGAAACATTCACTGTTGATGATTGTTGATCCAATTTTTTTCCAAATACTTCACGTTCAAGATTTGACAAACGTTTCAAGATATCGAAATTTGTGACTGCTGCACTTTTCGGTGTTTCAACTTGTTGAACACGCGTTTGTGCTGCTCCTTGTGTTTTTGATAATTGTGCTACTTTGGCACTTAATTTATCATTTTCTTCTTGTAAAGCAAGGAGTTTTTTGCTGTAAGTTTCATAATCTTTGATGATATTGTCTAAGAATTCATCCACTTCGATGGGATCATAGCCACGCATCTTTGTTTTGAATTCTTGTTGTAAAATGTCTTTAGGACTATAAACCAATTCCGCCATATTTACACCTCTAGTTTTCATTTACATAATAACAGTTTCTACCTATATCATTGTATCGGAAATAACTTGATAAATCAAACACTATCTGAATTATTCACTGAAATTTTGTAAATCATCCATACTGACTAGCCGAATTTCATAAGAATGATCCTGTTGATAGGTTTGCGCCTCTTTCAGAAAATACAGGGTTTTCCCTGGAAACTCAGGATCATAAATTAATAGACAGCCATCGGTATGGTCAAGTAAAAAACGCGTGTGGTTTCTTAATTGGCTAGGCGACTGATAGGCTTGATGGCTAACTGCTTCAACGTAGTCTGCTAACTGTTCTGCCATTCTTAACTTTTCTTGATTATTCTCATTCCAATTATTTCCAAACTCTTTGAATGGATAGATGATCCCCAACTTT
This sequence comes from Enterococcus sp. C57, assembly GCF_040887305.1. Lineage (NCBI taxonomy): Bacteria > Bacillati > Bacillota > Bacilli > Lactobacillales > Enterococcaceae > Enterococcus > Enterococcus sp. C57. Next base: position 52,886 of record NZ_JBFOFP010000002.1, on the reverse strand, counting down.
AACTCAGGGTATTCCTGCTTTAATTCAGCAACTACTTCCGTGACCCATGTTTCTATACCCAAGTTTCCACTAGTAAGAACCCATTCAAGTCCTTCTTCGACTAATTGCTGTATCTCTTTTTTTAAGACTTTTTTAATAACCGTTATTTTAGGGTCATTTTCCTTAAAAACCCCAAGTTCAAAACTTCGATAACCGGAAATATACATCACTTTTAATCGGTCCATTTGAGTTTCCTTTTCTTTCTTGATTCTTTTTTGCTATAATGTTGGCTAGGAGTGTGATTAAAATGGTTTTACGCTATCCAAACGGCCAACCCTATCATAAGAATGCCTCTTTAAAGGAAAAAGTTCAAGAAAAAAGAGAATCAGCCATTGAATTTGGCAATCGAGGGATGCGTTTTGAAGAAGCAATTAACGAAAGTAACCAGTATTACTTAGCGCACCAAGTAGCTGTTATCCATAAAAAACCAACCCCCATTCAAATTGTTAAAGTAGATTATCCTCGACGTAGCGCCGCTGTTATTAAGGAAGCTTATTTCTCACAGGCCTCCACAACAGATTATAACGGTGTATATCGAGGTTTCTATTTGGATTTTGAAGCGAAAGAAACAAAGAATAAGACATCTTTTCCCTTCAAAAATTTCCATGCGCATCAAATTGACCATATGGAAGCTTGTCTAAAGCAACAAGGAATTTGTTTTGTCCTATTATGGTTTTCTACGTTGAAGCGTTGCTTTTATTTAGATAGTACTTATCTGATCGATTATTGGCATGCGCAAAATGATCAGGGGAAAAAGTCGCTTCCGCTTTCATTGATCGAAAAAATAGGGATCGAGATCCAAACAGGTTTTTCGCCACGTATCCCTTATCTAAAAGCGGTAGATCAATACTTATCAACATTAACTATCGAAGGAGATCGCAAGAATGGCAAATGAGCAAACAAGAACTTCCAGACGAAACAGTCCCTCTTCTTCTAAAAAGACGAGTCAAACAAGAAATAAAACCTCTGGCAAAGGTTCCGGGCATAAGAAGCGTGGGCTTTTCATCCGTATCATCTTGATTTTATTTTCTTTGATTTGTATCGCTTTCCTAGCCGGTGTCGGATTATTTTGGTTTTATGCAAAAGATGCTCCAAAATTAACGGACACTGCATTAGATGCGACTGTTTCTTCTAAACTTTACACACAAAATGGCGAATTATTTGAAGATTTAGGAGCAGAAAAAAGAGAAAAGATTACCGCAAACGAATTGCCGAAAACGTTAGAAAACGCCATCGTTTCTGTTGAAGATCGTCGTTTCTATAAACATATCGGGATCGACCCAGTTCGGATCGTCGGCTCTGCACTTTCTAACTTTACTTCTGGAGGACTTCAAGGTGGTAGTACATTGACCCAACAATTGATTAAGCTCTCCTACTTCTCTACCAACGCTTCAGATCAAACCTTGAAACGAAAAGCACAAGAAGCTTGGTTAGCTGTAAAATTAGAACAACAAAAATCAAAACAAGAAATATTGACTTACTATGTGAACAAAGTCTATATGTCCAACGGATTATACGGAATGGAGACGGCAGCAGAAAATTATTTTGGTAAAAGATTACCAGAACTTTCATTACCACAGACTGCTTTGTTAGCTGGAATGCCACAAGCGCCTTCTGCCTATGACCCATACCAATATCCAGAACAAGCCAAAAAACGGCGAGATACTGTTTTATATACCATGTTACAAAACAAGAAAATCTCTCAATCAGAATATGATGCTGCAGTGAATACACCAATCGATGATGGTCTTCAAGAGATGAAAAAAGAAGATGATAATTCAAAAATCGTTGATAATTATGTCAAAGAAGTCATCAATGAAGTTCAAGAAAAAACGGATAAAAATGTATTTACTGATGGATTGGATATCTATACTAACTTAGATCTAGACGCACAAAAACATCTTTATGATATTGTCAACACTGATGACTATGTCAACTATCCTGATGATGAAATGCAAGTTGCTTCTACGTTGATCGATGTCAATACTGGTCAAGTAAAAGCACAAATTGGCGGTCGCCATATTGCAGAAGATGTCACACTAGGTATGAACTTAGCTGTTAATACTTCTCGTGACTTCGGTTCGACAATGAAACCAGTCACAGATTATGGCCCAGCTTTTGAATATCTAAAATACTCTACAGGAAAAACGATCAGTGATGCTCCTTATAACTATGAAGGAACCTCAACACCAGTAGGCAACTGGGATAACCGCTTTATGGGGACGATCACCTTAAGACAAGCCTTGTATCTTTCCAGAAACGTTCCAGCTGTCAAATTGTTCAATGAAGTCGGCGCAGATAAAGTTAGCACCTTTTTAAAAGATCTTGGAATTGAATATAGTACGATCCATCAATCAAATGCGATTTCAAGTAACACAGAAAAACAAGACGGCACAAAATATGGCGCTTCTTCCTTAAAAATGGCGGCTGCCTATGCTGCTTTCGCTAATGGAGGAACGTATTATAAACCACAATATGTCAATAAGATCGTCTTCCAAGACGGCACAGAAGAAACGTTCGATCCCGATGGTAATACAGCTATGTCTCCAGAAACAGCCTATATGGTCACAGATATTTTAAAAGATACATTAACAAAAGGAACTGGGACGAATGCGTTGATTCCTGGATTATACCAAGCTGGGAAAACCGGGACTTCCAACTATACGGATGATGAGTACGCAAAATTAGGAACTTCTAGCGGTGTGTATCCTGATATTTTATTTGCTGGTTATACACCAAACTACGCCATCTCAGTATGGACCGGTTATAACAACAAAATGACACCTGTCACCTCCGCTTCGTCTCATGTTGCTTCTGATGTTTATCGAGAATTAATGAAATATGTATCATCTAGCGTCACAAATAGCGATTGGCAAATGCCTAGCGGTCTGGTAAGATCTGGCGGTGAATTATACTTTACCGATCAACTCAAGAAAACACCAAGTACGACGATCCCTTCAACAACGGTGCCATCTTCATCAGTGACACTGGTACCTGAAAGTTCGACACCGGTATCTTCTTCGTCGGAATCGACAGAAACTTCAACAACTGAGTCATCTGCCGAATCTTCGACATCGGTAGATAGTTCAAGTGAAAAAAATGATTCAAGTAGTTCAGCTGAAACGCCAGAAAATAGCAGCAGTAGTCAAAGCTCTTCATCTTCGGCAACTCCTGAGTCATCCACGACACCACCAGCGCAAACACCTCCGGAGAACAATGCACAGTCCGGACAGTCCTCTAGTCGTTCAACGTCTTCTGGCACATAACAAAAAAGGAAGTTGAGAAAAACCTCAACTTCCTTTTTTTATCTTTTATTTTACGTTCAATGTTTTTTCTTTCATTCTGTTTTTTCCATCTTGACACATATCTAACAAGGGGCAAACTTCACACCGTGGACTTCTTGCCGTGCAATGATAACGACCAAAAAATATTAAAGTGTGGTGAGTCTTGACCCATAATTCTTTTGGTACTTTGCGCATCAGCGTTTCTTCTACTTCCAACACCGAGGCATTCAACTTACAAATCCTTAAACGTTTTGTTACTCTCTCGACATGAGTATCCACAGCAATTGCTGGTATACCAAAAGCATCACCTAAAACGACATTCGCTGTCTTTCGTCCAACTCCTGGAAGAGAAATCAATTCTTCTCTAGTTTGAGGAACTTGACCTGAAAAGCGATCCATCAATTGTTGGGCACATGCTTTGATATTTTTTGCTTTATTGCGGTAAAGACCAATCGTTTTGATCTTAGGGATAATGTCATCAATCGGAGCCGCAGCCAACTTTTCAGGAGTTGGAAAAGCTTCAAAAAGAGCTGGAGTCGCTTTATTAACTGAGACATCGGTTGCTTGAGCACTGAGTATGACAGCAATCAACAGTTCATAAGGGTTTCGATGTTTTAATTCACCATGTGCTTCTGGGAACATGTCGTACATTTTTGTCAAGGCTTCCATTGTTTTTTGTTTACTTAACATATTATTCCTCCAGCCAATTTTTCAACGTAACTTTTGGCAAGGCTTCTGGTTGTGCGTTAGTGGTTTCCACTTCTTTTTGTAACATTTGTTGTTTTCGTCTTTTTTGATCTTCTTCTACTTGTTGCTTCGTCTTTAAATTTTTACGTTCCCAAGACAACAAGATTCGATCCACATAGTTAAAACTATACGCTTGATTCAAAACAGCCTCACGTAAAGCAAGTTTCAGAATTTCCGGTTGATAATGATCTTCTTCTAACCATTGACCGATCCGTTGAAATTCGATGGCTGACAATGGGCGACCAAATTCCTGTTCAAATAACTGATAAACAGACTGCACCATTTTTTCTTGACTTAAATCAGCTTGTTTTTGATTTTGACTTTCCAAAAAATTCCCTAAAATTTCATATATAGGATATAGATTGTAACGATCAGCTTGCTTACCATCAATTGTTGCTGTTTCAATTTTAATAAACCCATTACTGATCAAGTGATTTAAAATTTGATAGATACGCTCTTGTTTGACACCCATATCCAACGCAATCGAGTGTAAATCTGGGAAAAAGTCTCCTTCGAGTTGCGCCCTTTGCAATTGCAAAATAAATAAAAACTCTTCTGCTTGTAATCCGATACGATGATAATTTTTTAACAACAAGTTTGATATCGTTGTTTGACCCGCTTTTAAATAATTTTCTAAGTTCAACATGATTTTTCCCTCACTTCAAATCCAGTATACGGAAAAAGCTTGTTCGAGGCAAGGTAGCTTTCCTTTACTTCTATATGTTTTTTATTTTTTGTTCCACTTTTTCACTTTTCGGAATAAATATAATATTCGCTCTATCAAAGAGCATCTGCCGTCGCAAAAAAAGCCAGGTCTCCCAATCATCATTCGATTGAAAAACCTGAACTTTTTTTAAATGATTAGAGAACTGCTTATTTATCTTCTTCCGTTTGCAAGACGTAAGGTTCTCCTTCATAAGTATACTCCGTATTGATTGTTCCGTCGTTTTCATCTGAATAAACGCGACGACTGAATGGGAAACGATGGGAATTGCCATCTTTTGCTACTTCCCCACTCATTAGATAATAATCCTCTTGTGTTTCATTCAATTGGTTGATTACTTGATCTGCTAATTGATCGACATTGATCGTTTCATCTTTTGCTTCTTTTTTATAATCATCCAGAAATGCTGCTTGTTGTACAAAATATTCTTTTTCCATTATTTGATTGCTCCTTCGTTATCGTTTGACATGATTTTCATCATCCTATATTTATTTTGTCAGAAAACGAATTGAAAGACAACTTATAGCTTTTATGTCTAAGAATTAAAAGAATACTTTATCTCAAAATAATATTAAATTTTGTCTACTTTGTTATCTATGTGCTTATTTAGACCTAAATTTTTTCAAACTACTTCCTCACTTATCCCCTTACAAACCTAGGCATCTTAAAAAGACGCTATTTTTTAAATATAGAAAACAGTAATTTTTCAAATTATTTCATTCAATTGATAGACTTGACTATCTATATACTTTCACTTGGATTTGACATCCATTTTACTGTAATAATCAATACAATCGTTTTTTTTGTTATTGCTGACGCTCAGATTTTTATCATCTGATGTCAGTTGTTTTCTTGTATGTAATTCATTTTTCACACTAGCATTTATACTAGCATTTCTTGTTAAATGATGAAGATTCTTACGGATATTTTCTTCATCAAGTATTCCTTTTAAAATCTCCCCCAAGTTTGGTAATTGCCTTTTTGACGAGGTGAACACCTTAAAATTATCAAACGATTGACTTTTTTTGAAAGTAAGCGGCGAACTTGAGTCGTTGATTATACTATTGGTAAAACTTGCTGTAAATTCTCCCTGAGAGTATTCCAAAAAATAATAGGGGTTTTCAGCAATTCTTTTTTCTCGTTGTTCTTTAAGCTCTAAATAAACGTTATATAGATGAGTCAACGCACTGACTTGTTTTTTATTAAATCTCGCTTCTTTTATAAAAGCTTCAAGTAACATCTTACGATTATCTCTGGTATTTCCTACCTTTGGCTTAATTGTTCTACTTTTTAATTCTACTGGTAGTTTTTTTAACCCAGTAGCTATTGTCTCTTGAAAAATAGATTTCTGACTGTTGTAGAGAACGACTCTAAAAGTCCCAAAAAGTTCTTTAACCGTACAATTTGCCATTCCATTATATCCCCTCATACTAAGGTTGAGGTATGTAGGGTCTATTTTTTCTTCGCCTAATTGCTGAATAACTTTTGCTGTATTGCAACGACTATCTTTGTGATGTTCAAATTTTGTCTGGAAAATGATTTTACTTAAAGTACTTAATTTTTCTGGAAGAATCGTTGTGAATACACCTGATGGACGATCACTGTTCGTATCTTCCAATTTATCAATCATCGCTACTAAATAATGTCCTTCTTTTCTATAAAGGATTAATCCAAATACATGATCCTGAATTTTTTTAGTGATATATGCTGGAAAAATTATAAAATCTGTTGGATCATCTTTTTTCATGTTTTCCATCATTTGCTGTAACTCTTTGGGATTTTTCATTTCATAAAATTTAATCGTTCTTTTCAAGGAATCAATGATTGCTGGTTTTTTCTCTCGGTCAATCAATGCTTCCTGTTCATCATTTTCAAGCATTTTAATAAAAGTTGAGAATAACAATTGATAATTTTTTTTTCCTTCTTCACCGACTGCTTTAAAATCTCCTGCATCAGCCAACCCATAAGCTAGTGCCAACAACATATAAGATCGTTCAAACAAGTTCATAACATCACTCCTGATTAGAATAGTTGAATTTTATCATATAAAAAAGAAACAAAAGAATCTCTTTTTCTTATCTTTAGAAAAAAAGATTCTTTTGTTTCGATAATACCCGTTGATACCTTTATGTAAAAAAAAGAGTCCAAGACGAAAATTCGTCTTAGACTCGTTGATAGCTATAAAGCAAATAAACAATGTTCAACCATTCGCTGATTGCTTATTGCGCAGTTTCGATTTCGCCCAATGCAGCTTGTGCCAATAGGTTCAAGTAGTTCCATGGACGGTCAAAATGAGGTTGGAAGAAGAAATCAGATAGCGCTAGATCTTCAACGGTCATTTTATTTTGAACAGCCAGTGACATCGTATTTGCTGATTGAGTGATATCATATTTCGACATGAATTGGGCACCGACAATGCGGTTTGTCCCTTTTTCATAAACCAATTCCATCATCACTTTTTCATTTGTCGGCATGAATTCTGGACGATAATTGTCTTCAAAGACCGTTGCTTGGACTTCTAAATTATTCATAGGTGCGCTCTCTTTTGTCACCCCTGTTGAACCAATCGTCCAACCAAATAGGTAAAGTCCAGACGTTCCTTGCGTTCCACGATACGCCATTTTATGTTCAGTCAAGTTATTTCCTACTAACAATCCTTGACGAACTGCGTTAGTTGCCAAAGGAATATAATTTTGGGTACCACTTGGGTTATAACTTACTACAGCAGAATCCCCTGCAGCAAAGATATCTGGATCACTTGTTTGCATGTATTCATTAACTTTGATGGCTCCATTAGGTAACGTATCAACTTTTCCATCAACTAATGTCGTATTTGGTCTAAAACCAACACATAAGATGACCATGTCCGCGTCAAAAGTTTCTTTAGCAGTTGCTACTTGTTTCACTTTTCCCTCTTCATCCGCAATAAATTCAGATACATTTTCACCTAATGCTAGTGTAACCCCACGGTCGACAAGTTCTTTTTCTAATACATCTGTGAATGGTTTATCAAGATATTTATTTAAAATACGATCTAAACCATCAATCAATGTAACTTGTTTACCAGATTCAACAAAAGCTTCGACTAATTCGATACCGATATAACCACCACCTACGATGACCACCCGTTTTGCATCTTCTGCTTGTGCAATAATTTCATTTGCTTGGTTATAGTTTTTACATAACAAAATATTTTTTGATTCAATTCCTTTGATTGGCGGTATGATTGGCCAAGAGCCAGTAGTCATTACCAATTTATCATAAGAAACTGTTTCAACTTCACCAGTTTTTAGATCTTTGGCTGTCACAGTTTTCTTTTCAGTATCCACGTCAGTTACATCATGTTCCATTTTTACAGTTGCACCTAAAGAATGTAGTTCTTCAGGATTAGAATAGAATAAACCGGCTGGGTCTTTTACTACACCACCCACGTATAATGCGATCCCACATGATAAAAAGGAAATATTATCATTTCGCTCGTACACAGTAACATCCGCTTCTGGGTGATTTTTTAAGATACTTTTAACAGCTGCTGTACCCGCATGCGTGCAGCCAATTACTACAACTTTCATATGTGAATCCCTCCGATTAACGATTTGTCCTTCGACAAGTTTAAATATAGCAAAAATAAAACGGATACAACAGTTTAATGCTTGTGAATTCACAAATTCAACCTTGTTGTTTTCTGTTCATTCTCCTGCGCAATTGCTGATTACTCCACGCTTTACTTGTGAAAACAAAAACATACACTATAACCTTTGTGAAAGAAAGAGAAAAAAATAAAAAAAAGTCAGTGATTTGTTTATCAAACTGACTAATTTTTTATTTTTTCATATTTTTATCAATACTTTCAGCAAACTAAATCGCTTGTTCTTTTTGACACTCAGGACAGCGACCATATAATTCCAAACGATGCTCATTGATCTCAAAGTTCGTCAATCGACCAGCTGCCATTTCGATGTCCGCTAAATCAGGATAATGAAAATCGACGATCTTTCCACAATTTTCGCATATCACATGATAGTGACGTTTTGAACTAAAATCGAATCGACTAGATGAATCCCCAAATTTCATCTCTTGTACAAAGCCAATTGAAGTAAACAATCTTAAATTGTTATAAACTGTTGCCACACTCATATTCGGAAAACGATCTTCCAGAGCACGATAAATTTCGTCAGCAGTTGGATGTGAATGATGTTCAATCAGATACTCTAAAACTGCATACCTCTGAGGTGTGATCCGTATATTTTCCTTTTTCAATTTTTCGATTGTTTCTTCAACTAATAGTTTATTCTCCATTTTTAACACCCCGCGTTGTTATTCTCGTCCTATCATACTATTTTTACTTTTTAAAATCTACTTTTCATGAAAAGAAATTTCAAATTAATCATAATATTGCGAAAAAAGACGCAATTAAGGAAAAAATCTCCTTAATTACGTCTAAATGTTGTGGTAAGAATTCTTTACATTTCTTGATAAAGCGCTGTTGACAAATAGCGTTCTCCGTTATCTGGGACAACCGCTAAGACTTTTTTCCCTTTACCTAACACTTTCGCTTCTGCCAAAGCAGCAGCAATCGCTGCGCCTGATGAAATGCCTACTAAGATTCCTTCTTTTTTTCCAACTTCTCTAGCAGTGGCTAACGCTTGATCCCCTGTTACAGAAACTACCCGATCATAGACGCTCGTATCCAAAGTATCTGGCACAAACCCTGTCCCAATTCCTTGAATTTTATGTGGTCCTGCTTCTTTCCCTTCTAAAATCGCTGATTCGGCTGGTTCAACTCCAATGATTTCAATTGCTGGATAGACTCGCTTCAACTCTTTACCAGCACCAGAAATCGTTCCTCCAGTGCCAATCCCTGCTACAAAAGCATCTAACCCATTCACACCAAACGCCTCTTGAATCTCATGTCCAGTTGTTTTCTCATGGATAGAAGGATTGGCTGGATTTTCAAACTGAAGCGGCAAGAAGTAGTCATTTTCCGCTGCTAAACGTTTCGCTTCTTTGATTGAGCCACTGATTCCATCCTTACCTGGCGTGAGCAGTAATTCAGCACCATAACCTTTCATCAATAAGCGTCGTTCGATACTCATCGTTTCTGGCATCACGATGATCACTTTATACCCTTTAGCTACCCCAACCATGGCTAATCCGATCCCTGTATTTCCTGAAGTCGGTTCGATGATTGTGTCTCCTGGCTTAAGAAGGCCATCCCGTTCTGCTTTTTCAATCATACTTAATGCAATCCGGTCTTTTACGCTACCACCAGGATTAAAAAATTCCAATTTCACATAAACTTCCGCTGAATCTTCTGGAACCAAATGATTAAGCTTAACGATCGGTGTCTGACCAATCAATTCTGTAATCGAATGATAAATTTGTGTCATTTTAAGTTCCTCCTTAATATTTTCTTCTATTCAATGATAATACAACTAAGAAACTTCTGGCGAATAATTCGCCTTTTCAACGTAAAAAAACAGGAAAGCTGCGAAGAGCCTTTCCCGTTTTTATCTCTTAATTTAACTAAACGTTTATTTCTTGTCCGACTAATAAGGAATAGTTAGACATCGTCATCCCATTTTTAGCCATTAAGTCATCAACTGACAAACCAAATTTCTGTGCGATATCCCACAAAGTATCACCTGAAACCACTTTATAGGTCTGGCTACCACTTGTTGAAGAGGTAGTTGACGTAGTAGTCGTTGTGGTAGTACTTGTCGTCGTTGTGGTACCAGAAGAAGGCGTATCAAATCGGGTTAAATTATACGTATTAATCAATGAGTTCAATTTTGCTCCGTAACCCGGATCTGTTGCATAACGACCAGTTAGATATGCTGTCGCATCATAAAAACTCGTGGTATTACTTTTCCAGACACCAGCATAATGATAGTCTCCAGTTGAAAAACTAGTTGAACGCAAAACGTTGGCATGATCTTGCAGAGATTCCCAATAAGAAGAATATTTACGGAAAGGTTCATTCATCGTGACCCATTGTCCATTAAGATATTCCTTTGTAGCCATATAAACGACTTGACCACTATAACTTCCTTTAACTCCGAATAAATTATAGTTTGGCGCACTTGCCAGGCTAGATGTGCCATAAGCACTTTCTAATAAAGCTTGGGCAATCATGACCGATGCATATAAATCATTGTTTGCAGCCACTTCAGAAGCTGCCCAACCGATTTGATTGATGAAAGCTTGTGGATCTGCAGTCGTTTGTGTGACCTGCTCATCTGCTCGTACATTTTGCGGTGCTGCTGTAACCATCATTGGCCCCACTAAAAGAGTTGTCCCCATCAAAGGAGCAATCGCTTTTTTATTGATCACCATGGTTCTTTTATTCTTTTGGTGTCGGGCACTGCGGGTTTTCAGCTCTTGCATTCGAATTCCTCCTCAAAAAAATAAAAAACTCTTGATAAAGTTTCCATCTTTAAACAATCTTAATTAATTAAATTATACTTTTAATTTATGGGAAACTCAAATCAATCTTTACTATTTTTCTTTTTGTAACACGAACGTAATGTTAAAGAAATATTAAGTAATATTAAACACGAATCATTATTCTAATTTTCTACTACAAAAAAAGAACATCTGAAAATAGTTTCCTTTTTCAGATGTTCTTAAACGTTTGTCGTAAAACTTCTTTAACTCATTTTATAATTGGTTGAAAGTTGCTACAACATTTTCCACAGTGAAACCAAATTCTTCAAGAATTTTATTTCCTGGAGCAGAAGCACCAAAATGATCGATCGTGATAGTTGTTCCTTCTGTCCCAACATAGCGTTCCCAACCAAATGAAGCTGCTGCTTCAATAGCTACTCGTTTTGTTACGGCTTTTGGTAAGACGCTTTCTTTGTATTCTGCAGATTGTTTTTCAAATAAATCGAAACTTGGCATTGAAACGACTGAAACATCTTTTCCAGCTGCTGCCAATTCTTTTTGTGCTTTGACTGCTAGATCCACTTCAGAACCAGTCGCGATCAAGATACCTTCTGGTGTTTCCCCTTGAGCTGGTGATAGTACATAAGCTCCTTTTTTCACCATTTCGTCTGCCACTTCTTTCGTTGATGGCAGAACTGGAAGATTTTGACGACTTAAAACCAAGATCGTTGGTGTATCAGTCGATTCCATTGCTACTTTCCAAGCAGCGCGTGTTTCATTCCCATCGGCTGGACGAATCACGTGAACACCTGGCATACATCTTACAGACGCTAATTGTTCGATTGGCTCATGTGTTGGTCCATCTTCACCAACCGCCACTGAATCATGTGTCAACACGTAGATGACCGGTGTATTTTGAATAGCTGCTAAACGGACTGCTGGACGTAAGTAATCAACGAAAACAAAGAATGTGCCGCCATAGATACGAGTTCCGCCATGAAGCTGGATACCGTTCATCGCAGCTGCCATCGCAAACTCACGAACGCCAAACCAAATATTACGACCTTCATAATGTTCTGGAGTAAAGTCTTTGTCCGCAGTGACCATCGTATTATTCGAACCTGATAAGTCCGCTGATCCGCCCCAGAAACTTGGGATTGCTTTTGATAACTCTTGAATCACTTCTTTGCTTGAAACCCGGCTAGCTTGACTTTCGCCTACTTCATAAGAAGGTAATTCAGCATCCCAGTCAGCTGGAAGTTTTCCAGCAAACGCATCTTCAAATTGTTGAGCTAATTCTGGATAAGCATGTTTATAGTTTTCAAACATTTCTTTCCATTCATTTTCAGCTTTTTGCCCTTCTTCAACCATTGTTTGGTGGAATCTTTCAGCTACTTCTTCTGGAACTGTGAAATCAGGATACTCCCAACCATACACTCCTTTAGCCATTTTAATTCCATCATCGCCAATTGGTGCCCCATGGACAGCAGAAGTTCCTTCTTTAGGAGCTCCGTAGCCGATCACTGTTTTGACTTCGATCAATGTTGGTTTTTCAGTTTCAGCTTTTGCTTCTTCGATCGCTTGATTGATGGCTTCTAAATCATTTCCATCTTTAACCAAAATATGTTGCCAGCCATAAGCTTCATAACGAGCTCCTACATTTTCAGTGAAAGCTTTTGAAGTAGGACCATCTAATGAAATATCATTTGAATCATACAATACGATCAATTTACCTAATTTCATGTGAGCAGCCATTGAACTTGCTTCTTGCGAAACGCCTTCCATCAAGTCGCCGTCGCCACAAAGAGAATAAGTATAGTGATCTACCACTTTGAAGTTTTCTCTGTTATATGTTGCTGCCAAGTGAGCTTCTGCCATTGCCATACCTACAGCCATAGCGATTCCTTGTCCTAACGGTCCAGTTGTTGCTTCTACTCCGTCAGTATGATTGACCTCTGGATGTCCAGGTGTTTTTGAATCCCATTGACGGAATTGTTTTAAGTCATCGATTGTGACTTGATAACCTGATAAATGTAGTAAGCTGTATAACATTGCCGAACCATGTCCTGCGGATAAGACAAAACGGTCACGGTCAACCCAATTTTTTGAAGTCGTTGGGTTCACTTTCAAATGTTTCGTCCAGAGTGCATATGCCATTGGGGCTGCCCCCATTGGTAACCCTGGGTGTCCAGAATTTGCCTTTTGAACTGCTTCAATACTTAATGTACGGATCGTGTTAACGCCAAGTTGGTCGATTTTGTCGAACAAAATAACCCCTCCTATTAATTTAGGTTTTTTTTACCTTTATTTCTTACTTACTAATTTTATTAGATACGTCTAGAAAAAGCAATGTTTTTTAGTAATTATTACTGAAACTTATTTCCTCGACGATGTAAGCCTTTTTCACGTTGGATTTCTTTCAATTTTTCTGGAGTGACATCGTTACCTTCTGGATCAACGATTTTCATCCCTTCGATATGGTGTCGCATCCCAGAACGAAAAGCAGACAGATACTCTTCTCTTAACGCCAATTGTTCTTTTTCTTCGTCAGCTGTTAAGCCTTCTGTTTTCTTTTTTTGGGCCAGTTCGTTGATGCGGGTAATTTTTTCCGGTGATAACATAGCAAGTCCTCCTTTTTACTCTACTTCATATTATATAAAAATCACGAAAAAAACAACTAGTATAAAATATTTTAAATACGAACATTTGTTTGAAAGAAGTAGTTTTATGTGGTACTATTTAATTATTAATTGAAAGAAGGTGTACTCTGTGGCCCGACAAACCGAAACCAGACAAATCGAAGTCTTACGATATATCCACGAGCAAGTTTCCCAAAAAGGCTACCCACCAACTGTTCGGGAGATTGGAGAAGCGGTTCAGCTTTCTTCTACCTCCACAGTTCACGGTCATCTTGCACGATTGGAAAAAAAAGGATTTATTCAACGTGACCCTACGAAACCACGTGCAATCGAATTAACAAAACAAGGATTAGCCAAAATAGGGGTAAAACCTTCCACGATTCCAGTGCTTGGTGTGGTCACTGCAGGTGAACCGATTTTAGCAGTTGAAGATGCGTCCGATTTCTTTCCGATCCCTCCTAACCTTTCTTCTGAAGATGGAAGCTTGTTCATGTTGACGATCCGCGGAGAAAGTATGATCAATGCAGGAATTTTAGACGGAGATAATGTAATTGTCCGTAAACAAGAAACTGCCCAAAACGGGGATATCGTGATTGCAATGACCGCAGAAGATGAAGCGACTTGTAAACGATTCTATAAAGAAAAAAATCATTTTCGTTTACAACCGGAAAACGATCTTCTTGAACCGATCATTTTAGATCAAGTCTCTATTTTAGGTCGAGTCGTTGGGCTCTACCGCAGTCATATCTATTAAAGACGATTTTTTTGACTAGACTTAAGTGAAGGTCTTACTCGCATACTCATTTATTTGCAGTAACTGCTATATCTATCAATAAAGACTGAAAAACCCGGGGCAAAGTGTCTCGGGTTCTTTAATGGGCATTAAGATGGATAAACGATGATTAAGTGTCCATAAACGGCCTGATTTTTTTCTCTTGTGCTTTCCTCACTCCTTAAATAAAATGCACCGATTTCCTACTTTTTTGTCGATCTTTGTCGTATTTCCATTTCGATTTTTTTCATTTGGTACAACTACAATCGTCATTTACCTACCATGATCTGTGGCATGATTTAGATCAAATACCGCTAACTGCTTTGAATACGGTGAATAAGCAAATGACCTGTGCTGGTTTAAAAAAATTCTGAGTATTACACACATAGATTTCGATCTTTTTTGTTCTTCCCTCTTTACAAAACGAACAAAAGTTCGTATACTAATTATACGAACTTTTGTTCGCATAAAATAATGAGGTGAGAAATCATGAAATCAATGAGACGTCTTGGCTTAGTATTAATGGTATTATTTTTAGGCATTATTATTGGTAATTTTGGTATGCGTACAGCATTGTTGATCTTTGTTCCGTTGTTTGCTTTATGGTTTATGTTGTGGGATGAAAAGAAATACCGTCAGTCTGAACGGCGTCGGATTCATGATGACACTTTTTATCCAGACTCCTATTATCGATCGAGACACTCTTGATCTTGACCCATAAAGAATCCTGAATAACGAAATAAAAAAAACACATATGTAAGAGTCAGAAAACGGCTCATGCACAAAAAAGTAGTCGATTGTTCCCCCCATCAAAAAACAATTGACTACTTTTACAAATACACCTGCACAAACTAAAAATAGTGAGCAAGCGTACTTGGGATTGCTTGACAAAAAAGAGAGTGGGACAATTAGTCAGAAAAAATCTGATTAATGTCCCACTTCTTTTTACATTTATTTTTAATGTTTATTAAGCAAAAAATCGTTTAATATTCCATCAAGGTGATCATATCATATCCTTCGATTTTTTCACGACCATCTAAGTCCATTAGTTCGATCAAGAAAGCACAACCAACAACGACACCGCCCAATTTTTCTACTAATTCGATCGTTGCTTTGATCGTTCCCCCTGTAGCCAATAAGTCATCACAAATCAAGACTCTTTGTCCAGGTTGGATCGCGTCTTTATGGAGTGTCAATGTATCTGTACCGTATTCCAGTCCGTAAGTTACTTCGATCGTTTCACGAGGCAACTTCCCTTTTTTACGTACAGGTGCAAATCCAACTCCTAATTCGTAAGCTACAGGACAGCCAACGATGAATCCTCGCGCTTCTGGTCCTACAACCATATCGATTCTTTTTTCTTTCGCATAATCTACGATCTGTTTCGTTGCTTCTCTGTAGGCATCTCCATCAGCCATAAGGGGCGAGATGTCACGAAAAATAATTCCTTTTGCTGGATAATCAGGAATACTTGCAATATATTTTTTTAAATCCACTATTTGTCTCCTCCTAGGTTGTTAACCTTTTTTTAATAGAGGGAATATCACTTAACAATAAGAATTCCTCTACTTTGATTTTTTTTATTCGTTGCTGATAACGCACGCTATCAGTCAACGGATGACTTTTGGGATTAGCGATCTTTTGCAAAACGCCATCTTCTATTGTAACAAATTTCAATTCAAAAAACACCTGAATCATAAAAATTAATAATTTTTGTGGTATTTTTAGATATTGAGCAATTGAGCCTAATTTATAGCGAATATCTATTTTTTCTTGTGTATGGATCAGTTTGAACAATTTGGCATATTGTTCTCTTGACCCAACTCCATTCAAATAAGCTTCTTCATAAGAAATCCCTAATAAGTACATTCGATCGAAAGAACCAAAGGCAAGGATTTCTTTTAATATTTCTAAATCATTTGGACAATCAACTACCAACAAGGAATGATATGAATTATCGTGGATCAACTGCTTGATATGTTCCACACTTTCGAACACGTGGACATTGTCTGTAGCCAGTCCAGAGATTTCTTTTAAAGAAGAGCGATCAAACGCAAGATACAATGTTTGTGGATCAACCTTCGTTAACTGACGGTATCTCTTTGAACGCCAATCAAAAATTTGAAATCCATCAACAACAAAGTCTGATACCAGCAATTGCGGTTTTTTCCGACCGTTCCATTCATTGATAGCTAATTTCCCAACGATATCCACTGGATTATTTAACAGCTCAGCTTCTTGGTCGCCAAAACCAAATGCTACCGCATCTAACGGACTAGCTTCTTCCATCAATGTTAACTTCAAATGTTGCTGACTCGTACCAATTCTTTTCACATTTTCAGCCAAGATTTGGCGAAACAGAAAGTGAGGTACCGCATTGTCTGTACCATATGGTGCAAGTAACTTTAATTCATTAAGCAATTCAATGGTTACATCTTTGGGTGTAAGGACTTCGTCGATCGGTAAAGCTGCGCCTTTTGTCAAATCTATTTTTTGTTCGGAAACATACTGATTCATTCGTTTTTGTAATTCTTGAAGATTATCACTAGGCATCGTTAACCCTACAGCAGCATGGTGTCCTCCAAAGAAAGTAAATAAGTCACGCATCGCATCTAACATTTCATATAGATTCAGGGCTTCGACACTTCGGCCAGATCCTTTCGCTGTACCATCTTCTTTGATCGTTAAGACGATCGTCGGTTTACCAGTGGCATTCATCAGCTTACCAGCTACGATCCCCAACACTCCCTCATGCCACCCAGGATGGGCAAGAAGGTGGATCTGATTCGTTTCATCAATCATTTCCAATGCTTCTTGGGTAATTTTTTCAACGACTGCTTTTCTTTCTTCATTGATCGTGTTGAGTTTTTTGGCATACGTGAGTGCCGCTTCCTCATCAAAGGTAGCTAGCATCTCGACAGCTGGATTAGGATCACCCATTCGGCCAATCGCGTTGAGCCGAGGGGCAATTGAAAAGCCGATGGTCGTTTCATCTGCTTCTTTCATAGAGACGCCACTTTCATTAAATAAAGCTTGTAAACCGATCCGTTCGGTTTCTTTGATCGTATCTAACCCTAAAGCAACAAGTGTGCGATTTTCGCCTGTCATTGATACCAAGTCTGCAATCGTTCCAATCGCCACTAGATCTAAAAATTCAGCAGGAGGTTCTTCTAATAATGCTGTTGCCACTTTAAAAGCTACTCCGACACCTGCTAGATCAGGGAACGGATAATTCCCTTGTGGATGTCGTGGATGCACGATAGCGTAGGCTTCAGGTAATTCACTGGGCATTTCATGGTGATCTGTGATGATTACATCCACACCTGCTTGTTGCGCATAAGCTACGGCATCGTGACCAGCCACACCATTGTCCACTGTAATGATCAATTGCGCACCTGCATCGATTTTTTCTTGATAAACGGCTTTGTTTGGTCCATAGCCATGGATAAAACGATTGGGTAAAAATGTTTCGACATTGGCGCCGAGTAGCTCCAATGTTTCTTTCATCACTGTCGTACTTGTAATCCCATCTGCATCGTAGTCACCATAAACGACTATTTTTTCACCATTGATCACCGCTTCTTGGATTCGACTGATGGCTTTATCCATGTCATGCATTAAGTAAGGATCATGCAATTCTTGATGTTTGGGATTCAAAAATTCTTTTACTTTCTCTACATCACGATAGCCTCGTTGCCAAAGTAATTTGCCAATAAAAGGCGATAGATTCTCTTGCTTTATACTTTGAAGAAACATTTCAGTCGGTTCTGATTCACTTAATTGCCAATCATAATTTGCTTGTCTCACTTGCTCACCCCTAACCTAGTTATTATAGCAAACGAAAAGTTTAAAAAAAAGAAGAAAGATAGCCACAAACACATTAAAATGGTCTTCAAAAAGTCGTTACTCACTTTTTGAAGACCATTTGACAAACCCGAAACTCAGCCTTTTACCTCTCAGCCAAATGTAACAATGGTTCCTGCCATCTTTTATTTTGATCTCGTTCATGAAACTTTAGTCAAAATAATTATAGCTTTGCTTTGCTGAAATTTTCTGCGTATCAGATGTTGTCGACTGCGCTTGTTGTAGTTGTTTTTTCGTTGCTTGTAATTCTGCCTGATAAGCAGCTTCTAATTCTGCTCGTTCATTTCGGAATGTTCGTTGTTGCTCTTCCTTTGCTTCAGCAATTTTTTTATCAAGATTTTCTTGATAATCTGATAGTTCCTGCTTTAATTGTTTGATTTGTTTTTTCTGTTGCCATAGAGTGGTTGATGCAGTAACAAAAACAATCAATGCACCAATAATCGCCGAACCAATGATAACTAAAATCAACGGTGCAGAAAATGAAGCGATCCCAAAGTTAACAGGAACATTTCTGTTGTTTAATACAGCAAATACGACAATAATCAAGACAAGCAAAAATCCAATAATCACACTACTTTGTTTTTTCATACTCTTTCACCTACTTTTTATTAAAAATCCCACTTGCGAGGTAGTCGCCAATAGTCGGAAAGAGAGTGTAAAATTTAGCCGCTATTTCAAGAAGGACAGGACGATTCACTTCACGCTTTGGATGTTCCATTGTTCGTACAATTGTTTTTGCTAGTTTCTCCGGTTCTAAAACAAGTTGACTAACTTTTTCTAAATAACTGCCGGTAGGATCAGCTTTATCAAAAAATTCAGTAGCAACCGGTCCTGGATTCACCGTAGTGACTGCCACTCCAAGTGGTCTTAATTCTAATCGTAAGGCATTAGAAAAGCCTAAGACAGCAAATTTTGTTGCTGAATAGATCGTTGATTTCGCCGTCGCCATTTTCCCAGCCATTGAAGCGATATTGATGATATGTCCTTGCCTTCTTTCAGCCATATCAATCGCAAATTTTTGGGTTAAGACCATCATTCCTAGTACATTTACTTCAAACATATCGTAAGCTTTTCCTAAATCGAAAGTTAAAAAATCTTCAAAAATGCCAAAGCCGGCATTATTGACTAACACATCTACACGCCCGACTGTTTGCATCACTTGTTCATAGAGCCGATCGACGCTGTCAGGATCACTCACATCTACTGGAAAAGCATAGGCTTCCTTTCCGCTTAATCTCTGACATTCTGCTTTAACCTCATCAATCAATTGGCTTCGTCGAGCACAAGCAATGACGATAGCACCTTTTTTTGCAGCTTCATAACAGATTTGAGCGCCCAATCCACCAGAACTACCGGTAACTAAGACAACTTTATTTTCTAAATTCATTCTTTTCCTCCTCACGAAATGGAATATCGACAGTATCAAAATCTTTCATGATCCTTGTATTTGCAAAGACCTCACGTGCCTCTTCTTCTAGTTCTTGCGCAGCTTTTCCTAAATAGCGCGCACTAATATGGGTTAATAACAAACTTTTCGCTGCTGCTTCTTTAGCTACTTCAGCCGCTTGATAAGTCGTCGAATGGAAGTAGTTCTTTGCCAACTTGGCTTCATTTTTGTTAAACGTACTTTCATGAACCAAAACATCACAGTCTTGGGCCAATACGATTGAATTTGCTGTCTTCCTCGTATCACCTAAAATCGTAACGATCCGCCCTTTTTTGTCTGGTCCCACAAACTGCTTCCCGTCCACAACCCTTCCATCAGGTAATTGAACAGATTCTCCTTTTTTCAACTTTCCATATATTGGTCCAGCCGGAATATTCAGTTCTTGTAATTTTTCAACTTGAAGCTCTCCTTTATGGTCATGTTCCACAACCCGAAAGCCATAGCTGGCAATTCCATGATCTAATTTTTTAGTATAGACAGAAAAATGCTGATCTTGAAAAATCGGCTGATCTTCAACTAACTCGATGAATTTCAACGGATAGCCTAAACGTGTTTGCGAAACAGCTAACGAAGTTTTGACAAATGTTTCGATTCCTTTTGGTCCGTAGATTTCCAGGGGCGTATCTCCCCCTTGGAATGAACGACTGCTTAACAAGCCTGGCAACCCAAAGATATGGTCACCATGTAAGTGAGTAATAAATATCTTTTCAATCTTTCTTGGACGAATGTTGGTACGTAAGATTTGCATTTGCGTTCCTTCACCACAGTCAAATAACCAGACTTCATTTCTTTCATCCAAAAGTTTTAATGCAATACTGGTAACGTTTCGATGTTTGGCAGGTACCCCTGCACCAGTTCCTAAAAATTGTAATTCCATAATCTACCTGACTTTCTTTAAACTCACTATTAATTTTATGGGAAATGTGTCGGATAATCAACCGAAAGTCCGTATTGCTTCCTAAATAATTGCATTTTTATTGGTACTAAAAAAAGAAAAACGCCTTTTTCACGCGTTTCTCTTTCTTTATTCTGTTCGTCTCTTTATTGAGGATGTTTGTCTTTCCACGATTTCCGTGCCGTTTCTTGTGTTTGTTTTTCGACTTCTTTGGCAGCGTGGACGTCTTCTTCGACCTCTTCATAATCTAAGCGAGTAATTTCGCCACCTAAATCCATCATGACTAATTGGTTCAAAGGACGATTATCTTCTTCTTCAGCAATCAAAATCAAACCGGTTGCTCCTTCGCCAATTTTATTGCCCACAAAATCAAAAACTGTCTGAGCATCTTGGATTTCCTTGGCATCCTGCGTAGCACCGATCATCCCGCCAGCAAACCAGCCTAAAAGAATCCCTAGTGGGCCTCCCAAGACACCGACTAACATCCCGATTAAACCACCTTTTGAAGATTTATTGTTTCCAGTAAAATCCAAAAAATCCTCTATTTTGAATTGATGCGTTCCATTAGGATCATGACTAATCACTGCCATTTGTTCACCCTTGATGGCACGAGAAGCGTGTAATCGTTTGATTTCAGAAAATGCTTGGTAAGCTTGACTCTCTACAGGGAAATTCAAAATAATCACTCGTTTGCTCATAAAAACACTCCTCTATTCATTTTCTTTATTCTAACTTTTATTTTAAAAAAACAAAAGGAAAAACCCTTTAATAAATAACACATAAGAAATATAAATTTTTCCTATTAAAAAATCTTTCTGAATACTATTGGTGATAGCTTAAAAATTTTTACCAAAAGACAAATCCTACCATTGCTTAAACCAAAAAAGCGCCAA
This sequence comes from Enterococcus sp. C57, assembly GCF_040887305.1. NCBI lineage: Bacteria > Bacillati > Bacillota > Bacilli > Lactobacillales > Enterococcaceae > Enterococcus > Enterococcus sp. C57. The sequence goes on along the minus strand of NZ_JBFOFP010000002.1, from coordinate 31,195 downwards.
ACCATTTTTCTGGTTTGACGCTTTGTTGATATTGAGTGTTAACATGGGCTCTTTTCATGAACATAGGTAATCTTATTCGACAAACTCAAATTCAAATTCACCGATTCTCACTAGATCGCCATCTTTTGCTCCACGAGCACGTAAAGCTTCGTCAACGCCCATTCCTCTCAACTGACGAGCAAAACGCATAACAGTTTCATCGTGATCGAAATTCGTCATTTGGAATAGTTTCTCAATTTTTTCTCCTGATAAGATCCAAGTAGCATCAGGATCGCGATCGATTTTAAATTCTGGCCCTTCTGGATTGAATCCATATTGAACTGTTTCTTCTTCGATTTCTTCATCATATAACGGAAACTCTGGTGTTACTTCTAGAAGATCCGCTGTCGCATTCAGCAATGGATCAATGCCTTTTCTTGTTACCCCTGAAACTGGAAAAATCGGCATATCGTCTGCAAATTCATCTGTTTTTTCTTTATTAAGCTGCTCTTTGAATTTTTTCAAATTTTCTTCTGCGTTTGGCATGTCCATTTTATTGGCTACAATTATTTGAGGTCGTTCCAATAAACGAAGATTATAAGTAGACAATTCATGGTTGATCGCCAAATAGTCTTCGTAAGGATCTCTGCCTTCCATCCCACTCATATCAATCACATGTAAAATAACACGAGTACGTTCGATATGACGTAAAAACTGCGTTCCTAAGCCAACACCTTGAGAAGCTCCTTCAATCAATCCAGGAAGGTCCGCTGCTGCAAAACTGCGTCCATCGCTAGTTGTTACCATACCAAGATTTGGTACTAATGTCGTGAAATGGTACGCGCCGATTTTAGGACGAGCAGAAGAAATAACTGAAAGCAGCGTTGATTTACCTACAGATGGAAAGCCAACCAGCCCAACATCAGCCAAGACTTTTAGTTCTAATTCGATTCTGCGTTCCTGACCTGGTTCGCCGTTTTCTGCAATTTCTGGTGCTGGGTTTCGTGGAGAAGCAAAGCGGATGTTTCCTCGTCCCCCTCGACCGCCTTTAGCAACGACTAAGGTTTGACCATTTTCAATCAAATCGCCTAACAAAGCGCCTGTTTCAGCATCACGGACAGTCGTTCCTTGAGGGACTTTTACATAAGTATCTTCTGAACCCCGACCGTGCATCCCTTTACTCATTCCGTTTTCTCCTGGCTGTGCTTTAAAATGGCGATTGAAACGAAAATCCATTAATGTACGTAAACCTTCATCAACGATCAAAATGACGTCACCGCCACGACCGCCGTCACCACCAGCAGGTCCTCCATCAGGTACATATTTTTCTCTGCGAAAAGCGACCATTCCGTCGCCGCCTTTACCGGCCTTCACATCGATGGTTACTTGATCTAAAAACATGGACATCTTTAAGTCCTCCTATTTTAATTATCTATTATTCATTTGACTGCCTGAATTTCCACAATAAACAAAAGTCTTATTTATTTTATCGGTCAAAAGCTATTTTGTCTATCGTTTCAATTAAACTTTCCAGGTTTTGTTCATTTTTTCTATTCTACTTAAGGAAATTGTTTCAAAGATCTCCTAGTGCTTTTCACCTCTCAGACCATTTTATCACTTTACTTTTGTAAGTATCTTTTTTTGACAAATTTTGTGAACAGGAGGAAAATGACAGTGTATTAATCAAGGATGCGAAGTTTGCACCCTCAATATCACTAAAGGAGGAACTTTTGATTATGACAGTAAAAGTAGGTATTAACGGATTTGGACGTATTGGACGTTTAGCTTTCCGCCGAATCAAAGAAGTATCTGATGATATTGAAGTCGTAGCAATCAATGACTTAACTAGCCCAACAATGTTGGCACAGTTGCTACAATTTGATTCAACTCATGGAACCTATCCCGGTACAGTTACTGCAACAGAAGACTCAATCGTAGTAGATGGTGAAGAAACGCGTGTCTATGCTGAACCAGATGCAAGTAAAATCCCTTGGGTTAAAGAAAACGGGGTCGATATCGTACTGGAATGTACTGGTTTTTATACTTCGGAAGAAAAAGCACAAGCCCATTTGAACGCTGGGGTAAAACGTGTAGTGATCTCTGCTCCTGCTGGTGCAATGAAAACTATCGTATACAATGTAAATGATGATACGTTAGATGCTAATGATAAAATCATTTCGGCAGGCTCTTGTACGACAAACTGTTTAGCACCGATGGCTTATTTCTTAAATAATGAATTTGGTATCGAAGTGGGGACTATGACTACCGTTCATGCTTATACTTCTACACAAATGTTATTAGACGGACCAGTAAAAGGTGGAAATTTACGGGCAGCTCGATCAGCAGCTGACAACACGATCCCTCACTCAACAGGTGCGGCAAAAGCAATTGGCTTAGTTATTCCAGAGCTTCAAGGGAAATTGCAAGGTCACGCACAACGAGTACCTGTAGTGGATGGTTCATTAACAGAACTAGTTTCCATTTTAAAAACAAAAGTGACCGCTGAACAAGTGAACGAAGCGATCAAGAAACATACCGAAGACAATCCATCATTTGGTTACGATGATCGTCAAATCGTCTCTGGTGACGTAATCGGTACCACACAAGGTTCGATTTTCGATCCAACTCAAACAGAAGTCACAACGGCTGGCGATTACCAACTCGTAAAAACCGTTGCTTGGTATGACAATGAATATGGTTTCACTTGCCAAATGATCCGTTTGTTGGAAAAATTTGCCAATCTTTAATCACCAAAAAATCACATGTTTTCAAAGATAGAAAATAGAGACCGTTTGAACGACTCGTTGAGTGGTTCAAACGGTCTCTTTGTCTAGTTCTTCTAAACTGATTCAAAAAGAACGAGTGATGGTAAACCTTGTCATCTCTCTTGATCAAAGATAGAATTTTTATAAACATCCCTTATTTGCGAATTACTAGCTCGTGTTTTTTTCACTTTCTTTTGAGCAAAGTGTTCTGGATAAGCTATTTTCAATGCTCTTTCTTCTCCTAAATTATTCGCTAACTCTGTATTTTTTCCACTCAATTTCTCAAGATCATTAATATAAACATAACGCCCTAACTGCATTGTACTTGAAAAAATAGCAAAATCTACTGCGGCAGAAAAATGATGAAATCCCTGTTTTGATTTTAAATAAGCACTTTGATCAATGATATAATCTGTAACTTTTCCTCCATTGCTAATTAAAGATAAATCCCTTTGAAGGATAAAGTCACTTTTGTTCTTATCGTTGCGCTTATTGAGTGCTTGTGCTAGTTCTGATAGGTTAGATTTAGAAATTTCAAATTCATGTACACAAGGTAACAGACCATTTACTTGCGTTCTTTTTTGATAGTAACCTGTGGGATCAACCACTGAAACGATAAAGTTCCCGAAAGTATTTTTCCGTATCACACAACCAAGATTCTGTTTTTCATGAGGACCCTTGTCCTTCAACTTGATCTGAATATCATGAGAAGTAACTAGAAAAGAAGTTGGATCGCCTGGCATTAATCGAGAGAGTTCTTGTACAATCGAATTTTTTTCTAACTGATAATACTTACTATATTGAAGTGAACGGCTAATTGCTGCCACTTCATTTGGCAGAACAATCCCTCTTGACTGTTTTAATTGTTCTTCTGCTTTCTCAAATATTTCTTTTGGTTCCCGCAGCTCAGCTAGGTAAATCCCTCTGTCTTCTACTTCTACTGAATCTTGTCTATACGGCGATTTTCTTTGTTGAGAAGTTGTGAGTATTGTATCTTCAATTTTTGTTTTCCAATTCTTATCCATATTTTCCACTTGTTCAGTTTTATTATGTACAATAACCATCGAATGAAGAAGATCTTCCGAATATTGTAATTGGTTCATCCTCTTAAGTGCTGCGTAATGAAACTCATTCATCAAACGTTTATGATTATTTTGTTGAGTTGCTGGTGTAAGATTGAAGTAATCCATTGGGGGCTTCGTTTGTTCATCAATTGCCTTCCCCTTCTGATCTTGTATTTGACCGTTCTTTTGAACATCCTCATGAATTTGATCAATAGCATTCCCATAAAAAATGTAGTCAACGGTGTAATATAGTTGCGGAAGTAAGAAATGAAATTTTTTTGAATGTGATATATTCTTTGCCGTTTCTTTTATTTCTTGTTTATTCCTAAGATTCTCAAATTTATCCACTAGTGTAGTCTCATTCACATGGCTAGAGTGTAAAGGCGTGCCCAATAGATTGGCTAACTCTTTGGTTTTGTCTTGATCGACTGCGTATTTGCGAATCGTGAGCTCTTGGTCATTCGAAGCCACCAATGTAACGAGATATTTATTTTTTTGATTTTGGATAATTGCTCCTGTTAAACTAGTATATATAGGCTCATTTTCAGTGGTGTCTTTAATCAACTCTTTTTCCTCTTTATGTAACGGTCTCCCACTTAGGAGTGGTAATACGAGAAAACGAGCTTCATCTCCACTTAAGTGTAAAAGTTCCTGTTCTATTTTTTGTGTATCTTGGATAGCATCGCTACTCCGTTCGAATGAATCGTACATTGTAAACTGACCTTTTTCTTCAACTAAACTTGTTATGTTAGGATCGGCACTCCCGTTGATCATATGACCCCAAATTTTCAAATTCTCTTTAAACATCGCTTTCGTCTCATTCAAATCAGGAATATGCCGAATATCTCCAACTGGAAGATCAAAAAATTGTTCATACATTTTGAAATTCCCAAATTTGTCTTGCTTATTTACTTCAATCGAAGGTTTTTTTTGAACAAACGTTTTGTGCGGTTCACAATTGAATGTTTAGTATCTTTAGAGGATATTGAATTGACTAATAATCGTGCGCGCAAAGCTTGTTCTAGTTCTAGTTTATTTGCCAGTGGCATTTTTTCGCTCCCTTTCTTGAGATCATTTTTTATAATAAAAATCGTTTCGTGCGATTGATTCGCTTTTTTTCATGAAACGATTTTATATCCGTTTTTATGTCAAAAAGGCTCCTAAATTCATTTTCTCTATTTTCATTCTTCACAATGTATTTTTCGATAATGACAGAAAGGTTCCTCTTTGCCTATTCTTGATTTTCGTTCGTTTTTTTGTCTGATTTATGTAAAATTCTCAACTATATATGTAAGCAGTCACCCATATTTCTATTGTGAACGGATGACTGCCGGTAAATAAAAAGAATGAGTTCTCTCTATTAGAATCCTAAAATTATTTTTGTATTAGCTATTAGCAAACAACTCATTGGACATATTTTGCTAAAAACTCTTTGACGGTTTGCTGATACTTTTCTGGGTCTGCTTGATACGCTTTTGCGTGTTCGGCTCCCTTGACCACGTATTTTTCTTTTGGTCCCTTGGTTGCAGCATATACTTTTGCTAACATATTATAGGGAACGAATGTATCCGCATCACCATGGATAAATAACATCGGTTTCGTATTTTTAGTTAATTGATCAACGGCACTTGCTTCCCCAAAAAAATACCCTGCTCGAATTTTTGTAATCAAGCTAGTCACTTGGATCAATGGAAAAGAAGGTAAGTTGAACATATCTTTTAGTTGATATGCAAGTTCTTCATCAACTGACGAATACCCACAGTCTTCGATGATCGCTTTCACGTTATTTGGTAGCTTCTCACCGCTCGTCATCATCACAGTTGCTGCACCCATACTTACTCCATAAAGCACGATTTGTTGCGACTGCCCTGTTTCTGCTAAGATTTTATCGATCCATTGGACGTAATCTTTTCGCTCTGGCCAACCGAATCCGATATAATCCCCTTCACTACGCCCGTGGCCTCGAGCATCTGGAACTAACACATTGTAGCCTAAATCATGAAACATTTTTGCATAATTTGCCATTGTTTCTGCATTCCCCATATAACCATGGGCAACAATAACTGTTTTATCACTTTTCTTTTCTGCTGGCAGATAGATCGCAGACAATTTCAAATGATCTGTTGATGTTAGATACCAGTAAGTGCGATTCTCTTTCTGATTGAACCACTTTGTCGCCTCGTTTTCTTTTGTTGTTTGAGAAGTTCCCGGCGTATCGTTTTCTAAAAAATCCTTTTCTGATGGGACAACTGCATAATTATAAAAATAGTTGCCTGCAAATAATAGAACCACTATCACGACAATAGCAATTCCGATTATTATTTTTGTCAAAAGTTTCATCGCTTTCCTTCCTTATTCCATTATTAATACTAATTCTTGATTAAGTATAAACAAAGAAGTTATTCGATGCAATCCTTCCAAGAGTAAATATAAAGCTCCACATCACCCATTTCTCTTCAAATTTCATTTATAAATAGTTGTAAAAAAAACCATCTTCACACAACTAATCTATCAAGATCAGTCTTGTTATCTCAGAGACATAACATCTTGACAAATTATTTAGACTAATCAATTTTTCAATCATTTTTACAAAAAAAACTTCAAAACCAGTTGAATTAACCGGCTTTGAAGTTTCCCCGATGTTCTTAGCTTTTAAACAAAAAATTTAAAAGTTAGGAACCATTATTTTTTATTTTCGATCATTTTAAAACTTGACCACGGTTTTAAGAAGTCTAATAAGAACAATTCATCTTCTGAAATACGTCCGACTACATTCACACGACCGTCATTTTTCATCTCTTTTAGCGCAATTTGAGTTTCACCTTTGTATTGGTCATACCCCACATTATCAATCAAGACATCCCCGCGAGACATGTCCCGGGTATTATGTGGTGGGAATGGTTTATCTTTATAGTAGATTCGTGTCATTGTTGATCGAAGGATATATTCTGAACGATCACCACGATAGCTGTGGAGATTATCAAACAAACAAATCCGTTCATCTTCGGTGATATCTTCTTCAACATCTACTTTCAACGTTGGATAATCTGCATTAAATGCTTCTGCCATCGCTTTTAGTTCTTCCTCGCTCGCATAAGCATTGCCGATAGAAATATCATCGATCAAACCCGTAAGCATCAAGTGCTTGACTTGTGTAGAAATCTCTAAGTTTCGATGATCTTCAAGCGAACACAACCCGTCTTGCGTTGGCCATGGTCCGAAATCAGCGGTTTGAGAATTGACGAATGCCATTGTATTCAAATTATAATTTCTAAATTTTTCTGAGCAATACACAAAATGATCATAACTCAAACCAGAATAGCGATGAGGGTAAAAATTATGAGACCCTAACAAATTATTAGTATTCGGAGAATAACTCATGATGTTGTCAACATAACTAGTTCCAGAACTCATATTGATCTCAATCTTAATACCGTATGGATTACGTGTCATTTTTGCTTCTTCAGCTCCCGTAAACCCGATATCTAAACGGATGCCGTACGCTCCCATCTTATGGAAAAAGGAAAGATCATCGTAGGATATCCCTAATTGTTCAAATAATGCTGGGTTGATATCTACCATAACTTCCATTCCTAATTGGTTTGCATATTCCACAACTTTAGAAAAATCAGCTAAAACCTTCTCTTTGTCATCTTCTATTTGTAATAAGCTAGTAAATACACGTTTGAATCCATATTTATGTGCTAAATCCAAATATGCTTTGTCCTTTTTGAACGTTGAACGTTCCGGATAAATCGAAATACCTAATTTTCCCATCAGTTGAATCCTCCCAAAATCTTTTTTGTATCCACTTACATTATAACAAAATCGCTTTAAATGGTCTACACCTTTGAGAAAAGTGATCATAAACGAAGAAATTATGAGAAAAAGAATAGGTAAATTGAACATTATTTGTTATCATTATAGATAACAAACTGATTATCTTTGAAAGGAACCAAAAATGAAAACAAAAAAACTTCTTTTAAGTATGGGATTGGTTGCAACCCTACTATTTGCAGCAGGGTGTAATCAAAGTGAACCAAAAACAAACACTTCTGAAACAACAAGTTCAACAGAAAAAACAACGGAAAGCAGTACAAAAGAAAGTGTCGATTTAAACGCACTCCCTCTTCCTCAATTGAGCAATGAGGTCGCTGCCAATGAAGATCTGGTTGAGATGGTCACATCAAAAGGGACAATCAAAATGAAATTATTCCCTGAATTGGCCCCTAAAGCAGTTGAGAATTTTATGACACATGCTAAAGATGGCTATTACGATGGCTTGACTTTCCACCGAGTGATCAAAGATTTCATGATCCAAGGAGGCGATCCTAAAGGGGATGGTACTGGCGGTGAAAGTATTTGGGGCAAAGGATTTGAAACTGAAATATCTAACCAGCTTTACAACATCCGCGGAGCTTTATCCATGGCACGTGCCCAAGATCCTAACAGTAATGGGAGCCAATTTTTTATCGTCCAAAACTCAGATGATATGCATGACGGACTATTAAAAGATGATTACCCTCAAGCAATCATCAATGCGTATAAAAATGGTGGCTATCCTAGTTTAGATGGTGAATATACGGTCTTTGGACAAGTCATCGAAGGAATGGACGTTGTAGATAAAATCGCAGAGGTTGAAACAGATGCCTCAGATAAACCAAAAGAAGCGGTTAAAATTGAAAAAATCAATATCTTACAAGAAGCGAAAGAATCATAAGACGAATCATTAAGTAAAAGCCGAAGAATAACGAAAGGTACTCCATTGCCCTTCGCTGTTCTTCGGCTTTTACTGATAACTGGGTCCTTGTAAATTCTGCTTTTATAAAAAAAGCCGCTTTACCCAATTAAGCATCTTTGTTCACAATAAAAGTAAACTCACACTCACAAACTTTTTTATCCTCGACATAAGCCGCAGATAAAGCGGTCCCTACTGCACCCTTCATTTTTGTGATTTCAAAATGACATTTCATCACGTCACCAGGAACCACTTTCTGGCGAAATTTCGCTTTGTTAATCCCACCGATATACGCTCTTTTGCCTAAAAATTCTTCTGATTTTAAAATCAGAATCGATCCAGCTTGCGCTAAGGTTTCTAGAATCAATGCACCAGGCATTACTGGATTATCAGGAAAGTGTCCTTGGAAGAAATCTTCATTGATTGTTACATTTTTCGTTGCGACGATTTTCTTTCCTGGTTCTAAGGTATCGACATAATCGATATAGCATATTGGATAACGATTGGGAATCAAATCCATTACTTCAGTAGCTGATAATACGTAAGACATAATATACTCCTTCTTTTGGCTAATTGCCTTGATTATTACTTTGATTATCAAAGTATCATATTCTTAAATTTTTAGCAATCTTTTTTTATTATTAAAAAAAATAGTTTGACAATCAAAGCATTTTGACTAATAATAGAAAATCAAGAGGTTATTATTTTGCAATTATTGTTTATTATACAACCTATTAAATCTTTTTAAGATCAAAGGAGTGTCAATATGTCTTTTTTAGAAGGAAAGAAAATCGTCATTATGGGCGTCGCAAATAAGCGAAGTATTGCTTGGGGTTGTGCCGAAGCAATGATGAAACAAGGTGCTGAGATCATCTATACTTATCAAAATGAACGCATGAAAAAATCATTGCTTAAATTAGTCGGCGAAGATGCCTTTACGGTGGAATGTGATGTATCAAGTGATGAAAGTATTGAAAAAGCAATGGATGCAATCGGCGAATATGCTGGAGAAATCCACGGCCTAGTACACGCGATCGCATACGCAAACAAAGAAGAATTATCAGGAAACGTATCCGATATCTCACGTGATGGCTATCAATTAGCGCAAGATATCAGTAGCTATTCATTAATCGCTGTAACAAAATATGCACAAAAGTATCTAGCACATAACAGCGGAATTGTAAGCATGTCTTATTTAGGATCAGAACGCGCTATTCCTAACTACAACATGATGGGAATTGCAAAAGCATCTTTAGAAGCAGCCATCCGTTACTTAGCTGCAGAACTATCTCCTAAAGGCATTCGTGTCAACGGTATTTCAGCTGGGGCGATCAAAACATTAGCGGTTACTGGCGTGAAAGATTACCAAAAATTGATCCAATTATCTGAATCACGTACACCAGATCAACAAGGTGTGACGATCGAAGAAGTCGGAAATGCCTGTGCCTTTTTAATTAGCCCATTATCAAGCGGAATGATTGGCGACATTGTTTATGTAGATAAAGGCGTCCACTTATCTTAAGAGAACCCTATTTACTTTAGTCATCCCATTAAAACAACGCGAATCGCTTTTTATTTAAGTAAGATAACGGAAAATTCGTTTAACACTAACGAACTCACCGGTTTCAAATAAACTTTAAACGACGACCTACTATTGATAGGCTTATCAATATTGGGTCGTCTTATTTTTATTGATCCCTAAAAAAATATGAGACCCAGACAATGATACGCATGAAATATGCCTATCTAGATTAATGCGGCAGATTACAAGCCAATTGATTGTTAAAATATAAACAGTTTATATTTTAATATGAGTGAAATTGTATCTTCTATTTGGTGATGGATAAACTCTTCTAAAGTAGTATGTGGCAAGAAAGCTTGTAAAACTAATTTATAAAAAAACTAGGACAGATCATCTATATCTGTCCTAGAAATCGTAGCATCTCTTTTTTATTAGATTATACTGTTGTTTATTCGACTACTTCGATCCAACCCTCAGGCGCTTCTACATCGCCAAACTGGATCCCTGTCAATTCATCATACAATCGTTTAGTTACAGGACCAACTTCTGTTTCGCTATGGAAAACATGTAAGTTATTTTGATAATAGATCCCTCCGATCGGTGAGATGACCGCTGCTGTGCCACACGCTCCTGCTTCGGCAAACTGATCTAATTGATCAATAAAGATATCCCCTTCGACAGCAGTTAAGCCTAAACGCTCTTCAGCCAATTGTAAGAGTGAATATTTCGTGATACTCGGTAAAATCGATGGCGATTGCGGTGTGATAAATTGCCCATCTTTAGTAATACCAAAGAAATTCGCTGCACCGACTTCTTCAATTTTCGTGTGAGTAGCAGGATCTAAATACACGCAGTCTGAATAATCTAATTCCTTCGCTTGTGTACCTGGCAACAGACTAGCTGCATAGTTCCCTCCTACTTTTGCTGCCCCTGTTCCATTAGGTGCTGCCCGGTCGTACTCTGATACGATAAAGTTCGTTGGTTTCAAACCACCTTTAAAGTAAGCACCAACTGGTGTACAGAAAACGACAAATAAGTACTCTGGCGCTGGGTGTACACCAATGTTTTCACCGACACCAATCAGAAAAGGACGTAAGTATAATGTTGCGCCTGTTCCATAAGGTGGTACAAATGCTTCGTTCGCTTTGACTACGTCTTTCACAGCTTCAATGAACATTTTTTCTGGTACCATCGGCATCAATAACCGTCTAGCACTTTGATTCAAACGACGGCTGTTTTGATCTGGTCGAAAAAGATTGATCTTGCCATCTTTTCTTCGGTAAGCTTTTAATCCTTCAAAGCATTGTTGTCCATAATGAAGCGCTGGAGAACCTTCATGGATTGTTAAATAGTTGTCTTCCGTCAATTCTCCTTTTTCCCATTGACCATCTTTCCACTTTGCAACGTAACGCCAAGGAGTTTTGATATATGAGAAACCTAAATTATTCCAATCCAATTGCATATTCATTCCACCTATCTTTGTTTTGTGAATATTTTAGCACTATCCTTGAGGTTTGTCATTTTATTTTTTGGAAAATTTCTGAAATTTGAAACAGTTTTGCTGATTTTCTTTTTCCCTCGTTCTTGTTACAATACAGTAGTGAGTATATATTTTAGAAAAGGGGATCTTATGTTTTTACAACTAGCGACAACAGCAACCACTTCCACTGGTGAAACATTAACTGACCAAGCAGTCCACCAAGTGAATGCTTTTCAACGTTTCTGGAATACGATCGATTGGGATGCAATTTTTGCAACCTTCATCCAAAAAGGACTTTATTTAGTTTTTTTAATTCTTTTATTTGCCATACTCAACCGTGTCGGAAAATATTTAATTGATAAATCTTTTAAACAATATTCTAAGAAATCGGTTTTGAATGAAAGTCGTTTAAAAACGTTACACAGTCTGTTAAATACGATTTTCCAATACACGATGGGTTTTTTCTTTATTTATGCGATTTTATCCGTCATTGGTGTTCCGATTGGTTCATTGTTGGCAGGAGCGGGAATTGCTGGGGTAGCAATTGGATTGGGCGCACAAGGCTTTATGAGTGATGTGATTACTGGCTTTTTCATTATTATGGAACAACAAATGGATGTCGGAGATTATGTAAAATTAGCGAATCTGTCAATTGAAGGAACAGTGGCTTCTGTCGGTATTCGGACGTTACAGTTAAAAGCCGTAGACGGTACGGTCCACTTTATTCCCAATCGAAACATCACGACTATCAGCAATCTATCCAGAGCGAATATGCAAGTTCTACTTGATATTCGCATCGTGCCGGAAGAAGGCTATGATTCTATCTACGAAATCATCGATCGTGTAAATCAACGATTAGCTGAAAAATACCAAGACGACTTACAAACTGAACCAACAATTTTTGGATTAGTCGATTTAGGGAACAGTAATTTTGCGATTCGAACCATTTGTTATGCCTTGAATGGGAAACAATTTGTTTTGAAAGAAGAATTTTTGAGTTCTTATGTAAAAGAATTGACAACAGCAGGATTTACCATTCCTAACAGCCCGATCAGCTTGAAATAAAAAAGAGTGAGACGATTCCTTACGCTTTCCATTAAATGACCTTAATGGAGAAATAAGTGTAATCAGTCTCAATCTTTTTTGCTTTAATCGTTAACTAACGATGTCTAACTTTTCTTTTAATTCTTCGACTTTAGGCGAAACAATGTTTCGTCGTTCCAATTCATGCACCATATAGTTGACTGCCTTTAGTAGTTCTTTTCGAGTAATGATCCCTTTAAAAACTTTGTCTTCTGTAACAACCGGTAGAAAAGGTGAATCAACTAATAAATGGAGAACTTCTTCTAGTTCCCAATTTTCATCGATCGTTGCAACATTCGTTTCCATTACATCTGCAACGGTTAGTCCTTCTAATGGGTCCATGCTGATCGTTTGTAGATCGATCATTTTATTGACGACATCAGATAAGCTAACTAATCCCACGAAACGGTCATCTTTTCCTAGTACAGGGATCTTCGTATAACCTACTTTCGATAAAACAAGCAAACCATGTGATAATGGATGTTGATACATGACATTCGCTACATTTTCAGCCGAGATCAAAAAAGTCTCTCGATTTTGTAGCAATAACTCTCTTACAATCGGTCCAATCATTGGAGGGCCTCCATTTCAATTTCATTTCAACATAATTATTTTACCGAAAACGGATGCAAAATTCATATAAAAAATCGAGATTTTAGTAAAAATTAGAGATTTTTTGCTTACAAGGAAAAAGTGAAAGCCAGTTCCTCGACAGGTTGATGCGCTCGATTATAATATTGAACATTGACTTGTTCTCCACTGTGTTCAATCAAGGCATAAGAAGGGATTTGGATCGGTCCTCGTGGTTGCGAAATGCTTCCAGGATTCAAATACAAGACCCCTTCTACTACCTCACAACCAATTTGATGCGTATGACCAAAAAAGACCATCGTTGCTTGGTTGGCTTGCGCTTCAAGCGCTAATTGAGTAAGACCAAAACGAACATTTGCCAAATGTCCATGAGTGATAAATATTTTATCTTTCCCAGTATCAACCCACTCTTTTTCAACAAATCCCGGTCCGAAATCACAATTTCCCTTGACTACATGGAAGTGCGTCCACAATTGATCTTCTGGCGATAATTCTGAATCGCCACAGTGAAAGAAGAAATCCACTTTCGTTTGATAACGAGCAACTAGATCAGCTAAGATTTCCCGATCACCATGGTTATCACTGACAACTAAATATTTCATTTGTTTTCACCTTCCAACCAGCTTTGCCATACTTGGCTCAATTTTTTCATTGCTTGTGCCCGGTGGCTGACTTGGTTTTTTTCTTCACTTGACATTTCGGCTGCAGTTTCAGTTGAACCGTCAGGAATAAATAGTGGATCATACCCAAAGCCGTTGTCTCCTCTTGGGATTCTTCCTACTTTTCCTGGCCATTGCGCTTCCACCACTAGACTTTCTTTATCCGGTGCAGCAAAAACCAAGGTGCAATGAAATTGCGCCGTTCTTTTCTCATCTGGAATCTCCGTCATCTCATAAAGTAATTTCGCATTGTTTCCTGCGTCACTTTTGTGTTCGCCGGCAAATCGTGCAGAGTAGATCCCTGGCATGCCGCCTAAAGCATCTACTTTCAAACCAGAGTCATCAGCTAATACAGGTTGATTCAACAAATAAGCAATCGTTTCCGCCTTCAGACGAGCATTTTCCTCAAACGTTGAACCAGTTTCTTCTACATCAGGTAATTCAGGATAGTCAAACAATGTTTTGACTTCATAACCTGCTTTGCCAAACATCGCTTTAAATTCTTCTGCTTTCCCAGCATTTTTGGTAGCAATAACGATCGTCTTCAAATCGTCCTCTCTTTCTGCTCGTTGCTCGAACAAGACATTTTTTTGTTCAAGAATCAATTGCTCAATCGCCGTTTTCCCATAAAAGAGCAGATCGTTTAATTGTTCTCCATCAAAGGTTGCTTCTTCCCCAGTTCCTTGAATCTCGACAAATTTGCCAGATTCAGTCATGACTAGATTCATATCGACTAGCGCTGCAGCATCTTCTTCATAATCTAAATCTGCCACACATGTCTGATCGGGTAAAATCCCAACACTGATAGCAGCTAAATGTTCAATAACTGGGTCTTCACGTAAAACTTTTGTTTGAAGTAACTTTTCGACTGCTAATTTTAACGCAATAAAAGCTCCTGTGATGCTAGCCGTTCTTGTCCCACCATCTGCTTGCAAAACATCGCAATCAATGATAATACTACGTTCGCCTAACTTTTTCAGATCAACGACCGCTCTTAACGAACGACCAATCAACCGTTGGATTTCCATTGTGCGTCCTGAAAGTTTTCCTTTGCTGCTTTCTCTTCGATTTCTAGTATGAGTCGCACGTGGCAACATGCTATATTCTGCTGTTACCCAACCAGTTCCTGTTTCTCTTAAAAATGGCGGAACGTTTTCTTCAATCGTAGCAGAACAATTGACGATCGTATCACCAAAGTGAATCATAACAGAACCTTCTGGATGTTTAAAAACATTTGTTTCAATCTTTATTTTTCTTAACTGCTGAGGTTGTCTTCCATCGTGACGCATCTGTTATTTCCCTCCTAATTCAATATGCTCAACATTCAACTGATCGAGCATCAGCCAATCTTGTGCAATCTCTTTAAAAAGCTTAGCTGAACCAGTCGTATAGAATTGACATAACGTCCGACCCTCACTGACTGAATTGCTGATTTCAAAATAGTCCAGCAACATCGAAACTTCCCCGACAGTCTCTGCACCTGAATCGATTAATGTTACACTTTCTCCCATAACGTTTTGGATAATCGGACGTAACAAAGGGTAATGGGTACAACCCAATATTAATGTATCGATTTTCTTAGTAACCAATGGCGCTAGTGTCTGGGCAACGATTTTTTTTGCAACTGACGAATGATATTCATTACTTTCCACTACCGAAACGAATTTTGGACAAGCCAAACTAGTCACGGCAAGTTCAGGTACCTTCGTTTTCAGCGCTGTTTCATAAGCACGACTTTTGATCGTTCCGAGGGTTCCGATAATCCCTACTTGTTTATTTCTTGTTTGTTTAACAGCTGCTCTTGTCCCAGGTAAGATCACACCAATGACTGGAATAGGAAGTGCCGCCTTGATTTCTTCTAAAGCAACCGCAGTAGCAGTATTACAGGCAATCACTAACATTTTGATGTTTTGTTCCACCAAATGATTCGTCATTTCCCAAGTAAATTCGATCACTTGTTCTGCCGGTCTAGGACCATAGGGGCAACGGGCAGTATCTCCAACATATAAGATATTTTCATTTGGTAATTGTTTCAATGCTTCTTTGACCACCGTCAATCCACCAACACCTGAATCAATAAAACCAATCGGGCGATTATCAGTCAATAGTATCATCCTTTTTCTCAATAAATTCTATCTTCCTTATTGTGGACTTTTTAAGGTGATTTTTCAAGTACTACCTTTGTACTTCTATCCATAAAGCTTGAATAGCTCACACAGTCGATCTAAAGAATCACTAGTTTGACTTAATGATCTTAAGTTAGTTGTTTTTAGCAGATGAAGATTGCTCTTTATCTACACTTATCATGAATGATTGCGATTCGTTTTAGAGATACTAGAAGAGACTGAGACAAGTTTTGTCCCAGTCTCTGAGCAATTATGGTTTATCGACTAACTTCAGCTGATCCTTGAGATAAAGAATTCATTTGTTTTATATTTTTGTTTGGTTTTGGTGGAGTATTTTGTTCCGATCCTAGATTACTTAGTCTTTGATTCAATGGTAATGGAACTTGATCTATTGGATTTGGGTTTGTTCTATCTAGTTCGGGAAGCTTACTTAGCAAAGTTGTTTTTCCATTGATTATTTCGTTAAGCTCTTTTTTATCTTCTTTAGTCAGAGTAAGCATATAAGGTATATTGCGTCTATTTATTTCATTAAGTTTTCTGCTACCAATAAATTCCGCCATCGTAGATAGCATTTTGGGTTCTACCTTTTGGTTCTCGTTAAGTGCTAATGCAGTGTTCATTGCTCGAGATAACAAAAGCGCGTTGTCATCCACTACTTCAGCTATAGTCTTCCCATTTATTTTAATGTCTGCTTCATTTTCTTGTTTTTTATCTGTTTGTTGTTTCGCTCTCTCTCTGATTATATCCCGAAGTGCTTCTTTTTCTTCTATTCTCATGACAAGATTATCAGAAAGTGTATCCATATACTTTTCATCAAGATAACTATTCTCAATGGTAATTGCTATTTCATGTAAATCCTTTGGAGAGATAGTTTTATTCTCTGAAAGTTGATAATTTACTTTTATTGTTTCAGCCAATAGGGAGACTATCTTATTCTGTACCACAACATTTAATAGATTAATTCGGGCTGGTGCTTTTGGTAAAGTTCCTGGTTTTGGCGACGTATTTGGTTCCAAGCCTGGAGTATTCTCACTTTGATTTAGTAGAGTTCTTAAATTTGGTTTTGGTGATGTCTGTAGTGGATTCTTTGGTTTTGAATCTAAATTGTTTAGTCCTTGACTTAATGTTGAACTTAGGTTCATTTTAGCTGGTTCTTGTGAAATTTCGAGTTCCTTATTTAGCAATGTTGTTTTTTCATTTATTATTTCATTAAGCTCTTTTTTATCTTCTTTAGTCAGAGTAAGCATATAAGGTATATTGCGTCTATTTATTTCATTAAGTTTTCTGCTACCAATAAATTCCGCCATCGTAGATAGCATTTTTGGTTCTACCTTTTGGTTCTCTTTAAGTGCTAATGCAGTGTTCATTGCTCGAGATAACAAAAGCGCGTTGTCATCTAGTACTTCAGCCATAGTCTTCCCATTTATTTTAATATCTGCCTCATTTTCTTGTTTTTTTTCTGTTTGTTGTTTCGCTCTTTCTCTGATTATATCCCGAAGTGCTTCTTTATCTTCTCTTCTCATGACAAGATTATCAGAAACTGTATCCATATACTTTTCATCAAGATAACTATTCTCAATGGTAATTGCTATGTTATGTAAATCCTTTGGAGAGATAGTTTTATTCTCTGAAAGTTGGTAAGCTACTTTTATTTCTTCAGCCAATAGGGATACGATCTTATCATTTATTACACTATTTGAGAATATATTCCGAAGCTTGTCTTTGTCTGCTTGTGTCAAGGCAAGCGTACGCATGAGCTCCAGTTTCTGGTCTATATTTAGGTTTAAATTCACAACCTCATTTGCTATTCTATGTAGTTTATTCGGGTTTGCAGGTCGTTTCTCTGAAAGCTGATGCTTATTTGTAATAGTAGTAGCAACAGCATGTACATTCTGCTGAAATAATTGTTCTGATTCTGTTGATTTTTTTTTGACATTATTACGTCTTTCATTCGCAATATGTTTTGCTATTTCCTTTAGATCATGTTGGGCGTTAGGTTTGTATTTTTTTATAATAGCTATATTAGCAGCTTTCTTTTGTTCTTCGTATATAGACAGAAGAGTGTCTTGATCTTTTTCTGGTATTTTAAGTTCGAAAATAACCTCTCTTTTCTGTTCATCACTAAGATCTAATTTCGCAATCTTTTTTGCTGTTTTATTTAGTTTTTCTGGGGAGTTAGATTGATCCTCTGAAAGTTCATATTTAGTTGTAATAGCTATAGTAGCAGCTTTTATTTCGGCGTCTTTCTGACTTTCTTGTGTTTGCAACAAGTCTTGTTTTTCTCTGTATATTTCTCCAAGAGTAGCTCGATCTTCTTTTGAGATTTCAAGTTTAGCAATAACCTCCCTTTTCTGTTCTTCAACAAGATTTAAATTCATAATCTCAGTTGCTATTGCCTCTAGTTTCTCTTTAGGGACAGATTGGTTCTCTACAAGTTGATATTTACTTGTAATAGCTAGAGTAGCATTATTTATTACCTGTGTTATTAATTTATTCACCTTGGGAATTTGATCATTTAGAAGCTCACGTACATCATCTCTATTTATAATATGTAGATCGGAAATAAAGTTATAACACGTACTAGGTTTCAAAGGAAGATAATAGAATTTATCAAGGTCTTCAATTAGTGCAGCTTTTGTTTTTTCCGATAAAGGCGTGTTTGAATTAAGGTTATGTTTTTCATTAAGATAGTCAATAAAAAAGGTTCTATCTTCGCTATCCATTTCAATAGTTCTTTGTTGTAGCAGATTTTTCTCTTTAGAAAGATCTTTATCTATTACTAGTGTTTCCGTATTTGTAGATTGCTTTTTCTCTTCAGTTAGTTCATAAGCAAGAGCAGGCTGATCTTCGGGCTGTGCTATTCTATTGCTTGGTTGTAACAGGTTTTTCTCTTCTGGATTCAATGGAAGATTGGAGATGTTTCCTTCGCTTGAAGTTGGATCATCTTTAGAAAGATCTTTATCTAATGCTACTAGTGTTTCTATATTAGTAGATTGCTTTTTCTCTTCAGTTAGTTCATAAGCAAGAGCAGGCTGATCTTTGGGCTGTGCTATTCTATTTCTTGGTTGTAACAGTTTTTTCTCTTCTGGATTCAATGGAAGAAGTAAAAGGATTCCTGCGGTTGAATTTGGATCATATTTAGAAAGTTCTTTACCTAATGCTACTAATGTTTTCACATTAGTATGTTGATTTTTTAGTTTATACTTTTTGGTTAATCTATAAGCAAGATTAGGCTGATTTTCGGGTTTTACTATTCTATTGCTTGGTTGTAACAGGTTTTTCTCTTCTGGAATCAGCGGAAGATGTAAGAGGATTCCTTCGGTTGAATCTGAATCATATTTAGAAAGTTCTCTATCTAATTTTGCGAATGTCACCGGATCAGTACGTTCCATTTTTAGGTTATACTTATCGGTTAATCTATCAGCAAGTTCAAGTCGATCTTCGGGTTTTACTATTCTATTTCTTGGTTGTAACAGGTCTTTCTCTTCTGGAATCAGCGGAAGATGTAAGAGGATTCCTTCGGTTGAATCTGGATCATATCTAGAAAGATCTTTTCCTAATGCTACGAATGTTTTTAGATTAGTATGTTGATGTTTTAGTTTATACTTTTTGGTTATTCTATAAGCAAGTTCAAGCTGATCTTCGGGCTGTACTATTCTATTTCTTGGTTGTAACTGTTTTTTCTCTTCTGGAATCAATGGAAGATGTAAGAGGATTCCTTCGGTTGAATCTGGATCATATCTAGAAAGATCTTTTCCTAATGCTGCCATTGTTTTCAGATTAGTATGTTTATTTTTTAGTTTATACTTATCGATTAATCTATCAGCAAGTTCAAGCTGATCTTCGGGCTGTACTATTCTATTTCTTGGTTGTAACAGGTCTTTCTCTTCTGGAATCAGTGGAAGATGTAACAGGATTCCTTCGATTGTAGCTGGATCATATCTAGAAAGTTCTCTACCTAATTTTGCGAATTTCTCCGGATTAGTACGTTCCATTTTTAGTTCGTACTTATTGGTTAGTCTATAAGCATGACTTTGCTGATCTTCAGGCTGTACTATTCTATTTCTTGGTTGAAACAGGTTTTTCTTTTCTGGAGTCAATGGAAGATAGAAGAGGATTCCTTCGATTGTAGCTGGGGCATATTTAGAAAGATCTTTTCCTAATGCTACTAGTGCTTTCATATCATCAGATTTATTTTTCTCAAGTTTATACTTATTAGTTAGTTCATAAGCAAGTGAAAGCTGATCTTCGGGTTGTACAATTACTTTTTTTCCGTTTTTTTTATTTAGTTTCAACCTATCTTTTAGTCTATAAAAAATACCACGCTGATTTTTGGACTGTACGCTTACTTTCTCTCCATTTTTTTTATTTAGTTTTTCCATGTTGTTTTCTCCTTTGCACTTTTATATACTGCTTTATAAATTTATCAGAAAAAAAAGGACATCAAAAACTTTTATTCCCAAATAAAGAAATTCTTGGAATTTAATACCATGGTATTTGTTCAAATTTTAGAATATTATTTTTAATTTCTGAAAATAATTAGTCAAGAATAGTGTTTTCAAAAAGATTATGCATGAATAAAGTTTTATTTGAGTCCACTTATACATAACTATTTCTTTCATAATTTTTTTCTGAATATATTTGCGTAACCACGTGTAGTGATTTGAAAAAAATAGTATTCCTGTATAAAAATATAGAAATACGTAATTTACGGATTTAATTCAATGACATCATGAAAAATAGAAACTTTTTGATTAATTAACGAACAAATGTGAGAAAACAAAAAAATCTGAGAAAGAATGGGGTACCTTCTTGCCCAGATTTGATTTTGCATCACTCATCAGTACTTATTGACGAAGAGATGAAAAATATTAATCATCCCTAAAACAGCAAGAGCCGAACAATCCCTTTTCAGAAAATGATTCGGCTTGAGCAATTATGGTTCATCGACTAAATTCATCTAAACCTTTAGATAAGTGAATCGTTGGGTTTAGTGGAGTCTGTGGTTTCGAGCTTAGACTGTTTACTATTTTTAAAGGATTACCTTTTGATGCATTTGGTTTTAGCGATATCGGTGGTTCCGATCCTAGATTATCCTCACTTTTCTTTAGTAGAGATCTTAATTTTGATTTTAATGACGTCTGTAGTGGCGTAGTGGGTTTTGATTCAAGATTATTTAGTCCCTGACTTAATATTGAGCCTAGGATCGTTTTAGCTGATTCTTGTAAAGTTTCTACCTGGTTTAGCAACGTTGTTTTTTTATTTATTAATTCATTAAGTTTATCTCTATCTATTTCTGGTATTTCAAGTTCGAAAATGACCTCTCTTTTCTGTTGCTTATTAAGATTTAAATTCAAAATCTCATTTGCTATTGCATCTAGTTTTTTTGGGGGATTAGGTTGGTCCTCTGAAAGTTGATAGTTGGTTATAATAGTTAGAGTTGCATCATCTACTCCATGATAAAAGAACACTTCATCATCTGTCTTATTTTTTTGTATTTTTAACAAGTCTTGTCTTTCTCTGTACATTGTCTTAAGAGCGACTCTATCCTCTTTTGATATTTCAAGTACTCTAACAACCACCCTTTTTTGTTGCTCACTAAGATTTAAATCTATAATCTCATTTACCATTTTCTCTAGTTTATCTCGGAAGGTAGGTCGGTCATTCGAAAGTTGATATTTATTTGTAATAGCTATAGTAGCATCATTTATTCCCTTAAAAAAAAATGGTGCTGCTTCGGCAAAATTTCTTCGGATAATTCGTTTCTTATTGTTATTTTTATTAACTAATTGTGCCCCATCGCCACCATGTCCATTTTGTGTCCGATCATTGACTCTAGAGTCTGTCTTACTTTCTTTTATTTTTGGCAATATCTCAAGTTTTCTGTATATTCTCCAAAAAGCTTCTCTATCAGCTTCTGGTATTTCAAGACCATTAATAACCTCTCTTTTTTGTTCATCACTAAGGTTTAAATCTATAATCTCTTTTGCTATTGCCTTTAGTTTCCTATGATGAGTAGCTTGATCTTCTGAAAGTTCATATTTATTTGTAATATAAGTAACTGAATCATGTACTAGCTGATTAAATAACTGTAATGCTTTAGCTCCTCTTATTATAACTTCTGACTTACTTTGGGCTGGTGTTGGCCATTTCTGTAGTTCTTTAAATGTTTCGAGAAGAGTATCTTTATATCCCTTTTGTATTCCAAGACGGATAATAACCTCTTCTTTCTGTTCCTCACTAAGTTTTAAATTAAAAATCTCCTTTGCTATTGCCTTTAGTTTCCTTTCGTGGATAGATAGTTCATATTTATTTATAATGCCTATAACTGCATCACCTATTTGCTGATAAAATGATACTTTATCTTCACCTTTTGTGTTCTCATCTAATTTAGCATCTGTCTTACTTTCTTGCGCTGTTAAAAAGTCTTGTCTTTCTCTATATATTGTTTGAAGAGTGGCTCGATCTTCTTCTGATATTTTAAGCTCGAAAATAACCTCTCTTTTGTATTCTTCACTAAGATTTAAATCCATAATTTCCTTTGCTATTGCCTTTAGTTTCTCTTCAGGGACAGATTGGTTCTCTGAAAGCTGATATTTATTGATAATAGCTATAGTAGCATGAATAGCAGCATTGTTTGCTTGCTGATAAAATAACTGTTCTGCTTTCATCAAATTTATTTTGTATATTTTCCAAAGAGTGGCACTATCTTCTGTTTGTAGTCCAAGTTGGAAAATAACCTCCTCTTTTTGTTCCCCACTAAGATTTAAATCCATTATCTCATCTGCTATTGCCTTTAGTTTATTTTCGGGGATAGATAGCTGATATTTATTTATGATAGCTATAGCTGCATCATCTACTTGCTGATAAAATAATATTTCATCGTCATCTTTTGTAATCTCTTTTAAATTAGCATCTGTCTTACTTTCCTGTGTTTTCAATGTGTCTTGTTTTTTTCTGTATATTTTCCGAAGAGTGGCTCGATCTTCTTTTGATAGTTCAAGTTTAGCTATAACCGCCCTTTTCATTTCCTCATCAAGATTTAAATCCATGACCTCATTTGCTGTTGCCTCTAGTTTTTCTTCGGAGACTGTGTGGTTCTCTAAAAGTTGGTATTTATTTGTAATATCTATAGCAACATCATCTATTACCTGCGTTATTAATTCATTCACCTTTGGAAGTTGATCATTTATAAGCCTACCTACATCCCTTCTAGCTACTATATCCAGATCGAGAATAAAGTTATGATACGTACTAAGTTTCAAAGGAGTATGATAGAATTTATCAAGGTCTTCAATTAGTGCAGCTTTTTTTTTTCTGATAAAGGCGTGTTTGATTTAAGTCTATGTTTTTCATTAAGAAAGCTAATAAACAGGAGTCTATTTTGACTATTTATTATTATTCTATCTTTGCTATTCATTTCAATAGTTCTTTGTTGTAACAGCTTTTTCTCTGCTGGAGAAAGTTTAAGATAGGAGAGGGTTCCTTCGATTGAAGCTGGATCATATTCAGAAAGATCTTCACCCAATGTTGCTAAAGTTTCTAGATTAGTATGTTTCTGTTTCTTAATTTTATACTTTTTGGTTAGTCTATTTGCTAGATCTTTAGGTGTTTCTGTTACTGTCTCTCCGTTTTTTTTCTTTATTTCTATATTCAGTTGCTTTTTTTTAAGTTCAAGCTTATTAATTATTCTATTAAAAATACCATGCTGATCTTGAGACTGTATTCTAACTTTCTCTTCGTTGTCTTTATTTATATTCTGTTCCTTGTTTGGCATGCTGTTTTCTCCTTTGAGATTTTATATACGCTTTATAAATTTATCAGAAAAAAAAGTACATCACGAACTTTTATTTCCACAGAAAGAAATTATTGGCATTTTATACCATTGTATTTATTCAGAATCTAGATTATTGTTTTTAATCTCTGAGAATATTTGGCTAAGATTAGTGTTATTAAAGGATTATGCTACAGAAGAATTTTATTTAAGTACCTCTGTACATAACTATTCCTTTAAACTATTTTTCTGAATATTTGCTTAACTACATGTGTTGGTTAAAAAGAGGAAATTTATGACCCTGACTGGTTTTTGTACTATTCATCGACTCTTAATGACATGGAGCCTATTTTCTACCACAATATTTATTAAAGCTAGATAAAAAGACGAAAATCAGTTCTCCTGATTTTCGTCTTTTTAGGCTTGTTCATCCGAAAGATTTGATCGCACGCTCAAGTTAATTTTTGAACTGTTACACTCTTACTTGAATGTTGCTAAATTGAACACTATCTGATCGTTAGGTGATAATTTAATATCATTTGCTCCTTTTTCCGCCATTTTGCCGTTGATTGTGAACGTCCAATATAATCCTTTATCTTTGTCTTGTGCGTGCCCATCAATTGCCGTCACAAAACCATTGTCTTCTTTCACTGAAAACTGTTTTTTTAGTAATTCCAACAAGGTCTGATTTGGTTGGTAAGTAACGTTTTTTGCCGATAGTTCTTTTCCCTCTTCTTGCAAAGTGATGGTCACTTTTTTTGTAGTGGCTTGTGATTGAGCGCTTGATTGTTCTGTCGTGGTAGGTGATTGACAACCAGTCATAACGATCATACTTGATAAAGCAGCTAATAATACTATGAATTTCTTCAAAAAAAACACTCCTATTTATTAATTTGTAAAAAGAATTTACTTAAGTTATCACTTTAAACATTATAGATATGATTCTTAGACAGTTAGATTTTAATCCAAACAGTAAGGTCTGATAAATAATTAATGGAATACTTTCCCAGCTCGCTCATAGAATGGTTCTTTAATATGATAAACCACATTGACATAACGTGCCAAGACAAAAAAGAGATCCGATAACCGATTAATCAGTTTATAACTCATTTGATTCGTTTCTGTTTCTTCCAAAATCAATTCAGTGATTTCACGTTCCGCTCTTCGGGTCACTGTTCGGGCAAGATGGAAATGCCCTGCTACTGGATGTCCACCAGGTAAGATAAATTTGTCGATCACCGGTAGTTTTTCTTGATAAAAATCAATCATTTCTTCCATTTTCTCCAAATCTTTTTTAGTCACGATCCGTTCTTTGACTTCCGTTGGTGTGGCAAAATCTGTTCCGATATCAAATAGTAATCGTTGAAGTTGGATTAATTGTTCGATCAAAAGCGCAAATTTATCAGGATCTAATTCTGCAACGATCGTTCCTACCCAAGAATTGATTTCATCCACACTTCCATAAGCTCTAACACGAGAAGCTGACTTAGCTAGCCGTTGCCCTCCGATAATACTAGTCATCCCAGCATCACCACTTTTAGTATAGATTTTCATGGTACCATGCTCCTTTTTAACCTTATAATCCACACTTTAGTTGTACTTTACAATGGGTGCAAGTACTGCAACCTCCGATTTCTTCAATTGTACCTTCATGACAAATCGGACAGCGCTCTTCACTCGTTGCTGAGTCGTTTGAAGCTTCTGTTAGCAAAACATCTGGGTGTACCTCTGATGTTACTAGCTCATCGGTAAAACTATTTTCTTCCGCTGATAAAGTCAGGACTTGTGAATCTCGGCTACCGTCAACATATACCGTACCGCCTTTTGCCCCACCTTGATAAAGTCGTTCGTAAATATCAGCTACTTCTTTAACACGATATCCCTTAGGTGCGTTGACTGTTTTGGAAATGGAGCTATCAACCCATCGTTGGATCGTACATTGGACATCCACGTGAGCTTCTGGTGAAAGCTCCATTGCTGAGACAAAGTATTCCGGTAACTCTGAGGCATCTGCCTCTGGATGTTTCGCTAGATATTCGTCAACGATTTCAGCGTGTACTTCAATGAATTTTCCTAAGCGACCGCTTCTAAAGTAGGAAAAAGAGAAATAAGGTTCCAATCCCGTGGAAACACCAGTCATCGTACCTGTCGAGCCAGTTGGTGCAACGGTTAATAAGTGTGAATTACGGATTCCATAAGTTAAGACACCTTGCCTAATATGTTCTGGCATCTTTTTCATATACCCAGAATGGATAAAACGCTCACGTAATTGTCGTGTTTCTTCTTCGTTCTTACCAACTAAATAAGGAAAACTTCCTTTTTCTTTTGCCAATTCGATCGACGTTTGATAAGCTGTAACGGCAATCGTTTCAAACAATTGATCGACTAACGCATTTCCTTCTTTAGAGCCATACGTTTTGCCGCAATAGATCAATAAGTCGGCTAAGCCCATCACCCCTAAACCAATACGACGTTCCCCTTTTGCTTGTTGCTCATTCTTGTCAAAAAAATAAGTGGTCGCATCAATAACATTATCTTGGAAACGTACACTGGTTCTAACCACTTCTGCAACTTTTTGAAAATCGATTTCTTGGTGCTCATCTACCATATTCGCTAAATTGATAGCCGCAAGATTACATACCGCATACGGTGTCAATGGCTGTTCTCCACAAGGATTTGTTGCAACGACTTTTTGACCATAGGCAGCAGCATTAGTCATCTCATTGGCGTTATCAATAAAAAAGATCCCTGGTTCCGCAGAATAAGTAGCACAGTAAGTGATCAATTCCCAAAGCTCTCTGGCTCGAATTGTTTGATGAACTTTCACTTTACGTCCTGTCGCTTCCCACTCACGAACATCACCGATTTCAGCCCAATGTTGATCATAATCAGCCATTTCTACTTCTGTATACTCGTCAATAGCAGGAAAACGCAAATCATAGGTCTTATCTTGTGCGACAGCTGCCATGAATTCCTTTGTCAGACAGATTGAAATATTCGCCCCTGTTAAGAAGTCAGGATCTTTGACACTATAACTTCCACCCATTTTTAATTTTTGCTTAGCCTCTTTGATGAAAGTATATTCTGCAAATTGCAAAAGCCCCTCTTCCTTAAGCAAGACTTCAAATAGCTCCCTTTCTTCTTGAGTTAAAGGAGAAAAAGCTAGTTTCTCACTTGCCAACTGTTTGATTAGCGGATTTTTACTTGTAGTTATCAACTGTTGCAAGATCAATGGATTCTGGATTTTTGAAATAATAAATTCAAAAATATCTGGGTGCCAATCATTTAGCATGATCATTTGCGCCCCTCTGCGACTTCCTCCTTGCTCGACTAAATGGGTGAGATTAGCTAAATCATTGAGCCAAGAAACAGCACCAGAAGATTTTCCATTTACGCCATGTACGACAGCTGATTTTGGTCTCAAGGTTGAGCCATTCGTTCCTACTCCACCACCACGACTCATGATTTCCATGACTTCTTCTCGGTGTTTTGCTAAACCAGAGCGAGAATCTTGAATAAATGGCATGACAAAACAATTAAAGTATGTGACTTCTGATTGCGTACCAGCGCCATATAACACCCTTCCGGCAGGAATCAAATTTTGTTCAGTCAATTGTTTGTAAAAATCTTCAAAAAATTCTGCTTTTCTATCGCCCTCGACTTGACTAATTCCGGAAGCAACCCGAGCAGCAATTTGTTCATAATACAGCTCTAAAGGTTTTTCAACTTCACTTTTGTTTCTTTTAACGAATCCACGAGCTATTTCTTCAGGATCAGTCAAAGAGGAGCGAAATTCCTCTTCCACTTCGATCGTTAAATCGTCTCCAGAGTGCTGAATGATCGTTCCAATTCCACGAGCCGGGTATTGTGGATCCGCATGTACCGTCAAGACGACTAGATCACCTATGGTTAACGTCTGATTATGTGGATCTTTGTAAGTATATCGATCCAACATGATCAAGCGTGAAATCCCTTCAAATGTCAGTTTCATTTGTGGATCAATAGGTTTGACCTCTGGATAATTCCGTATATCCTGATTAAGTTTTTCTATATATTTTTTTGAATAAATTCCCATTCCATCGCCACCTTATCATAAAAAACACTATATATAGTGTTTGTTAATTATTATCACACTACATCATGTGTTTTTCAATCTTGTAATAAAAAAAATTTATGATATAATGAGAACTATTATCAGTGAAGGAGCAGCCTCAAAAGATGAACACATTTAAACAAAAACCTTACTTTACGATTCACAAATTTGCTTATTTGTCATTATTAATTGCTGCCTGTGTCGTAGGCAGAATTTTTTTTGCTTGGTTACCAAATATTCAACCTATGACAGCAATTTTTTTACTACTTGCGGCATTTGGTTCTTTAACAGATGCTTTAATCGTCTCCATATTGAGCTTATTCATCACTAATCTATATTTAGGATTAGGGACTTGGACAATCAGTCAAATGCTCGCCTTCAGCGGGATTGTTTTGTTTTTTCATTGGATGAATCAGTTACCTATAGTCGCTAAGCATGTAACTATTCAAGCAATTTTGAGCTTTATTTGTGGATTAATTTACGGTTTGATTGTTTCACGAATTGAAACTTTCATCTATCAACTTCCCTCTTTTTGGGCTTACTATTTTCAAGGACTTCCTTTTGATCTCGCCCATGGTATAGGTAATTTCTTTTTTTATTTGATTCTCTTTCCCGTATTTCAACGAATACTATTTCCGCTATACAGTAAGACGCTTGATGACAGATATAAAAAATAAATGACGTGAGAATCCTTATTTTATCAGCCCTCTGATTATTTTTGTCTAACTTTTTTTTGGGGTATAGAATCAGAAGTGATTCTTCTGTCCCAGTTTTCATTTAGCCATAAAAAGTGGGATATTAATCAAATTTTTTCTGATTAATATCCCACACTCATTTATTATGTAATCATTTTTAGAGTTTATTGATTATTATCTATGTAACGGGTTATCCTGCTTATGCTGTAGGTCTTGAGATACAGCTGCTCTTTTTGGGGATGAGTTTTCTTCTTTAGATACTCTATTTAGTTTTTCTTTAAGATTTTCTCTTCTATCTTTGTTCACTGGAACTTCAGAACTATTTCTAACATTATTACCTCCCTCATACTTCCCCATTTCTTCTACTACTCTCTGTCGGCTTATGTGTGGACTTTTTTTCAACTCATTTTTAAGATACCTCAATACACTACTTCGAGGGATGGCTCTATTCTTCATAACTTTTGCTATTACTTGCTCAACCGCTTTATCCTCTTTTTTTCTATATTTACCCTTAAACTTCTTCAATTCTTCTTCTGCTCTCTCTTTACTTATGAATGGATTATGCTCTAATCCATATGTGAGATACTTAAATATTTGGGAAGGATCTTGAGTCCTGTCTGCATCCTTCATAACTGTTTTTATCTCTTGTTTAACCGCTTTATCCTCTTTTTTGCTAAGTTTATTCTTCAATTTTTCTTCTGCTCTCTTTTTACTTATGAATGGACTATTCTCTTTTTCTTTAGTTGTATTCGAATTTAATTCAGTTGGTTCCTGTTGAATAGTTTTTGTCTTTTCCTGTTCCTTGTTTGGCATATTATCTTCTCCTTTAAAATTTTATATACTACTTCATCAATTTATCAAAAAAAAAGAATACATAAAAAACTTTTATTTCCGGGAAAAGAAATTTTTGTAATTTAATACCATTTAATTGATTAAAATTCTAGGTTACTACATTTAGTTTCTGAGAATACAAGGTCAAGAATAGTATTTTCAAAGAATTATGCATCAAAAAATTGTATTTGAGAAGTCCTATACATAACAGTTCCTTTCATAATATTTCATTGATTCTTTAATCCTATTTTTGATTTAGCTATAAAAATCGGGTCGTTCATCCAATTTTTTCTGATTAACGACCCGAGCTCATATACTATGTAATTTGGGCTCTATATTTTTTGATGTTGGTGAAATTTACCAACATCTTTTTCATGATGTAAAAACATAGAAAAGACACCCTGAAATCCTTTAGAATTAATTTGACGAACCAATTCATAGGATAATTCAAGATGTCTTGTACTCAGCTTATCAAAGATCCCCTAAATATTCTAGACCTAACTATCTATTTTGAGGTAAATTGTTAAACCAAAGAAAGATATAAAGAGAAATTTTGCTTGATTTACAAAGGTACTCTTCAATACACGCCCGAAGAGTGTCCACATTATTCAACATATAGGAAGAACTTTTTTAAACCACCGAGTGAAGGATACCAATGCACGACTTAAAAGTACTTCTCAATACCAACGTGGGCTTGGTAGAAAAATGAAACGTTATTGGAAACTCCTACAAAAAGAAGAAGCAAAGTTGAACTATGAAAAACGGGTTTGGTGTTCCAGTTTCAAAGATTACTTAACTGAAAGTGAGATTGTCGACCGATTGTTAGCTACTTGTGCCGATCTACGACAAGGCTATCAGTTATACCAAGATGTTCTTTATGAGTAAAGAAAAGAGATCATTCACTATTTGAGGACTGTTTATCCAGAGAAGTCAGCCAGTTACCTGAAACTTATGCGATAACTTTGCGAACATTTAAAAAGTTTCTGCCACAGATCCAAAATGTCCTCCGCTACAGTTATTCAAACGGACCACTAGAATGTTTAAACAACCATATTAAAGTATTAAAACACAATACTTATTGTTTTCGAAATTTTTATAATTTCAAACGACGGATCATGATTCGACACGGTAAAACTATTTTAACCAAATAAAAAGAACTGAACTGGGACAATAGTCAGAAAAAAAATCTGATTATTGCCCCATTTTTTTGATTTTAAGGTACACAAAAAGCACGCAACCTTGTGAGATTAAAGTAACCCAACCCAATCAAAAAGGAGCATGCTTTTATGTTTAAAAATTATACCATCAATCAAACAACTTTACCACTAGATGTAGAACAATAATATATTCCAGAAACGGATGTTGCCTTTAAATAATAATTGGTGCTATTTCAAAGCAGAATGCAGGAAAAAGCTTTTAGAGGAGAAAACCGGTTCAATTTATCGGAAACGAAAAATTGATGTCGAACCAGTGTTCGAGCATCTAAAGGCTCACTTGGCCGTTTTCACTTACGTGGGAAACAAGGAGCAACGATTGATATTGGCTTGGCACTCATGGCACTTAATTTGAGAAAATTGGGGAAATATATGAAGGAAAAAGTGTCTAAAATAAGAAAAATCAGCCTGATTTTCTTTTTGAAAAGTATTATTGGCCCAATCTCGTCCAAATTATTCTAAGATTTCTCTTTACCAACATCATTTGACAAAGAGCCAGCAATTATTGTTCATCGACTAAATCCATCTGACTTTTTAGGTAAATGATTATTTTGTTGTACATTTTGGTTTAGTAGAGTTTT